>JBKHCL010000108.1:0-10217 GCA_046541875.1 Phycisphaerae bacterium | reverse complement strand
CCTGGAAGGCCGTGCTACGTAAACGGCAAACACGGCCTGGAAGGCCGTGCTACGTGGTTTGTACCATGGGCATTTGGCCCATGCAGGAACCTTCTTCCGCGGGACGCCCGGCGCTGTCTCAGCGGGGCTGGCGGGTGGTGTGCTCCCGGATTTCCCTGGCCACCGCGTCGAGGATCCCGTTGATGAACCGTGGGCTCTGGGCGGAGGAGAACTCCTTCGCCAGGCGGATCGCCTCGGAGATGGCCACCTTGTGCGGCACTCTGCCGGTGAGCATCTCATGGGTGGCGATCCGCAGGATGTTCCGGTCCACCAGCGCCAGACGTTCGAGGTCCCAGTGGCGGGCGTGTCGCTTGAGCACCGCGTCGGCCTGCTCGATGTCATGAAAGGCCCCGAGCATCAGCGAGCGGGCTTCGCGAATGGTCGCCTCCTCGTCGCGGGCGTCCTCGATGAACTCCACGACCAGGTCGATGGCGGGGCTGCCCTGGCTGTCCAGGCAGCAGAGCCCCTGCATCGCCAATCGTCGCGCTTTGTGATGTTGTGCCACAGAAACCCCCGGCCGGTCAGGACGGCAACTGGTCGAGGAGGTTGGCCATCTCGATCGCCGAATTGGCGGCGTCGGCGCCCTTGTTGCCGGCCTTCGTGCCCGCCCGCTCGATCGCCTGCTCGATGGTGTCGCACGTCAACACACCGAAAATGCACGGGACGGACGTGTTCATCGCCGCCTGGGCGACGCCCTTGGCCACCTCCGAGGCAATGTAGTTGTAATGATCGGTGCCGCCGCGAATGACCGCACCGAGACAGATGACCGCGGCGTACCGCCCGCTGGCGGCGAGTTTCCCCGCCAGCAGAGGGATCTCAAAACTCCCGGGCGACCAGACCACCTCGACGTTTTTGTCGACGTCCACCCCGTGGCGCGACAGAGCGTCGGTCGCCCCGCCCAGCAGCTTGGAGGTCACGAATTCATTGAACCGGCTGACGATGATCGCGAACCGGGCGTCTGCCGATGCGATCAGTTGGCCTTCGTATTGCTTCATAGGGCTCTGCTCCTTAGGACTCTCAATCCGAAGTATACGCGCCCCTGCCCGATGCCTGCAAGTAAAGCAACCGACGAAAGCGACCGGGCCGCACGTCCGGAACGCCCGCGAAACGACTCTCAAAGCCCACCGCCGGGTGAAACCACGCCGGGCCCACTGGTCATTCGTCCCCGAGGGACCGCTGCATGACCGTCACATCCACGTACTGCCCGAATTTATAGCCCATCCCCTCCAGCACGCCCACGTGGGTGAATCCCATCGATTCGTGCAGGTGGATGCTGGCCTGGTTGCCCCCGGCGATGTAGGACACGATCCGCCTCACGCCCGCAGAGCGACCCGCCTCCAGCACCGCCTCCATCAGCGATCGCCCGATGCCCCGGCTGCGATGCGCGCGATCCACATAGACGCTCAGCTCGGCCACGTGTCGCGAGCCCTGCTTGTGGATGAACGTGTGCAGCCCCGCCCAGCCAACGACCCGGCCGTCCTGCTCGGCTACCAGGACAGGCCGATCGCCCCCGTGGGCGTCGAACCACGTCTCGCGCTGGTCGGCGGAGATCGGTTCGAGATCGAAGCAGGCGGTCGAATGCTCCACCACCTCGTTGTAGATCGCATTGATCGCCGGCAGGTCACGCCGCTGGGCATTGCGGATGTTCACCATGGGATGCTCCTGAGCAGGTCGGGGGCATTCTACCCCGCCCCGTGGGTTGTTTTCACTGGTCAAGTCGCCCGAAGAATCGGCCGACCAAGCCAACGGAGGCCCGCAGCGACGCGGGAGGCAGCATTTTGGAGGTGCGCGCATGTTCCAGGACGAGTCCATCGACGATTCATCAAATCACGAACCCACCCCGGATCAGCCGGCGACGGAGCCGACCTTCCCCGCCGCCGGGCAGGAGAACGCCGAAGAGGTGGACCTGGAAAGCTGGGACTGGCCCGGCCAGGAGCAGACCCGCTCGCCGGCAGAAACTCTCGACGGCCAGGACGTCCCCGCCAGTGACGATGGGCTGATCCCGCTGGCGGACGAGACGCCGGCCTATCGGCTCACCGAGGCGCCCCCGCAGGACGGGTTTACCGTGCCCGACGAGCTGGCAGCCCCCAAAGCCACCGGAACCCGCCGCCTGATGCACTATGTGGCTGCGGTGGTCATGCTCGGCGGGTTGGCGCTGGGCGTTCGGCTGGGCTGGAACCAGATGCGCAACGCCCTGGGCGACCTGGAAGACCACGTCTCTTACCTGCGCGAAAAGGGCAACGAAACCCCCGAGCACCGAAAGCTCGTGGAAGAGCGCCTCAACGACCCCACCCGGCGATCGGTGGAAGCCGCCCAGGGCAAAGACGACAACCCCGGCAAGGCGACGTCGACGGACCAACACCAGGACGGCGGCGGGAAGAGCACCGTGGGCAGGCTGATGGACCTGGTCAAAGCCGGCCGATCCGGTAAAGAGAAGGCCTCCGACGCTCACAGCGGCGCTCCGGGGCAGGCACACTCCAAGCCGGCGTCCCCCGTCCGTGACGAGTCAGCCGACGCCCGGTCGCGCGACGGCTACACGCTGCAGGCGATCGTCAACGGGCCCGGCGGGAACCTCGCGATGATCAACGGCAAGTGCGTCCGCATCGGGCAGCGGGTGGACGGGGCGACGTTGAAGCGGGTTACTTCCAACTCGGTGACGCTGGAGAAGGACGGACGCACGATCCATCTGAAGTGGTAGCCTCCGGGCCGCTCGCGGGCCAATCGAGCGTGCTGAGCGTCGGCAGCGCGCAGTCCAACAGGTCGATCTCATCGAGGCAGTAGACGGTCCGGGCGGGGCGGTCCATCGTCCCGGTGGGGGGCTCGGTCAGGGAATCACAGAATGCGTCTCCCCCCGACAGGCCAATCGGGAGCAGAACGATCACGGCGGCGAAAATCGAAGTTTTGTGCATCATGCGCAACCTCCCGGGCTGTGAGTCTCCAGTTGTCCTGCTCGGGGACGCATGCCCCCTGACGAATCCGGCGTCTGCACGCAGGCCGATTCGTCGCACCCGGAATCTACGATTTGCCCCCCGTCGAGGCAAATGCGCTGCCGCAGCGCGATACACGTACGAAACCCCACAGCCGGCAGAGCATTGAATAAGTGTCCGTCAAATGCTCTTGCCCGCAGGGGCGAGATCGTCTATGAACGATCGACAAGCAGCAAATTCGCGATCCCGCAGCACAACCCCCATGGTGTAACGCATGTTTCGACGCCTGACGCTGATAGCGATGATCTCCATACTGGTTCCGGTCGGCTGCGACGCCCCCTCGGGCGACGAACCGAACACGTCGGCCAAGCAACCCCACTCCACGCCGACCGATCACGAACCCAACACCCCCGACGCCAACGAGGCGACCCCCCTCCCGGACGACGAGCCCGAAGAGGACCCCAATGTGCTCGTGACCGACCCGGAGACCGTCGCCGACCCGAACGACGTTTCACCCGACCCGAACGAACCCCGGTGGGAGGAGGGCGACTTCGAGGAGGCCCTCGATGAGGTCCGCGTGTTGGAAGAGCAGGCCCGCTTCTCGCAGGCGATGCGCCTTGTCTTCAAAATGCAGCGGCGTTTCCGGGGGCATCCGCGTATCGATGAGCTCAAGGGCACTCTCGCGCGGCTGAGGGACCATCGCGAGTTGAGCGCGAGCGTGCCGTTCGCACTTGAGAACCTCACCAGCAAGACCCCCACCGAGCGACTCACCGCGGCGCGCACCATTCGTAACGCCGGCGATACGGGGCTGATCCACCTCCGCAAGGCTTTGCGAAACAACGACGGCGAGTTGGCCGTCGAAGCCGCCCGCTGGCTGGGCGAATGGCAGGACGACAGGGCCCTGCCGATCTTCCTGGATAAGCTCCAGGGCAAGCCCTCCGAGGCGATGCACACGGTCATTACCTCCGCCCTGCCCGACTGGGAAGCCCCCCTGCCCGCGAGCATACTCAAAGGCCTCCTGCCACTGGTTGAGAAGGACGAGTCATTCCGGCAGATAGAGCTCGCAGCCGCCCTGGCCAAGGCGGCCGAGCAGCGGGCAGACGGCGACGCCAACAGATTCAATGAGTTGCTGGACGACAACGACGCGTTCGCCACCGTGCGGGCGTATCTCAAAAAGGCAACCAAGTCCGACAATGCCGCCGCGTCTGCTGTCGCCGCGAAGTACGCCGGGATGATGGGGCTCTACAAGCGGGGGCTGCGGGGCGAGTACTTCCACGGCGACTCGTTCGACAAGCGCGTCATGGTCCGGATTGACCCGGCGATCAACTTCCCCGACGACGACGGCAGCCAATTCAAGTACCCCGAAGGCCGAAAGACGGAAATCTCGATCCGCTGGACCGGCCTGCTGGCGGTGTCCAAAGAGGGCGAGTACACCTTCGTCGCCGGCAGCGACGACGGCAAACGCATCTGGATCGACGGGAAGAAGGTCCTGGACGACTGGATCGATCAGGGTATGGACGAGGAGATCTTCAAGGTGAAGCTCTCAGCCGGCATGGTACCGATCCGCATCGACTACTACCAGGGCGACGGTGGGGCAGGAATGGTCCTCAAGTGGAAAATGCCCGGCCAGGAGGAAGCCAAGGTCATCGGCCCGGACCACCTGCGGGCCAAGCTCACCCCCGACGACGCCAAGGCCGACACGGACTCAGAATAGGCCCTCACTCCACGGTGGTGTCGGAGCGTCGGGGGCGGGGCTCGTCGACGGTCAACTCGAAGTCGCTCCAGCGGATGTCATACCCCCGCCGGGACCAGAGCTCGACGTCGCGCTTGAGATCGCGCTTCGCGCGCAGCCAGCGCTTGCGGTACGGATCGCCCGCGCCGCGATTCACCTCGCCGCTGAGCGTCCACCGCAGGCGGCCGTTGACCAACTCCGGGCTCGAGCAGAACACCGCGCCCAACGCGTGCTCGAAGCAGTACTGCGTTCGCACCCAGTTGGTGACGAACTCGGCGAATCCCGGGGCGTACTCGCCTTTGACCATCGCGCGAACCTGCGCTTTGGTGGTGGGCTCAGCCGTCGCCGAAGTCACCTGCCCCCACCACAAGACCGCCGCACCGGCGATCCCGAGCGCAGCCCCCAGAACAAACATTGCCATTCGATCGCGTGTCATCGTCGTCTCACCTTTCCGGACGGGTTCGCTTGGACGTCCAGGATATTCCGTCAGACCGCGGCAATCTGCCCGGCGTCGGCGGCATCGCGGGCGCGGAGGGCGACTTCCGTGACGCGGAACGAGTCCGCCGTCGTGACCAGTCCGCCGTCGGCCTGGCCGGCCTGGATGGAGGCGACCATCTCCTCCAGCAGGCTTCGAGGCCGGGGCAGCGGCAACTCGCGTACCTCATCGGGCGTCATCAGGACGGCCCGCTCGCCGGCGCAGGTGATCTCGATCACCCCGTCGGTTCCCGCCAGCCGAAGGCGATCGTCGCCCCAGGGGCGGTTCTCCTCCTGCCCGCCCGGCCAGGGTCGGAGATAATCGAAGCTCATCACCGCCTGCCCGCCGTCGGCGAATTCCAGCAACAACCCGCCGGCGTCCTCCATGCCCGGGTGCGTCGGGTGGGCGAGGTTCGCGTGCATCGCCGCCGCCCGGGCGTACTCCCGCCCGCTGATCCATCGCACGAAATCAATCGCGTGAATCGCCTGCCACGGGATGCTTCCGCCGTAGGTTTCGCGGTGTTTGTAGTATTCGTCGCGCTGGTTGAACGGGTAGGATTTCTGGGCGAACGCCAGCAGCGGCCGACCGATGAGCCCGTCGACCACCGCCCCCTTCGCCGCCAGGAAGGCCGGCTCCTGACGCATCGTGAAGGCCGCCGTCACGCGCCGACGAGAACTCTCCGCGTCGCGCCGCAGGGCGGCCAAGTCGTCCAGCGACAGGGCCAGGGGCTTCTCGCAGAGCACGTGCGCCCCTGCCTGCAGGGCGGTTCGCGCGTGGCCGGCGATGAGATGCAACGGCGTGAAAATGCCCACGATGTCCGGCGATGCCGTCGAGAGCATCGTCGGGAAGTCATCGAAAACGGGCACGTCGAGGTCGGGATTGTCCACGAAGGGCAGTTTGTCGTCCGGGCCGAACGGGCAGGCGCCCACCAGTTCCATCGAGTCGGGATTGCGGGCGAGGGGGCCGATGGCCACTCCCACGTGGCCGTAGGATCCGAGAACAGCGATTTTCACATGCACCTCCTGGTAAATGACTTGTCGGACAGGTCTTGCGCCCCACCCAGCCACCCGACGCAGCGGTGGGCACCGCGGGTCAGACGAACACCATCGAGGCGTACCCGACGGTCGTATCGTCGCTTCGACCGGGGGCGAGCTGTCGCATGATCCGGTAGCTGTTGGTGTACTCCAGCAAACGTCCCTTCTCGGCGCCGAGCTCTCTGCAGGCCGACAGCGTCGCGGCGATCGCCCCGGACCCGCAGGCGTTGCGGTGCTCGTTGGCTTCGGGGATCACGGCGTCGGCGTCGAGCGTTTCCATCAGCCCGATCATACGCGCGTCATTGTCGGCAGTCCACTGCTCGCCGACGTCCCCCCGCCCGCCGGGGGCGGGGAAATGCCCGCCGTGGTGCGTCAGGTCGGTGCTGCCCACGACCGCCACTTCCTTGCCGGCCCGATCGGCGAGAATGGCTCCCACTTCCCTGCCGACGTGGACCGCGATATCGCCCGGGGCCACCGCCAGGGGCAGGATGCTCGCCTCGGGGCAGAGCACTTGGATGATGGGCACCTGGACCTCCAGCGAGTGCTCGTGGGCGTGTACGCTGGGATTGGCCCGCACCGAGCCGGCGGCGTCCAGAATGTCCGAGGCGAGGTCCTCGTCGATGGGGATCTCACCGAGGGGAGTCTGCCAGGCCCCGGCGTCGAACAGTTCGCCCTGGGCGGCGGTCCCGGTGTGGTCTGCTCCGAACAGCACGAACGTCCGAATCTCGGCGGCTTCGCTGAGCGCCTTGAATGTCCGGCAGGCGAGCGTTCCGGAAAACGCCCAGCCGGCGTGAGGCACGATGCCCCCATACCGCGGCGTGGGCAGGTCGTCGGGGACGTTCGCCTCCGAGAGCATCTGTTGGACGTGGCGGCGGCAGGCGTCGGGGGAGGCGTCGTAGAAGCTTCCCGCACGGGCTGGATAGCGGATGGTCATGGGGCAAATCCCGGTCGAATTAGCGGTAGTCAGTTGGCCTTGCGGCGTGTATCATGAATGCTTCATTATAGACACGACCCCTGTGTGGATGGAGATTCATGCCTCAGAACGACGATCATGCCGCTGCCCTGGAAGCGATGGCCTCGGGCGAGCACACGGACGCCGCCCAGCAGGCTGCCGAAATGGAAACGTCGCACGCCGACGCGGACGCGGACGCGGATAATCCCGCCATCGCCCTGGCCGACTCCGACGAGCAGAATGACGCCACCGCCGCGGCCCCTGTCGGCGGCAACCGGGGCGACGGCCCCCCCAGCGAGCGGGCCCGGCAGAAGAAAATCCGCCAGGCCCAGGCCAAGGCCACCGGCACGCAGATCAAGAAGACCATGGTCCCCCTGCTGTTGGTCAGCGGGGTGATTCTGCTGCTGCTGGGTGGTTTGACGAGTATCATGAGAGCGAGCGGCGACGTAACCGAGGCCGACGGATCCAACACGGTCCTGCTGCTGACGGTGGCGGCCTTCGTGCTGGCACCGATCCTCATTATCGGCGGATGGCTGCTGCACGCGGATGTCAAGAAATCCGAGCGTTGATCCGACGGACGTTTCCGCTCCCGACCGCGAGATCCCGTGAGCTATCAACCCATGAAAGTCTGGCGTTCGCTGAACTGGCCCAACCGGATCAGTATCGCCAGGCTGCTGTTCGTCCCGCCTTTCGTGGTGGTGCTGTTGAACCTGCAGGACTGGTCCTGGGCGCGCTACGCTGCCCTGGGCATCATCGTGCTGATGGGCCTGAGCGATTTCATCGACGGACAACTCGCACGCCGACTGAACGAGCGAACCCGCCTGGGGGCCCTGCTGGACCCGTTGGCCGACAAGGTGCTGATCATCTCGGCGGTGATCTGCCTGTCGTTCGAGTCGGCGGCCGGGGCGTTCGTGCTGCCCAACTGGCTGGTGGTGGCGGTGGTGGGCAAGGACCTGTGGGTCATCATGGGCTTTTTCGTGGTCTACCTGGTGACCGACCGCTTCCGCGTGCACCCCGAAGCCTTCGGAAAGGCGGCCACGGCGTGTCAGTTGCTGCTGGTGGTCACCGTTCTGCTGGTGCCCGAACTCAACGCCGCCCGCGACGCGCTGGGCAACACGCTGGCGATGTGGCTGTGCTATATTGTGGTGGGCCTGTCGATCGCGTCGATCATCGGCTACACCCGCATCGGCCTGCACTATGTGCATACCGAGCAGAAGCCCCTGGACGCACCGCGGACGCACCGCTCGACGAAGCAGCATCGCGGCGAAGACTGAACCGCTGTGCCGAAGGCGACATCACCATCGCCCCCCTGAAGGGGCGAGGCAATCATTCCGGGCCCGACCCGGCGAAGGACAACCGATGACGATGCACCCGATCGAAGACATCCTCGAAGACCTGCGCAACGGTAAGATGATCGTGCTGGTGGACGACGAAACGCGCGAGAACGAGGGCGACCTCCTCTGCGCCGCCGAGTTCGCCACACCCGAGATCATCAACTTCATGGCCACCCACGGCCGGGGGTTGATCTGCACCCCCCTGTCCAACCCGCGGGCCGACAAACTCAACCTCCACCCGCAGACCACCAGCAACGACGCCCTCCAGGGGACGGCCTTCACCGTCTCGGTCGACGCCGCCACCGGCGTGACCACGGGCATCTCGGCGGCCGACCGCGCACGAACCATCCAGCAGCTCTGCCGCGAAGACGCCCGACCGGCCGACCTGGCCCGACCGGGACACGTATTCCCCATCCGCGCCCGCGACGGCGGCGTGCTGGTCCGCGCCGGACAGACCGAAGGCGGCGTGGACCTCGCACGGATGGCCGGGCTCAAACCCGTCGCCGTCATCTGCGAGATCATGAACGAAGACGGGACCATGGCCCGCCGGGGCGACCTGGAAACGTTCTGCCGCGAACACGAACTGAAAATGTGCTCGGTGGCCGACATCATCCGCTACCGCCTGCGCCGCGAACGGTTGATCGAACGCGCCGTGACCATTCCCCTCGAACTGACGGCCGGTAGTTTCACGCTGATCGCCTTCACCTCCCTGGTAGACCCCGAGCCGCACCTGGCGCTGTGCATGGGCGGGGTGGGCGAACTGGACGACGAGGGGAACCCCATCGTACACGACGAGCCTGTCCTGGTGCGCGTCCACAGCGAATGCCTCACCGGCGATGTGCTCGGCTCGATGCGCTGCGATTGTGGCCCGCAGCTGCACACCGCCCTGCAGGCCGTCGCCGAGGTCGGCAAGGGGGCGGTGATTTACGTTCGCCAGGAAGGGCGCGGAATCGGGCTGATCAACAAGCTCAAAGCCTACCAGCTGCAGATCGAGCAGGGGATGGACACCGTCGAGGCGAACCTGCACCTGGGGTTCGAAGCCGACCGGCGGGACTATGGGATCGGCTCGCAGATCCTCCGCGATCTGGGCCTGCGGCAGTTGCGGATCATGACCAACAACCCCCGCAAGATCTACGGGCTGGAGGGGTTCGGCCTGCGGATCGCCGAGCGGATTCCCATCGAAATCACCGCCGGTCAGCACAACCGCATCTACCTGGAAACGAAGAAGAACAAGCTCGGACACCTGCTCGAACAGTTCAACCCCGAGAAATGACCGCTCCGCCACGACGCCCGTTGCGATCCCATCTGGCCTTCGGACTCCTCGCTGCCGTCGCAACCATCGGCGCGGTGGGCGGATGCGCGTCGATCGACGAGCCTCGCGTGGTGGCGCCCCGCGTGTTCGAAGGGCGGGACCTGGCGGTAGCCGTCGCCCCGTATGCCGACCGACCCGAGTCGCACCCGGATATCCGGGAGGTCCGCATCGAGGTGGACCCGGGCCTGTTCGGATCGGCCGACACGGTTACCCGCTTCCGCGTGGAGCAGTCGCGCGGCAAGCTGGGGCCCACGCAGACGGTGCACTTCACCGCACCTCGCGGCGCGTCGGCCATCGACGTGCATCTGACCGTCGACCATGGCCGGAACACCTTCCGCGTAACCGTCCCGTTCCGCCACATCCGCACCCCCGACGCCCACAACAAACGCTGGATCCGCATGGACGAACGGCT
>JBKHCL010000107.1:0-10237 GCA_046541875.1 Phycisphaerae bacterium | reverse complement strand
GCATGCTCTCTCGCACGCCATTACCGCTTGACGAAGCGAAGGTCGCCGAAGGCGTCGTCCGACGGCCAACCTGCATCATGGTGGTTATCTTCCGGCGGGGTGTCTCGGTGTATTGTTGGCGATTTACGCACGTCGGTTCGCAGGATTGCCGTTGCGACGGCTGGACGTTTGGTTCGGAGGGGTCTACAATCCCCGCTTTGCCCCGGCCGATTCGCGGCCGGCAGTACTGGAGAATCCCATGGCTGAGCGCTGTTCACCGATCAATCCGAAGTTTCCGTATCTCTGGCACGGAGGGGACTACAACCCCGACCAGTGGCTGCACCGGCCCGACGTTCTCGAAGAGGACCTCAGGCTGATGAAGCTGTCCGGCTGCAATTCGATGTCGGTGGGCATTTTCGCCTGGGCGGCGCTCGAGCCTGAAGAAGGTCGATACGAGTTCGGCTGGCTGGACGAGCGGATGGATGCGCTGCACGAGGCCGGCGTGCACGTGGTGCTGGCGACGCCCTCGGGGGGCAAGCCCAACTGGATGGCAGCGAAGTATCCCGAGATCCGTCGCGTGAGCAGGACCGGCCGGCGCGATCTCCAGCGCCGTCGCCACAATCATTGTTTCACCTCGCCGGTGTATCGCGAGAAGGTCGCAGCCATCAATGCCCGCCTGGCGGAGCGCTACGCCGAGCACCCGGCGCTGGCGTTGTGGCATCTGTCCAATGAGTACAGCGGCGAGTGCCACTGCGACCTGTGCAAGGCGGCCTTCCGCGATTGGCTCAGAGACCGCTACGGCAGCCTCGATGCACTGAACCACGCCTGGTGGAATGCCTTCTGGGCCACCACGCTGACCGACTGGGACCAGTTGCTCTCGATGGACATCGACGGGGCGGTCGACGCGATGGTGCTGGACTGGAAACGCTTTGTGACGCATCAGACGGTCGATTTCATGAAGGCGGAGATCGCTCCCCTCCGTGAGTATTCCGATACGCCGGTGACCACGAATTTCATGGGCTTTTACGAGCCGCAGAACTACTGGAAGTTCGCCGAGCACCTGGACGTGATCTCCGATGACTGCTACCCGTTGTATCACAATCGCGGAGAGGACGACGTCACACGGGCTGTGCGGTTCTCGATGACACACGACATGTGCCGTTCGCTCAAGCAGCGGCCGTTCCTGATCATGGAATCCAGCCCGTCGGCGACCAACTGGATGCCCGTACACAAGCTCAAGCGTCCCGGCGTGCATCGCGCTCAGGCGGTACAGCATCTCGGGCACGGGGCCGAGAGTGTCAAATACTTCCAGTGGCGCAAGGGGCAGGGCGCCCACGAGAAGTTCCACGGGGCGGTGGTCGACCACGTCGGCCATGAGAATACCCGCGTGTTCCAGGACGTTGCGGACGTGGGGGGGATGCTGGCGAAGCTGGACGGAATCATCGGAACCATGCCCCGCGTGAGGGTGGGGCTCATCTGCGACTGGGAGGTCCGGTGGGCGTTGGAAAGCTCCTGCGGTCCGATGGCCGACCAGGGTTCGGGCAGCGACAAGGACTACATGGCTCGCTGCGAGGCACACTATCGGCCGTTCTGGCAGGCGGGCGTGAGCGTGGACGTCATCGACAGCGAGCAGCCTCTGGACGGCTACGACCTGCTGTCGGCCCCGATGCTGTACATGCTCCGCCCCGGCGTGGCCGAGCGGATCGAGCAGTTCGTCCAGCGCGGCGGTGTGCTGGTGTGCACCACCATGACCGGCTGGGTGGACGAGGCGAACCGCTGCTTCCTGGGCGGTTGGCCGGGTCCGCTGCGGAATGTGCTGGGCATCTGGACCGAGGAAATCGACGCGCTCTATCCCGACGAGACCAACACGGTGAAAATGGCCGGCGAAGTCGGCGGCCTTTGCGGCGAATACGAGTCGCGCCGGTACTGCGAGCGGATTCATCCCGAAAGTGCGGCTGTCCTGGCGACCCATGGCGGGCAGTTCTACGCCGGTGAGCCATGCGTGACGGTTCGCGAACTCGGAAAGGGTCGGGCCTATTACCTGGCTGCCCGGGTCGAGCAGCGGTTCCTGGACGACCTGTACGGCGGCCTGATCGAGGAACTCTCGTTGCCTCGTGCGCTGGCGGGAGAACTGCCCGCAGGCGTCACCGCCCAATGTCGCACCGACGGCGAGACGGATTACGTGTTCGTGGTGAATCTCAGCGGCAAGCCCGCGACGATCGACCTGGCCGGCGAGGAGCTCACCGACGTGCTGGACGGCGGGACAGTAAGCGGGACGCTCGAATTGACTGCCCACGACAGCTGCGTTCTGAGCAGACCGGCGAAATAGGCACATTGGCAGGATCGGGTTCTGACGCCCGAGAGGTGAGTGAATGAGAACCATCGCAATCATCCCCGCCCGGTATGCCTCGACCCGGCTGCCCGG
Source organism: Phycisphaerae bacterium (assembly GCA_046541875.1). GTDB lineage: Bacteria > Planctomycetota > Phycisphaerae > SM23-33 > SM23-33 > CAZFPT01. The sequence continues at coordinate 7,833 of JBKHCL010000107.1, read as the reverse complement.
AAAGCCTCTGTTGGATCGCACGGGCAAGCCGCTCATCCAGCACGTGGTCGAATCCGCCCGGGAGGCGTCGTCGCTGGACGACGTCGTGGTGGCGACCGACGATGATCGGATTGTCTCGGCCGTCGAGGGGTTCGGCGGCCGGGCCGTGATGACCTCCGCGTCCTGTCGCACCGGGACCGACCGTCTTGCGGAGGCAGCCGACGTGCTGGACCTGGCGGGGGATGACGTCGTGGTGAACATCCAGGGCGACGAGCCGGACATCCCCGCCGCCTGCATCGATCAGCTGGTTCTGTTGCTGCGGGAGAAGAACACCGAGATGGCCACACTCGCCACGCCCCTGGCCGATGAGCAGGTCCCCGACCCGAACCGCGTGAAGGTGGTGTGTGATCTCACCGGCAGGGCGATGTATTTCTCGCGGTCGGCCATCCCGTATGACCGCGACGGGGCGGGGTCGTCGGCTCTGTTGCATCTCGGGGCGTACGCTTACGGCTGTGCGTTTCTCAAGACCTACGCCCGCCTGCCGTCCACGCCGGCCGAGCAGGCCGAGAAACTCGAACAGCTCCGGGCGTTGGAGCACGGATATTCGATTGCGGTGGCTGTGGTGGACTACGATGGTGCCGGGATCGACACCCCTGAAGATTACGAACGATTCGTCCGGCGTGTTGGCGAGGCGCGATAGCGTCCCAACGCCGGACTTCCAACTGAGGATTCAGACATGAAACCACTTGCACTGCAGTTGTACAGCGTCCGGGACGCTGCCAAAAACGACCTGGCCGGCACGCTGAAGAAGGTCGCCGAGATGGGCTACCTGGGCGTCGAGTTGGCGGGCATGCACGGCCACACGACCGAACAGGTCCGCGACCTGCTCCAGGACGTCGGCCTCAAGGCCACCAGTGTGCACCAGGGAGACGTCTCGTCGGAGAACGTCAATGAACTCGCCGAGTCGGCCGACATGCTGCGGTTCGACAACATCGTGATTCCCCACCGCCCGGCCGAATGTTTCCACGACCCGATGGCCATCCAGCAACTCGCCAACGACCTGGAAGTCGCCGCCGGTCTGCTGGAGGCGAAGGGCATGACGCTCTCGTATCACAATCACGACCACGAGATGGTGCTCATTGACGGCCGACATGCCTTCGAGATTCTCCTGGAGATGGCCCCGCGCCTCCGTCCGCAGGTGGACACGTACTGGGCGGCGGACCATGGCAAGTACGACCCGGCCGAGTTCGTCACGAAGGTCGGCGCCAAGGCGCGGTCCATTCACATCAAGGACGGCCCGCTGGAAAAAGGGGCCGCCATGCAGGCGGTGGGGGCCGGCAAGATGGACATTCCCGCGGTGGTCGAGGCGGCCAACCAGTTCGAAAGCATCGAATGGTTGATCGTGGAACTCGACAAATGCGACGGGGACATGATGCAGGCCGTCGCCGAGTCGGCGACGTACATGATCGGTGAAGGACTCGCCAAAGGGCGGTAGACCCACGCCGTGGGTGAATGCTACAATGCCTGCGAGTTGAGCGTCGGCCCGGGCGGCTTCGCCGGTTGGCGGCAGGAGTCCGCGCCGGGTTCGACGGACCCATTTGCTCTCAGCATACTGGTGATGCCATGATCAACAGACCATTTACGGGGATCGTCGTTACGTGTCTTTGCCTGGCGGCCACGGTCTTGCCGGCGTTGGGCGACGACGAGACAAAACTTGGCAGCCGCTATCGCGATCCGCTCAATGGCTTCTCGCTTCGGCCCATCGAGGGCACCGAGCGGCAGGTCAAAAGCGCCACGGCCAATGTCGCCAGTTGGATGAAGCGCGACGCGAAGCGCGGCGCGATCGTCTGGACCTTCTCGGTCCGCAAGGCCGCCCGCGAGGTGGACCCCAACGAGACGTTCGACATCAAAACCTACGCCAAGCAGCTCCGCAAAGACGCGATGCAGCGGGAGCGGTTCCGGGTGGACGAGGTCGCCTTCGAGTCGGTGGACGAAAAACCGGGCATCGTCCTGATCGGCCAGTCCGTCGGGGCGATGAAGTTCTGGCAGAAGGAGCACTGGGTCCGCATCAAGCCAGGTCGCTGGCTGGTGTTCACGATCTTCGGTTCCCTGCAGAAGGAGCGGGATCTCGATCAGGCGATGAGCACCATGATGAAGACCGCGAAGATCAACGACCCTGCCGAGGAGATGAAGCGGCGCAAGGAATATCTTCGCAATGGCAAGGTGGTGTTGCTGGCGCTCACGAAGGAGGCCCTTGCCAAGGCCGTCAAGGACAAGCCTGTCTGGCGGATCATGAAAGTCAACGACAAGCCTGTCGGCTGGATGCGCCAGGTCGAAGACATCGGCCGAGAGGAGCGAATGGACGGGCTGAGCGTGGTCACTCACAGTTGGGCGAAGATCCCCGAGGTCCCGCTCCGCGTCAGCGAGGCGAAGATGTTTTCGTCGGTCGGGCGAACGTATTCGACGTGGGAAGAAGTGCTTCGGGTGGGCGAAGGTCGAAAGCGGATCGTGTTCCGCGAGGAAGGCCTGCAGCGCGACCAAGTCGTCATGTCGTCGGCCACCAAGAACGGGCGCGACCTGCCCACGACCAAGCGTAAGGATCTGCCCGGATCGTGGTTCCTTCCCCGGGCGATGGAAATGATCCTGCCGCGCCTGGTGGACCTTTCCAAGCCCGGGAACTACTCGTTCGCGACGTACAATTCGCGCACGAACAAGTTCGACATGCGAACGTTCATCGTCCACAAGCCCACCACGATCCGCATCGGCGATGTGAAAATCGAGGTCGTTCGCTGCCAGGACCAGTCGCACTGGGACAAAGACCCGGCGACGCTCTACCTCAAGCCCGACGGAACGCTCGTTCGCATGGAGTCGCCCGGCGGATTCACCGTCGAGCGGTCCACCCGGAAGGAGGTCGTCAAGACCTTCCGGGCCGCGGCGGGCATCCTCCGCGGGCTGACCGACTGACCTCATTAACCAAGGAGACGCCCCCGCAGATGTCAGAAAACCCAGTGCACGACGTGGCCATTGTTGGTGGCGGGCCGGCCGGGCTGGCCGCCGCCCTGTACACCGCGCGAGACCGCTATGACACGGTCATCCTCGAAAAAAACGGCCTGCCCGGCGGGCAGATCATGCTCACCGAGTCCATCGAGAACTATCCCGGCTACAAGCACGTCGGCGGAATGGAGCTCGTGGAGAAGATGAAAGAGCAGGTTGTCGAGTTCGGCGCGAAGGTCGTGGTCAACAAGGCGGTCGACTCGATCACCCGGCGCGATGACGCCATCCTGGAACTCAGCATCAACCGCGGTGAGGAGACGCTGCCGGCGCGGGCGGTCATCCTCTCGCCCGGCAGCGACTATCGGCAACTCGGCGTGCCCGGCGAGGATCAACTCCGCCAGGCAACGCGCGTGAGCTACTGCGCCACCTGCGATGGAGCCTTCTACCGCGATAAACACGTGCTCGTGGTGGGGGGCGGCAATACCGCGGTCGAGGACACGCTGTACCTCGCGACCCGCTTCACCAGGAAGATCACCATGATCCACCGTCGGCGCGAGTTCCGCGCTCAGCAGGTGCTGGTCGACGAGCTCCGCCAGGCCGCCGAGAAGCACAATATCGACATCAAGCTGCCTTACGTGCTCGATAAAATCGTGCCTACAGCCGGCGGCGACGAGGTGGACCACGTCCTGATCCGAAACGTGGAATCCGACCAGACCGAAAAGCTCACCGTCGACGGGGTGTTCATCTTCGTGGGAATGATCCCCAACACCGGGTTTCTCCGCGGGACGGTGAACATGAACGAGCACGGGTACATCGCCTGCGACCCGACCACGCTGAAGACCTCCCTGCCGGGCGTGTTCGTAGCCGGTGACTGTCGCCAGCAGGCGGCGATGCAATTGGCTACGGCGACCGCGGACGGCGTGGTGGCGGCGATGATGCTCAAGGACTACTATCGCAGCCCCGACCAGTGGGACACCACACTCGGCGAGGAAGGCGTGGAAGAGCGGTAACACCCCGGCCGATCGGCCGAGTTCCAGGCAAGGAGAACCCCATGCAGTTCGGCGCACACAGCGAAACGAATCTCAGTTCCCGGCTTGGGGCGATCGGAAAGCCCTCCAGCGACCCGGCCGTCAAGGCATTCGTGATGAAGGTATTCGCGTGGATGTCCACCGGGCTGCTCATCACCGCACTGATGGCTGTGGTGGTGGCCCGCTCGCCCCGTCTGATCCGGATGGTGGGCGAGTCCGCCTGGGTGCTGTTTCTCGTGGAGATCGGGCTGGTGCTGTTGATCTCCCTGGGCATCAACCACCTCTCGTCCACCGTGGCGACGGGGTTGTTCCTGCTGTACTCGGCGGTGAACGGGCTGACGCTGTCTTTCATTTTCCTGGTGTACACCACCGCCTCGATCTCCTCGACGTTCTTCATCACGGCCGGCGTGTTCGGCGGCATGGCTGCGTACGGCTACTTCACCAAACGCGACCTGACCAGCTGGGGCAGCCTCGGATTGATGGGGCTGATCGGGATCATCCTGGCCTCGATCGTCAACTGGTTCCTGCAGAGCGAAGCGCTCTATTGGGGGATCACCTACATCGGGGTGATCATCTTCGTCGGCCTCACCGCCTACGATACCCAGAAGGTCAAGATGATGGCCGAGGCAGGCGGAGACGAAGAAACGCGGAGCAAGGGAGCCGTCCTCGGCGCCCTCTCGCTCTACCTGGATTTCATCCTCCTGTTCCTGTACCTGCTCCGTATTTTCGGAAAACGCCGCTAGTCGCCCCCGCCGAACCGAACGAACGAATGGCCGCCGCGAACCCGACCGATCTTGCCGAGAGAACCGCCCTGGTCACCGGGGGCGCGCGCCGCTTGGGACGCGCGATGGTCGAGACACTCGCTGCCGGCGGCGCGCGGGTCGTGGTCCACTATGGCAGCTCCGAGGACGAGGCCAACCAACTCGTCGACACGCTCCGCCGCCAAGGCCGGCTCGCCTGCGCCCTAAAGGCGGACCTGGCCGACGCGTCTTGCGCGGAATCCCTCCTGGGCGAGGCGGCCGACCTGGTCGGCCGGCCGATCGACGTGCTCATCAACAACGCCTCGATATTCCCGGCTGACACGCCGGCGGACGTCACCCCCGAGTCGCTCGCGACGAACATGCAGATCCACGCGATGGCGCCGCTGTCCCTGACCCGGGCGATGGCCAAGGGGTGCAAACGCGGCGACGTAATCAATATGATCGACGCCCGTGTGGTGGACTACGATCGGCAGCATGCCTCCTACCATCTCTCCAAGCGGACGCTGGCGACCCTCACGAAGATGCTCGCCCGCGAGCTCGCCCCGTCCGTCCGGGTCAATGGAATCTGCCCCGGCCTGATCCTGCCTCCCCCGGGCCAGGACGAACGCTACCTGGAGGACCTGGCCCACACAAATCCCCTCAATGCCCATGGACGGTGCGATGACATCACCCGGGCCATGCTCTTCCTGCTGAAAAGCCCGTTTGTGACCGGACAGCTTCTGTTCATCGACGGTGGACGACATCTCAAGGGGCGCATGTATGAATGACTCGGCCGGCGACCGGATTCTGATCCGTGAACTGCGGTTCCGCTGCATCGTGGGCATCAACCCCGACGAGCGCCGCGAGCGACAGGACGTGGTGGTGGACCTGGACCTTTTTGTCGACTGTCGGCCTGCCGGCGCGTCGGACGAGATGGCCGACGCTGTGGACTACAAGGCCGTCAAGAAGGCGGTCCTGGCGATGGGCGAGGCGTCCGAGTGTCGACTGGTCGAATGTCTCGCCACGCGGGTCGCGGAGGTGTCTCTGGAGTGCGACGAGCGGATCCGGGGCGTGCGCGTCGAGCTTCGCAAGCCCGCGGCGCTGAGGTTCGCGAGGACTGTCGGGGTGGAGATCACCCGTTGGCGCAATGAGTGACTCTCGCGGTTGTGGCAGGGCGTTTCTCGCCGTAGGGTCCAACATTCAGCCGCGAGAGAACATCCCCGCCGCCCTGGAGTTGCTGACCCGTTCGCTTGAGGTTCTCGCGGTGAGCACCGTGTACCGCACCGCGCCGCTGGGCCCCGGTGAGCAGCCGGCGTTCCTCAATGGCGTGTGGTGCGTGGCGCTGCCGGATCACCCGGCGTCTCTCAAAACCCTTTGCCGCGACGTGGAGCACCTGCTAGGCCGACGCCGAACGACCGACCGATATGCCCCCAGGCCGATCGACCTGGACGTGGTCTACCGTGACGACGAGGGGGATGTGTCCGACCCGGATCTTCGTCGGCCGTTCGTGTGCGTTCCGCTTGTGGAGGTTGCCCCGGATTTGGCGGAAGGCCCGATCGGGGAGTTCGCCCGCCGCGCCGGCGACCCGGGCGAGATCGACGAGGAACTGACCCGCACTCTGCGTGCGATGCTGGATCAGTAACGTCGGTGAGTCCGTCGTCGGTCCGGCGTTGGTGGCCGTCGCGTTGGGTTGTCCCCAACGACCGGCTGACGCAACGGTTCTAATCGCTCAGTCGCTTGATGCTTGCCCCGAGCCCGTTGAGTTTGGTCTCGATGCTCTCGTAGCCGCGATCGATGTGATAGACGCGCTGGACGGTGGTGGTCCCTCGCGCGACCAAACCGGCCATCACCAGCGCCGCCGAGGCCCGCAGGTCGCTGGCCATCACTGGTGCGCCGATGAGCTTTTTGACGCCGGTGACGATCGTGGTGGGCCCTTCCTTTCGGATGTCGGCCCCCATGCGGAGCAGTTCGGGCACGTGCATGAACCGGTCGGGGAAGATCTTCTCGGTGATCGCGCTGTTCCCGTCGGCCAAACAGAGCAGGACCATGATCTGTGCCTGCAGGTCGGTGGGGAAGCCCGGGTAGGGGTAGGTTGTCACGTCGACTGGTTCGAGGCGTCGGCTGCTGGAGACGGTGGCGGCCTCGTCCTTGAATTCCACGTGAACGCCGATGTCTATGAGGCGGTCGGTGACCGCGAGCATGTGCTGGGGGCGGACGTTGTTGACGGTGACCTCACCGTTGGTCGCCGCGGCGGCCATGATGAACGTACCGGCTTCGATGCGATCGGGAATCACCGTGTGCTCACAGCCGCTCAGCGCGTCGACCCCCTCGATGGTGATTCGCGGCGTGCCCGCCCCTTCGATGTGGGCGCCCATCTTGTTGAGGTAGTCGGCGAGGTCTTCCAGTTCGGGTTCGCACGCGGCCGACTCGATAATGGTGGTGCCCTCGGCGAGTGTGGCAGCCATCATGACATTGGCTGTGCCCAGAACGGTCGAGCCGAACGGCCCGCCCAGGAAGATGGTCGCCCCGTGGAGCTTGCGGGCGGAGGCGATGATGTCGCCGCCGTCCAGGGTGATCTCGGCTCCCAGGGCGCGCAGCCCTCGCAGGTGGAGGTCCACCGGGCGTGACCCGATCGCGCAGCCTCCGGGCATGGCTACGCGGACCTTGCGGCGCTTGGCCAGCAGCGGACCCAGCACGCAGATGCTCGCGCGCATTTTGCGGACACGGTCGTACTCGGCGTGGACGGTGGCTTCGTCCTGGACGTCGATGCGCATCGAGCGGTCCGGGTCGCGTTTGACCGTCGCTCCCAGATCGATCAGGAGGTCGGCCATCGCCCGCACGTCGGCCAAATCGGGCGTGTCGTGAATCACCGAGGGTCCGTCGGCCAATAAGGCACCGGCCATGATCGGCAACGTGGCATTTTTCGAGCCACCGATGCGAACCTCGCCCCGCAGGCGCGACCCGCCCTGAATCACAAATCTGTCCATTGCGCTCTCCGTCCGTGGATGTCGCTGAATTGCCCGGGCCGATCGGCCCGCACCGCCCATGCTATCGCGCCGGGGGCGGTGCCTGCAACAGGGGAGAGCAACGAG
>JBKHCL010000106.1:0-10273 GCA_046541875.1 Phycisphaerae bacterium | reverse complement strand
TCCTGCCGGACCTGTGGGCTCGCTGGTTCCCATCCGCAGCCGGGTAGGCTTTCGGAGATACGCGGGGGTTTGGGCCGTCGGTGGAAGGCGGCAAAACCGGGCCCTTGGGTCTACTCCTGCAGGGGGGCTTGTCCAGGCAGTTCGGGGAGCGTATCCGGGTCAACCCGGACCACTTGGCCATCGCTCCACAGCAGGAGGGGTTGTTTGTGTTCCTTGGCTTGGCGGGCAGCGCGTTGGGCTGCACGAATCATGGCCGATCGGCTGCCATCGAGGAAGCGGTATTTGTCGCTGTGTCGGATCATGGGTTGGTACCTTGATCAATGAGGACCGGCGGCCATCTGCTTGCGTCGTAAACCTGCCACACGTCCACAATCGACCGATACTTCATCTCGAAGTTTATCATACCTCGGTGAAATCGGCGACGAATATCTTTCTCTGGGATGTCATGCCCCCCTTGTGCGACGCGCTGGTGCACACGCTCCACCGCCAGGTCCGATGAGGGCAATCGGAGGAACAGGAGTTCGACTTGGTACCCCAAACGTCTCCATTGATTGATCATCGCAATATAGGCCTTGCCCGAAAGTGTCGTTTCCACAGCGAAGCTCCGTCTATCAGCGATCATCTCGCGCACAAGCTTCAGCATTAGTCCTGCGGCTTCCGCGGCCGCCAGATCGGGGCCGAACGGCGAAAGCCCCGCTGCGATCAGGTCGGCGTTTATGAACGTCGGGCACTGTCCTTCGACTGGAAGGAACTCCCGAGCGAAGGTTGTCTTTCCAGCCCCGTTAGGGCCGGCGATCATGATCGCACGCTGAACCGTATTGTCCTGGTCATCGAAAATCCTGATGTCTCCCTTGGTCGGCCTGTCGCAATTGCTCCGGGTTCTGCGCGGAGCCTTCGGGCGGGCGGTTTCAGTAGATCTCCGGCGGCTGGGCGAGGGTTCCAAGCACTGCGCGGCCTTTGGCTGCGGTTGCGGCGGGACAGTGGGCGCAGCTTCCATCCAGCCGAGCCGCTGCCAACACGCCGACCGCTGCGGATGCGACGGACCGGGCGGGAATGCCCAATTTGTCGGAGGCGATGGTGCTCGACGGGCTCAGCCGGGCGCGGATCCGCGAGGCGAGATGGATGTTCAGCGCTCCCCCGCCGGCCAGGATCACCTGGTGAGGACGTTCTGTAAGCGAGGCGACGGCCGAGGCGACCCCCGCTGCCGTCGCTTCGACCAGCGTGGCCAGGAGGTCCTCGCCCGTGACCTTTTCTCTCTCGGCGAGCATCGCCACGCGGGGCCCGTACCGCTGCGACCAGTCTCGCGGGTCCAGCCTGGCCGGTCCTTCCGTGCGCGACCAGACGTCGTGGAGCAGTTGATGCACCAGTTGGCCGACCGGTCGGCCGCGAGATGCGGCGGCCCCGTCGCGGTCGAAGGGGGCTCCAAGCAGGTCGCGGCAGGCGGCGTCGAGCCACCACCCCGCGGGGGCAACGTCGAAGCTTGCGACGTCCCCGCTGTGAGCCTCGGCGGGGATGAACGTCAAATGGGCGGCCGCTCCGAGGTGCACCACCACGCGGCTGAGCCGGTCGTCGCCCAGCAGTTTCATGACTCCCCACGCCAGGGCGCCGCTTCCCCCGAGCCCACCCACCGCGCGGTCGGACGCGGAGAATCCGCCGACGCACGGAACGGCCAACTCGTTGGTCAACGCAGCCAGGCCGGGCTGAGCGGGGCAGGGGAGGTCCGTTTCCACGCCGACCAGACTCAGCGGGCCGGGCCTGGTGCCCAGCTTCCGGACCGACCGGACGGCGGCGAGCATCTCTTCGGCCAGATCGCGTTGCACGTCATCGGTGGTGTTGCCGTTTCGCAGATCCGTCGAGAGGGTCTCTGGCAGGGGGCGCTGGAGCGAGCCGACCAGCGAGTAAGTGCCCTTCGGCGAGTGGCTGTCCGATGAGAGCAGGGCGGCGTCGATCCCGTCCAGCGAGGGACCCACACGGAGGCCGAGAATGGTCCTGGATTCCGCCATCACCGCGATGATAGAGAGCGGGGCAAACGGTGTCCAGCGGCAAGAGCACAACGTCAACCCGGTCGGTCGGTCTTTCGGCAGGCAGGTCGATCCGGCGTTACCGGCTGACCACCTTCGATTCGGCGATTCGCTTCAGCGCGCGTTTGGCCGCCAATCGGACGGCCTTGTCGTCGTCGCGCATCGCCTTCTGCAGTGCGGAGACCGCCTGGGGCGAGCCGAGTTGACCGAGGGCGGCGGCGCAGGCGACGCGAACGCGGTCGTCGGCGTCGGCCAACTGCACCATCAGCGCGGGGATGGCGGACTCGGCCTTCATCTTACCCAGCACGATGGCGGCGACCTGCTGGTCTTTCCAGTGACCCTTGCGAAGCAGAGCGGTGATCGGCTTGACGGCAGCGTCGTCGTCGAGCTGCATCAGCGAGTACATCGCCGCACGCCGCACCCACCAGTCGCTGTCGCCCAGTCGACGGATCAACGGTTTGACCGCCCGCTTGTCGCCGGTTCCCCCGAGCATTTCAACAGCCCACTTGCGGACGTATTTGTCCGGGTCCTGAAGGGCCATCATCAACATCAGATTCCGGTCCTTGGTGGGGTGCGTGGCGTGGGCAGGGTCGGATGGCCGGGAGGAACGCTCGGGGATCACGTCCGGGTCGGGCTTGGCGTCGTCATTCTCTCTCGTGGTCGGGGCCTGGGTTCGAACTTCCGTGGTCGGGGAAGCCTCCTGTCGCGTGTCGACGCTGGCAAGCACTTCGGGTAGGTCCGGCTGGATCTCGGCAGCGGGAATGTCCACAGTGACCGGGGCGGGAGCGGCGATCACGACCGGCTCGATGTGGCGGGTTTCGTCGCGTGATGTCCGGTCGGCCCGGGCCTGTGCCATCGCCGGACGAGAGGATTCCACCGACGGGGCGTTCGGGGTGAGCGTTCGCACCGGGCGAAGGGGCTGGGAGATATCGTCGTCGGCTGGGGCGGCGGTGAGTTCCTCGGCGTTGTCGATCGGGGCGTCGACGGGGTCGGTCGGTCGGATCGGACGAATCACCATCGGCCTGGGTTGGCGGACGGCGATCACGGGCAGATCGGGCGCGGTCGCGGCGATGCCGGGCGTGGTCGACGCCGTGGGCGGATGTGGCTGAACCGAGGGTTGGCGGCGCGGCGTGTCCACCAGCGGCCGGGCCGACGGGGCGTCTTCCCGGGCGGCGGGGATCGGGTCGATGGGTGCGATCGCGGCGATCGGGTCCGGATCGGCTACGGATTCGTCGGCGGGTACGTCCCTCACAGCCAGGTCCGTCTGATCGGGCGTTTCGGAGGGGGATTGGACGACGGGGTCGATCGGTCGATAGGGCGCGGCGACCGGGGCGACCGGCCCCGAGGCCGGGTCCGCCGGCACCCGTCCCTCCACAGGGGGTGCCGGCATGGACACATCGGCCTGGTGGGGCGTGCGGCGGGGCGTTGGCTCCGCCTGCTTGGCCCACGGGGTCGCCGGGGTCTGCCGCGAGGCGATCACCGCCGGGGCGGGCGCTTCGACGGGGTCCGTCGGCGAGATCGGATCGTACGGCGGATCCGCTGCATCTCCACCGTCGCTGTCTCCCTCCATCCTCAGCGAGGCGGTATAAGGCTCGGGGGGCAGGGCGTCGGACGCGGTGGGCGCCGCCGGTTCGGGCGGTGCGGCCACCAATGCGGGTCGACCGGCCGATCCGCCATCGCTCGACCGTCTCCAGGAGACGTCGGCAATTGCCGGGCGGCGCGTGTCCTGGGCGAGAATGCTCGTCTGAAAGCAGTGCATTCCCAGCACAAGGACTGCGCCCACAACGGCGGGCAGGATGGTCGGCAGTCCGGGTTTCCGCATGTCGTCCTCGATTGGCTCCCTTGCACACTCCGTATCGGCGCTTCGATGGGGGGACATAAGTAAGCGACGACGATCCACGAGCGACCCGGCGCGCCTCACCAGATCCGCCGTCGCGCAGGTGTCGCAACGGCAACGGTTACCCGATTCGAGACAGGATGAAGCGTTTCCGTGGCATGATGCTTTCCTCGCCTTGGGCGATGTGATAAAGTGAGCGGACTATGTTCGAGGCACTGACAGACAAATTCACCGACGTCTTCCGGAAAATGTCCGGCCGAGGTCGCATCAGCGAGAGCAACGTCCGCGAGGCGATGCGAGAGGTCCGTACCGCGCTGCTGGAGGCGGATGTTCACTACGAGGTCGTCAAGGACTTCTGTGACGAGGTCACGGAAAAGGCCCTCGGCCAAGAGGTGATCCAGTCGCTCAAGCCCGGCGAGGTGATGGTCAAAATCGTCCACGACGAGCTCGTGAACCTCATGGGCCCGGTGGATTCGCAGATCTACTTCGTCTCGCCGCCTCCGACGATCATCATGATGGCCGGCCTGCAGGGCTCGGGTAAGACCACTCATTGCGGTAAGTTAGCGAAGTATCTCATCAAGAAGGGCAAGCGTCCGCTGCTGGTGGCGTGCGACCTTCAGCGTCCGGCGGCTGTCGATCAGCTGGAGATCGTCGCCGAGCAGGCCGGGGCCGAGTGCTTCCGGATCGAGGGCGAGAAGAACCCCGTCAAGGTCGCCCGAAAGAGCCTCATCCACGCCGAGAGCACCGGGCGCGACGTGGTCATCATCGACACCGCCGGTCGGCTGCACATCGACGAAGAGATGATGAAGCAGGCCGAGGATATCGCCACAACGGCCAAGCCGCACCAGATTTACCTCGTCTGTGACGCCATGACCGGCCAGGACGCCGTGAACTCCGCCCGCGAGTTCAACCAACGGCTGGAACTGGACGGGGTGATCCTCACGAAGTTCGATTCGGACGCCCGCGGCGGTGCAGCGCTGAGCGTGAAAAAGGTCACCGGCAAGCCGATCAAGTTCATCGGCGTCGGCGAGAAACTCGAAGACCTCGAAGAATTCCACGCCGACCGGATGGCCGGGCGGATCCTGGGCATGGGCGACGTGGTCACGCTGGTGGAAAAGGCCCAGGAGCAGTTCGACGCCGAACAGGCCGCCCAGATGCAGGAGAAGATGGCCAAGGGGTCGTTCACCCTGGACGACTTCCTCGCCCAGATGCGCCAGATGCAGAAAATGGGCCCCATGAAGCAGATCCTCAAGCTCATTCCGGGCATGGGGTCGGCCATGGACCAGATGCAGACCGATGGTGGCGAAATCAAGCAGATGGAAGCGATTATCCAGTCGATGACGAAGGAGGAGCGGGCGAACCCCGACGTCATCGAAGCCTCCCGTCGACGACGCATCGCCGCCGGTTCGGGTACGGAGACCAAGGACGTCTCGGGGCTGGTCAAGAGCTTCTCGATGGCGGCCAACATGATGAAGCAGATGTCCGGGATGGGCATGCGCGAGCGGATGAAGTTCGCCCAGAGCATGGGCCAGATGGGCGCCGGCGGCGCCATGCCCGGAAAAGTCAAACAACGTTCCAGCCGCAAGAAGTCGCGCGTTTCGAAAAAGGAGCGTCGCAAGCGCCGCAAGCAGCGGAAACGCTGAGCGGGGCAGGGGCTGTCCGGCGGGGCGCAGGAGCGATAAACACTTCTGTAAACGCCGCTTATCGACACACGGGGGGTTGGCGGGAATTCGGTTGTGAAGAAAATGTGTTTTTCTGCCGAAAGGACTGTTGACCGGGGTTGTCCATTTGTTACGATACTAAGTCCGCCCTGACGAGCGAGAGCACGTCGGACGGGCGGGATTGAGAAGGTACGAAGCAAACCAGAGCGTGAGAGAAGAGCGTATGGTTCTTGCAGATCGCGTTGGAGGCTGGCCGGACGACGAGTGACAGGAGTGTTCCTGTCTGTCTTCCGGGCCGCCGCTTCGGTGGCCTTTTTTGATGTTCTGCCGGGTTGATTGAACCGGGCAGCAAGCTGATTGACAAACACAGAGAGCCAGCACGGACCGGGACGGATGGAACCGCCACGATTCCCTGGCGGACCGTCGCACCGGCAAAACGCGGGTGTGTCAGGCCGCAGCGGGAGGGTGGAACGGACTCCGGCTGGGCAGGCAGGCCCGATCAGCAGATGACGGGCTTGTAGCTCAGTTGGTTAGAGCGCACCCCTGATAAGGGTGAGGTCGTTGGTTCGAATCCAACCAGGCCCATTGACATGCGAGCGGCGGTTCCTGGCCTGGCCGTCGATTGCGACGGTCGACGATGGCCGGGGACGTAGCTCAATTGGGAGAGCACCAGCTTTGCAAGCTGGGGGTTGCCGGTTCGAGCCCGGTCGTCTCCAGGAAACGCCACTTCGGTGGCATGGCGGCAACCTGTTGTCCGTGCTGAATTTACAAGATACAGAAGCGATTGCAGCAGCGTCGGATAGAATTTTAAGAAAATCCGAACAAAACGCTTGCAGCGATCGTTGAACTGGATACAATCTTCCGTCCTTGGCCTTTCGGCAACGAGAGCGTCAAGGCGAGCCCCCCAGGCCGATCGGGCCGGCGGGCGAAGGTGTTGTAGCTCTTTGACAAGTGCATAGGGATAGTTGAAACACTCAAGGTTTTATTGACGTGTCTTAGGAAGGCTTGAGACAGCGTCGGGGTCCTCGCGGGTCCTCGACAAATGTGATCAAGCTACTAAGGGTACATGGCGGATGCCTTGGCGTGATGAGACGATGAAGGGCGTGGTAGGCTGCGATAAGCCCGGGGAAGCTGTCAAACTAGCTTTGATCCCGGGATTCCCGAATGGGGCAACCCATCGTCACTGTGCAAGCAGATAAATGGCGATATCGACGGTTGAATGCATAGACCGTCGAGGTCAACGCGGTGAACTGAAACATCTAAGTAGCCGCAGGAAAGGAAATCAACAGAGACTCCGCAAGTAGCGGCGAGCGAAAGCGGAATAGCCCAAACCGGACTTCGGTCCGGGGTTGCGGGCCTCGATCAGGAGTTACAAAGGTAACGGTAGCCGAAGTGTCTGGAAAGGCACACAATACAGGGTGACAGTCCCGTAGGCGCACCCAATACCCTCCGTTATGGTCGAGGTTCCAGAGTAACACGGTGCCCGTGAAACCCCGTGTGAAGCTGGGGGGTCCACCCTCCAAGGCTAAGTACTCCATCACGACCGATAGTGAAAAAGTAGGGCGACTGAAAGGTGAAAAGCACCCCTATAAGGGGAGTTAAAAGTACCTGAAACCATGTACCTACAAATAGTCGGAGCCCTATGCCCTTTATGGGAATGGGTGACGGCGTGCCTTTTGCATAATGAACCGGCGAGTTACGGTATACGGCAGGTTAAGCGTCTCCGGCGCGGAGCCAAAGCGAAAGCGAGTCTTAACAGGGCGAACGTCGTATGCTGTAGACCCGAAAGCGAGTGATCTACCCATGGGCAGGTTGAAGCATCCGTAAAAGGATGCGGAGGACCGAACCCACTAACGTTGAAAAGTTAGGGGATGACCTGTGGGGAGGAGTGAAAGTCTAATCAAACTCGCAGATATCTGGTTCTCCTCGAAATAGCTTTAGGGCTAGCCTCGAGCCACTACGTTGCGGGGGTAGAGCACTGGATGAAACGAGGGGGCTTCCCGCCTACCTCCTTCAACCAAACTCCGAATACCGCAACGATTATCTCGGGAGTCAGACTGCGGGGGATAACCTTCGTGGTCAAAAGGGAAACAACCCAGACCACCGGCTAAGGTCCCTAATTCATGCTAAGTGACTAAGGAAGTTGGATTGCAGTGACAGCTAGGATGTTGGCTTAGAAGCAGCCACCATTTAAAAAGTGCGTAATAGCTTACTGGTCGAGCAACCCAGCGCCGATAATGATCGGGACTAAGCATGATACCGAAGCCGTGGATCCTATTGGATGGTAGAGGAGCGTAGCTGTCGGCGATGAAGCGGTACCGCAAGGAGCCGTGGAGTGGCAGCTAGTGAGAATGCCGGTATGAGTAACGATAAAACAGGTGAAAATCCTGTTCGCCGAAAACCTAAGGTTTCCTGGGGAAGGTAAATCCGCCCAGGGTTAGTCGGACCTAAGTCGAGGCCGAAAGGCGTAGACGATGGACAGCAGGTTAATATTCCTGCACCATGCGTAACGGTTGAAGCCGGATGACGCATACACAAAGTACATCCACCGATTGGACGTGGTGGTAGCTGTATCGGAAACGGTATGGCTCGAGGGCAATTTGTTCCTGAAGTGTATGGTGTGTATGTCGAGAAAAGCTCCGTGTGGACGTTGCGCGTGCCCGTACTAAAACTGACACAGGTAGGTGAGGAGAGAATCCTAAGGCGCTCGAGAGAACTGCTGTTAAGGAACTAGGCAAATTGACCCCGTAACTTTGGGATAAGGGGTCCCTCCCTGGCCCTGCAATTATGTAGGTGACCAGGAGGGCGCAGAGAAATGGCTCTGGCGACTGTTTATCAAAAACACAGGTCTCTGCTAACTCGTAAGAGGATGTATAGAGACTGACGCCTGCCCGGTGCCGGAAGGTCAAGGAAGTAGGTTAGCCTCACGGTGAAGCTTACGACTTAAGCCCCGGTAAACGGCGGCTCTAACTATGAGAGTCCTATGGTAGCGAAGTTCCTTGTCGGGTAAGTTCCGACGTGCATGAATGGCGTAACGACTGGAGCACTGTCTCAACAGCAGACTCGGTGAAATTACAAAGGCGGTGAAGATGCCGCTTACCCGCGGCAAGACGGAAAGACCCCGTGAACCTTTACTGTAGCCTGATATTGGTGTCTTGTATCACATGCGTAGGATAGGTGGGAGGCGTTGAAACTCCGGTTCCGGCCGGATGGAGCCATCCTTGAAATACCACCCTTGTGCTATGAGCCACCTAACCTCGTCCCGTGAATCCGGGCGAGGAACAGTGTTTGGTGGGCAGTTTGACTGGGGCGGTCTCCTCCTAAAGAGTAACGGAGGAGTTCAAAGGTACCCTCAGCACGGTTGGCAATCGTGCGAAGAGTGTAAAGGTATAAGGGTGCTTAACTGCGAGACAAATACGTCGAGCAGGTGCGAAAGCAGGACTTAGTGACCCGGTGGTTCCGTGTGGAAGGGCCATCGCTTAACAGATAAAAGGTACTCCGGGGATAACAGGCTGATCGCTCCCGAGCGTCCATAGCGGCGGAGCGGTTTGGCACCTCGATGTCGGCTCATCACATCCTGGGGCTGTAGGCGGTCCCAAGGGTTCGGCTGTTCGCCGATTAAAGTGGTACGCGAGCTGGGTTCAGACCGGCGTGAGCCAGGTCGGTCCCTATCTGCCGTGGGCGCAGGAATGTTGAGTGGATTCTTCTTCAGTACGAGAGGACCTTGAAGGACCAACCTCTGGTGTACCAGTTGTCCTGCCATGGGCACTGCTGGGTAGCTACGTTGGGAACGGATAACCGCTGAAAGCATCTAAGCGGGAAGCCCTCCACAAGATGAGCATTCCATGTCCCTTTATGGGATGAGAGCCCCCATCAAGACCAGGTGGTTGATAGGCCGGATGTGTAAGGATTGAAAGATTCTAAGCTTACCGGTACTAACGGGCAAACGCTTGATCACATTTGTCGTAGACCCTCGCGTCTCGACAGATCAGGCCTCCCTGAACACGACATGAAACCAACCGTGAATCGCTATCCCTATGTCACAATATTCCGCCCCGCCCGGGAGAGATCTCGTGCGAGGCAGTGACGGTGTTCATACGCTACAGGCCACACCTGTTCCCATTCCGAACACAGAAGTAAAGCTGTAGCGGCCGATGGTACTGCGACTGCGGGAGAGTAGGTTGATGCCGTCTTTTTATGAAGGACCTTCGCAATCAAGCGTGGGTCCTTCTTTATGCGCCGATCGCTTGAGGCTCCTCCGGATAATCACGCTGGCCTGTGGCCTGCTCCCCGAAACCTGATCCAGGCGTTATGGGAGAGTCTCTACTGCCGGTATCGGCAAGGAGACTGACCTGACCCGTCGCTCGCCCGCTTCCGGAGAAAACCGTTTCGATATGCTTGCGGACTTGGCGGTTTCCTGATAAAAGAGAGGGACAATTGCGGCCGTAATTCAGTGGTAGAATGCCAGCTTCCCAAGCTGGACGTCGAGGGTTCGAATCCCTTCGGCCGCTTCGACGAAGCGAACGCCTCCCGGTGACACCAGTCGCCAGGAGGCGTCTTTCTTACGCACTGGGCGAAGCTTACGACCCTCCACGTCGACGGGTTGGCGACCCGCCGGCACTGCGATTCTGCCACCGCGTGCCAGCCATCGCCTCCGCCGGCCTGCAATCCGTGCAAGGATTCGTACAAGCGCCCGAAATCACGTGCAAGCTTTCGTGCAAGGATTCAGGCCTTGCTGGCGGCAAGTTCGGCTG
>JBKHCL010000105.1:0-10553 GCA_046541875.1 Phycisphaerae bacterium | reverse complement strand
CGTCAAAAGCGCCAAGCCACCATGGCGACATCTCACCATCGGGCGCTGAGAACACCCGCCAACTCGTCCATCGAGCCTGCGATCACGTCCGGCGCGCCGCCGGCGGCCACCGGTCTGGAAGCGTGAACCTGCCCGGGCAGGATCAACCGAACCGTGCGCCATCCGAGGGAATTGGGCGCGACGAAATCCTTGGCGAGGTTATCGCCCACGTAAGTGCAATGCGCGTGGGAGACGTCAAGGTCGGCCGCGATGCGCTCGAACCCGGCCGGGGACGGTTTCCAGCAGTCCCGCCCGAGTTCTTCGGTCAGCACCACCGCGTCCAGCAACGACCCGATGCCCAGCGCCCGCAGCTTGTTCCGCTGGGCGGGCAGGTAGCCGTCGCTGAGCACACCGAGTTTCACCCCCGAGTTCTTCAGCCTCTTCAACAACGCCACCACGCCGGGCAGCGGAGCGATGGCGGGAACGTGCCCGCGATACACCTCCACCAGTGAAGCGATATCGTCGGCCGACAGACCCAGCCCGAAATGCTCGTCCAGCGCGTCGAACGCACCGCCGGCCTGGCCCGCCTCGAACCGCGCCCAGAGCCACTCCTCGAACGCGTCCGACCGCCCCGACCGCTGGCGCAGCGTCACGCCCACCACGCAATAGCCGCTGCGGACATAGTCCCGCTCGAGGTAGAGCGTATCGTCCATGTCGAACACCACCGCCGAGTCGGGCTCAGGCGTCATCGCTGGTGTCCTCCCGCTCGCGCTCGTACTCCTGCTGCCGGCTGTAGCGTGTCTCGTAGATCTCGCCGCCCCCGCGGAGGGCGTTCCGGACCGTCGCCGCGATGATGCGGAGGTCCATGGCGATCCCGGCGTTCTCGATGTAGTGCAGGTCCATCTCGATTTTGTCCTCGATCGGCAGCGACGCCCGCCCATACGCCTGGGCGTACCCGGTAAGCCCCGGGCGAACGTCAAGCCGACGGCGCTGGCGCGGGGTCCACTCCGCCGCCTGGCGCTCATACAGAGGTCGCGGACCGACCACGCTCATCTCGCCCCGCAGAATGTTCCACAGCTGCGGGAGTTCGTCGAGGCTTCGCTCGCGAAGCCATTGGCCCACGCGGGTCAGGCGCGGGTCGTCGCCGGAGTGCGGCGAATGGCCATACGGGTCGACGTCGTTCCGCATGGTTCGGAATTTCAGCATCGTAAACGGTCGGCCGCGCCAGCCGGCGCGGGTCTGGCGGAACAGCGCCCCGCCCGGACTCTCCAGCCGCACCGCGATGGCGATCGCCAGCATCGGAACCGCCAGAACGACCATTGCCAGGCCGCTCACTGCAATGTCAAACGCACGTTTCAGCATGTCGGTCAGTACCTGAACCATTCTGCTCCCCGCCGACGCAGGGGGCTTACCCTGCTTCGTCCATCCGCCCGCGTTCGTATTCGATCACCTGCCGAAGCGTCGCCGTCAGGTCTCGTTGTCGGCGCGTCTCGATCAGGCTGTGCAGGCGTGACAGGTCGGGGATGCGCACCGGCGTGTCTTCCATGGATCGGCCATAGAATTCCTCGTAGCCGACGCGGATGGTTTCGCTGGCGGACCCGGTCAGCTCGATCACGCGGGAAGCCAGTTCGTCGATGCTCACCGGTTCGTCGCTGCCGACGTTGATGACCTGCCCGACGACCCGGTCGCCGGTCAGCAGTTCCGAGAGCATCGCCACCAGGTCGGTCACGCTGCAAAAGCAGCGAACCTGCCTGCCGTCGCCGACGATCTGCAGGGGCTCGCCCCGCAACGCCCGCTGCACGAAGCGCGGAACGACCATGCCATACCGCCCCGTCTGCCGCGGGCCGACCACGTTGAAGAAGCGGCAGACAATGGTCTCCAGCCCGTACTGCTCGTGGTACGCCAGCGCGAGGAACTCGTCCACCATCTTGCTGCACCCGTAGCACCATCGGCTGAACCGCGTGGACCCGAACACCACGTCGTCGTCCTCGCGGAACGGGGTATTCGCGCTCTTTCCGTACACCTCGGACGTACTGGCCAGCAGCACCCGCCGGGAGAATTTCGCCGCCAGCGAAAGGACGACCTCCGAGCCATGGATATTCGTCTCGATCGTGCCGGCAGGGTCGTCGGCGATGAGTTGAACGCCCACCGCCGCCGCGAGGTGAACCACCGCGTCGACGTCGCGCATCAGCGTGGTCATGACCGTTTCGTTGCACACCGAATCGCGCACAAAGGTGAATGCAGCGTCGTTTTCCAGATGGACTATATTCTCTCGGGCCCCGGTGGAGAGATCGTCGATGACGGTCACCTCGTCGCCGGCGGCGAGTCTCGCCTCGGCCAGGTGCGACCCGATAAACCCCGCTCCGCCCGTGATCAACAGTTTCATCCGAGTGCCTTTCCTTGAACGCTCCCAGCATACCCCGCCCGACAGCGGGTGGCAACGGTGGTGGCTCTGCGCCTGCCCTCTTCCCGTGGCGGGGGGTTTTCCGTACCATGCCCGCAAGGAGACGCAAATGACCAACGAACGAATTGATACCTGCCGCATCGGCAAGGTGACGGTGGGCGCCGGGCAATTGGTCGTCATCGCCGGGCCCTGCATGGCTGAGGGGTTGGATATGTGCCTGCAGATCGGCGAGACGATGCGCGACCTCTGCACCAGGCTGGGCGTGGGCTACGTGTTCAAAGCGAGCTTCGACAAGGCCAACCGCTCCAGCGTGGACAGCTACCGCGGGCCGGGCCTGGAGACCGGGCTGGAATGGCTTGCGACGGTTGGCCGGAAACTCGGCGTGCCCGTGCTGACGGACATCCACGAGCCCTGCCAGGCGACTCCCGCCGCCCAGGCCGTCGACGCCCTGCAGATTCCCGCCTTCCTCTGCCGCCAGACCGACCTGCTCGTCGCCGCCGGCGACAGCGGCTGCGCGGTGAACATCAAAAAGGGGCAGTTCATGGCCCCGATGGATATGTCGCAGGCCGTCCGCAAAGTCTGCTCGACGGGCAACCGCAACGTCGCCCTTACCGAACGCGGAACCACGTTCGGGTACAACCGCCTGGTCACCGATTTCCGCGGCGTGGTGCAGATGCAATCGCTGGCGCCGGTGCTGATGGACGCCACGCACTCCACCCAGGAGCCCGGCGGGCTGGGCCACGCCAGCGGAGGTCGACGGGAATTCGCCCTTCCCCTGGCCAAGGCAGCATTGGCCGTCGGGGCCGACGGGCTGTTCGTGGAGACCCACCCGGATCCCGACAACGCCCGCAGCGACGCCGCCTGCCAGGTGCCCCTGGAGGAGATGGACGCCTTCCTCTCCGCCTGCCTCCGCGTTTTCCAGGCCGTCAGGACCTAGCCCGGACCATGCTGCGACTCGACCTGCACACCACCGCCGGCCTCGCCCGCCGCACGACCCTCCACACCCCCCGCGGGCCCATCGAGACGCCCGTGTTCATGCCCGTGGGCACCTGCGGGACGGTCAAGGGCATCACGCCCGACCAGCTCCGCGCGTGCGGCTCGCAAATGGTGCTCGCCAACACCTACCACCTCATGCTCCGCCCCGGAGCCGAGACGGTATCCGCCCTGGGCGGCGTTCACGGCATGCTCGGGTGGGACGGGCCGATGCTGACCGACTCGGGCGGCTACCAGGTGTTCTCGCTGGCGCACATGCGGGAACTGGATGACGAGGGCGTCACCTTCCGCTCGCACATTGACGGCTCGAAGGTCACCCTCACCCCGGGCCAGGCGGTTCGCATTCAGCACCACCTCGGAGCCGACGTGATGATGCAACTGGACGAGTGCCCCCCCGGCGACGCGTCGCGGGAAGAGGTCGTCGCCGCCACCCGCCGATCCGCCGAGTGGGCCCGTCGCTGCCGCGACGCCTGGGACGCCCTCGATCGGCAATCCGCACTCGACCAGCCCCAGGCGCTGTTCGGCATTCAACAGGGCGGAATGCACGCGGATCTGCGCGAGCAGAGTGCCCGCGAACTGGTCGCCCTGGACCTGCCCGGCTACGCCATCGGCGGGTTGAGCGTGGGCGAAGGGCACCAGGCGATGTGCAACGTGCTGGACGCCATCGACGGGCAATTTCCCGCCGATCGACCTCGCTACCTGATGGGCGTCGGCGAGCCGCGGGACATCCTCGCCGCCGTCGGGCGCGGGGTGGACATGTTCGACTGCGTCCTGCCCACCCGTAACGGGCGAAACGCCCAGGCCTTTACCTGGAACGGGCGATTGAGGCTGCGAAACGCCGTTCACACCACCGACGCCGCCCCGATCGACGAAAACTGTTCGTGTTTCACCTGCCGGACCTACTCGCGCGGGACCATCCGTCACCTGTTCATGGCCAGGGAGATGCTCGGGCCCACGCTCGTGACGATCCACAACCTGCACTGGTTCGCGGAGTTTATGGGCGCGATCCGCACCTCGATCGAAGCGGGCACGCTGAAAGCCGACGCAGCCCGCTGGATGGCGGCCATGGAGTAGCGCCGTTACAGGGACACATCCCTCCCGCTGCCGGCAGGCCCGTGCGATGCAGAATCGGTGCGACGAAACCCATGCCGATCGCGATAGAATACCATTTGACGGGGGCGGAGCTTTCGCGCACAATGCCCCGCCTGCAGTTGGGGCACGAAAACGCTTACGAAAGGACACACCATGCCGAAACGAAAGACGGCGTTGTATATCACGATGATCGCGCTGCTGGCAGCCCTGCCGGCGATGACGCACGCCCAGGACGCCAACGGAGCGGGCGAGGAGCTCGGGGCTGCCCGGGGCGAAGAGAACAACACCGCTCAGACAGACGACGACGGCAAGACGCCCGAGCCCGAGCAGCAGAAGGAGCCCACCACCCAGCCCACCGGCGGTGGAGGCGGTGGTGGCGGGCTGTTCGGCCAATGGCAGTTCCCGCTGATTCTGCTGGCGGTGCTCGTGCTGATGTACATCTTCACGACGCGCACCCGCCGCAAGCAGGAAAAGCAACGTCGCGAGATGCTCGAATCGCTCGGCAAGGGCGACAAGGTCGTGACCATCGGCGGGATCTGCGGGACGGTGATCGAGGTCAAAGCCAATGAAGTCACCGTGAAGGTCGACGAGAACAACAACGTCCGAATGAAGTTCGCCCGCTGGGCGGTCCGCAACGTCGGCGAGGACGCCAAGTCGGAAGACCCCAGCCAGCGGTAACCCCACCGCCGGATGGAACAGGAAAACCCCGTCGGCTGACCGATGCGATGCGCGCCGGTCAGCCGATTTCTATTGCGCCGGTCCTACTTCGCCTCGGCAAGCCGATCGATCCCGGCGGCATGCAGCAGCACGTTGCGGACGATGCGGAAAGCGTCCTCGGGCATCACGCCCTGCATGTCCGCGTGGGTCACGCCCAGCAGGCCCGCGAGAAGGTCTTTCTCCGAGAGAATCACCCGTGGCTGACCGTCGACGACGATCGCCTTGATGTCCGGCCGATCGCGCGTGACGGCAGACCGCCCGGGGCCCGGGCGGAAGCGGACCTTGCCGATTTCCATCCCCTCGCGCCCCAGAATGGGCCCGTCGGCCAGCAGTTTCGTGCGGTCGCCCTTGACGGACCTGGCCAGTTGCTTTCGGGCGGACCGGGCGAAGGCTTGGTCCCCGCCGGCTGCGTCGATGAGCACGGTTCCGCCCGCCTGCACGTACGTCGCCAGCGCCTCGGCCTGCTCGTCGCTCAGCACCAGCCGTCCCGTTCCGGTGAGCACCGCGAGCTTCGCCTCGGTCTTGGCAAGCTGGGAGAACTCCGCCGGCCCGGCGAGATCGACCTTCACGCGGTAGCGGTTGCCCATGCGGATGGCGAAGCGTTTCCAGGCGAGCGGTTCGGGGTCGGCGTGGGCGTTGTGCTTCAGCCGAAGGACCTTGACGGTGTGAGCGGGTTTGAAGGACTCCTGCTTCGGCCAGGGGTTCTCGCCACGCTGCCGGAAGCCCCCCTTGCCTACCACGTAGAAGGCGATATTGGCGGCCGTCTCGAACTGATAGGTCGCGGTCTTGTGGCGGTTCTGCTGCCAGGTTCTCGGCAGATCGGCGTCGGTGTGGATCGCCAGCGGCCGAACGCCGTTGTGCAGTTCGTAGAGTTTCGTGCGGCCGCGAAGTGCATAATGGGCGTTCTGGATGGGGTGGTTGTCCCCGCAGGGCGTCAGCTCATACTTTGGCCAGAGCTTGCGGTAGATCGCCCGCATGCCGTCTCGGAAGGCCGTCCCGCTGCATTCGCTGATCGAGAGGATCGTCCCGCCCTGGTGGACGAAGGTGCGGAGTTTTTCGAGTTGCTCGTCGGTGAATTCCGGCTTCGTCGAACCGGTCAACACGAGGATGGGCGCGTCGTGCCACTCGCCCACCGGGACCTTGACGTTGATGACCTGCCAGTTGAGTTCTCGTTCGAACTTCCGCGTCAGCCAGTGGCAGACATTCGCCAGGGCACGGGGGCGGTTGTTCCAGTCGCCGGAGTACTGCAGGCGGTTGAACACCACCGGCTGCATGCCACGAATGAGAAAGAGCATCGCGTAGGCGGTCGCCCCGAGCTTCTGTCCGTCGGCCCATCCGCCGGGCCAATGGCCATTCTTTTCCTGCATTTCCAGCAGGTACGATGCACCCGCTCTGAACCAGTCGTGCTTTCCGAAGTACTTGTAACCGCTGGCGAGCCCGACCCGCTCGAGCCCGTAAAGATAGTAGTTGTTGATGTTATAGACCCCGCCAACCATCACGTGCTTTCCGCGTTTTTTGGGACGGGTCATGGATTCGGCGAAATGCTCCTCGATCCAGTCGATCCCGTCCTGGATCCGCTGCATCTCCAGGCCGGTATTGCAGCGGAGGAACTTGTCGTTGTAGAGGTTGTCGGCGCAGACGAACAGCGTGGCCACGCCGGCAGCAGTCATGGCTGGATAAGGCTTGGAACGACCGGTCTTGGCGTATCCCCAGCCGCCATCGTCGGCCTGGGTGGCCGACCAGTGTGCCTCGACGGCCTCCCAGTACTTGGTGGGTACCTCGATGTTCCCGCGCACGCCCGCCCACACGCCCAGCACGCCGTATTGGGCGTTGGAGTTGTCCCAGCGATAGGATGCGTTTCTGCCCAGCTTGCGCTGCTGTTCCAGGATGCGCTTCCATTTCTCCTGGACCTCCTTGGGGGCGAACTTCAGGGCGTAGAGTGACTGGTAGGTGTAGCTGCCCTTGTTGTCGCTCTTGTAGAGAATCTCGGTGTCCTTCTCGAGGAACTTGCGGTAGTCCCGGTCGTCGCGCATCGCCAGCAGCCAGACGTTCGCGCGCAGGGCGATGTCATAGGTGCGATCCGAGAAAGTCTCCATGAGATAATTGAGTGACTTCTTCATCCGCTCGTCTTTCGCGCTGACCCCGCTTTCCAGCAGCGCGTAGCAGCAGATGGCGGTTCGCCCGACAGCGTAGCTCCCGCTGACGGTGACCCGCTTTCGGTTCACCGGCCTTTCCGAGAAGCTCCCGTCGTCCTGCTGGAGCGTCCAGAGATACTTCGCCCCCCTGTCGATCGCCCGCTGGAGACGTTCGTTGGTGAAGGGAATGATCCGGACCTTCCGGTCGGAATCGGGCTTCGAGAAGGCCGAGGAGAATACAGCCAGCATGCACACACAGCCCACCAGCACCCGGCCAGGTGCAGCAAATCGAGAGTACGTCATAGGTTGGCCCCATTGCTCAGCCGAGAGAATTACCCCATCGGCTGATGGGTCATATCGGCAGGATCAGCAACGACGAGGGATAGTATGAATGCGATCCAAGCCGCCGGCATTGTACCGCTCTTCGTGTATCAATACCAGCAGACATTCGCACCCGCTCGCTTTTGCCGGGGTCAGGAGGACTCGCCCTTGCGGAGGTCGTCGTGGTAGATTTTCATCATCCGGTCGGCCAGCCGGGGGCTGAGCGGAGCGAGGATCGCCAGCAGTCGCCCGCCGACGGTGAACCGCAACTCCGGGACCGCCCTGCCGACCGTCGAGACGATGCGCTCAGCCACCTCGTGGGGAGACATCATCGTCCGGAGTTTCACGAAACTGGAGCGCTGGCGACTCCCGCCGCCGGAATGGTCGAAGAACTCCGTTCGCGTCAGTCCGGGCAACACCGCTGTGACGCGGACGTTGTGGTCCATCAGCTCCACGCGCATCGATTCGGTCAGTCCGACGACCGCCGCCTTCGCCGCGCAGTACGCTCCGTGCATCGGCGTCCCCCGACGACCGATGATGCTGGAGACATTGAACACGTGCCCGCTGCCCTGCTCAATCATTACCGGCACGATCGCCTTACAGCCCTGCCATACGGCGAAACAGTTCACCTCGAAGATCCGTCGCATCGTCGATTCGTCCGTCTGGTGGACCGCCCCGTACGCTCCCACGCCGGCGTTGTTGACCATCACGTCCACCCGCCCCATGCGTCGGAGCGATTCGTCGACCAACTCGCGCACCTGCCCGTCGGCTGCAACGTCGGTGGCGATGGGAATTCCCTCACCGCCGGCCTCGCGACATGCGTCGGCGACCTCGACCAGCCGCTGCTCGCGCCGGGCGGCCAGCACCACTGAATACCCCCGCCGGGCCAGGGAAATCGCGGTTTCCCGTCCGATCCCGCTGGAAGCCCCGGTCACGATCGCTGTTTTCGCCTCGGCCATCGTCGTTCTCCTCAGCCCAGGTAGCCCAGCAGCACCGTCGCACTCAGCCCGGCCAGCGCAGCGACGATCAGTACCCGCTTGATGCGTCGGACGGTCCGTCCGATCTCGTGAATGCTCCCGCCGCGGGCGCCCAGCGAAAGAACATGGTTCACGCGCCAGGCGATCGATCCGTGCCGCCAGTTGAACCGGTCCAGATTCATTCCGTTGAGTCGGCCGACCTGCTCCAACGCCCCGGCAAAGACCTGCGCGCCCACCGGCGTGACGCAGTCTTCCTCGATGCGCTCGTCGCCCAGGGCGTGACTCATCACCCACGCCGAGATCACGTCGCTCTGGCGCTCGAACCGCCGCGAGATCCACCCGAACCCGACCCCCCAGGTTGCCACCAGCAGTGCCGCCGAGAGGCCCATCTCGGTCCATTCGTCCAGGCCGACCAGCACAGCCAGCCCGCGCGCCAACGCCGCCACGAGCGTGACCGACGCCAGCGCGAACAGCCCCGAGAAGAAGATATGATGATGCACGATGTGCCCTGCCTCGTGGGCGAAGATCGCCTCGACGCGGGCCGGGTCCATGCGGTCCAGCAGGGCGTCGCTGAGCAGGACGTAGCGGACCGGCGCGACCACGCCCATCGCCCCGGCGTTGGCGAGCACTCCGCCGGACTCCCACACCAGCACGTCGCGGAAGCGGAACTTCAGCCTTCGGCACATCTCCTCCAGGCGTTTGCGCAGCGGCCCGTCGGGCAGGCGACGGGTGTTCCAGATTCGCACAATCACCAGTGGGGCACAGATGAACACGCCGGCCGTCCATGCCACACTCGCACCGACCTGAACGATCTCACGCAGATCGACTTGCTCGGCGATCTCCCCGGAGGGGAACCAGGGAGCATAGGAGGCCAACTCGATCAGGTCGTGTCCGAGCACAATCAAAGACAGCGGTGCCAGGATGAACAGCAGGTGATGGCGGAGATTGAATACGACGAATTCGCCGCGCGTCCAGAACGCCGGCTCGTGGTCGGGCGCGTCGTCGGCCGGGGCGACCATCGGGCCCGGGGCGTTGACCTCCGCCCGGGCCGCATCGTGATAGGGGTACTCCAGCCACCAGGACATCGTAATCGCCGCGGCGAAGGGAGCGATCATGGCCCACTCGCCGATCATGGGGACATCGCCCAACTGCCACCGCCCTGCCGTGCCGGGCAGGTCGGCGTAGTGCTCCAACCAGTTGCCCAGCCCGCAATAGACCACCGCCGCCGAACCGCCCACCAGCCAGATCAGCCGTAACCGCCCCAGCAGACGCTGGGCCCGAGTGGGAGGCGCCGAGGGGCCCTGCTCGTGGAGCGTTCGCAGCCCGCTGGCCGTCCAGGCAGTGGTGATGGAGGCAGCCCCGGAC
Organism: Phycisphaerae bacterium; assembly: GCA_046541875.1. GTDB lineage: Bacteria > Planctomycetota > Phycisphaerae > SM23-33 > SM23-33 > CAZFPT01. The sequence continues at coordinate 570 of JBKHCL010000105.1, read as the reverse complement.
AGATAGGCGATCAGCACGGGCAGCCAGACCCATCCCTCGCTCCAGGCGGGAGCGGGAAGCTCCAGCGTGGTGTAGGTCAGAATGAACGCGATCAGAACGACAATCTGCATGGAATTCCTGCCCGGTCTACGGTTTGGGTCCCGCGATGATACACCACCGGACCGCCGGGGTACAAAACGGATTGCGGGTCGCGTGGATTCGATGCAAAAAAACTTCTGTGGCGGGGTGAATTCCAGCGATTTAGCGAACCCGGCGGCGTTTAAGTTTCAGCTGATTTGTGAGATCGGCACCAAGGCCGCCGAGAGCAATCGGGGCCGCTTCCAGTCGGGACCCGGCAGGGGCCGACCCGGCTGGGTACCAAACCGGCACGACCGGCGCGGTGCGCACGGATTCCCCTGGAGAGTACGAAGATGACCAAGCGAATGTGGGTGGTTTTGCTGCTGACGGCGTTGATGGTCTCGGGTATGGCTTGGGCGCAGGAAGACACCGGCAGCGGCCGTGATGAACCGGCCAGGAAGGTCAAGAACGAACGCCGGCAGAAGAAGGACAAAGCCCCCAAGGTCAAGAAGG
>JBKHCL010000104.1:0-10618 GCA_046541875.1 Phycisphaerae bacterium | reverse complement strand
AACCGCCGGGCGCCCGTTTTCTCGCGCACACCAAAGTAAGCCCCCGCCGTCAGGTGGGGGATAGACCGCGTCCCGTAGCACGGCCTTCCAGGCCGTGTATGCATGGGCTGGAAGCCCATGCCACGAAAAGCCCCCACCGTCAGGTGGGGGATAGACCGCGTCCCGTAGCACGGCCTTCCAGGCCGTGTATGCATGGGCTGGAAGCCCATGCCACGAAAAGCCCCCACCGTCAGGTGGGGGATAGGATTCGCGCAAACGCCTGTCAAACACCGTGTTATCCCCCAGCTCACGCTGGGGCTTACCTTATCTCCACAATCGGCGCTGCCAGCAGGCCGTGGGGGTTCAGGAGGTATTCGTCGGTCCACTGCCCGTTGTCGGGGTCGAACTGTCCCGGGCCGGTCCATCTGCCCCAAGGGACGTGCAACGGCCCGAGAATATTCTTCCGTCCGCCGATGATTTCGATGTCCACCGTGTTCTCGCCGTCGTTGAGTGCGTCGGTGATGTCGGCGGCCATCGGCGCCCAGGGCAGGACGTACTCCGCGCCTCCGGCGTGAATCACCGCAGCCGTGCAGGCGACCTCCGGCAGGCGCAGCGTGACGCGCGCCCCGGCCGGGCGGTCCACGCTGCAGCGGTACCGCACCGCGCCGCCGTAGAAGTCCAGCCCCTGCTCGCACCAGTCGCCCAGGCCCAACCGGTCGGGCATCGCCACCAGCGTCATTCGCCCGGGCAGGCGCTTGTCGTCGTCCAGGCAGGTCGTGGCGAACCCGCCTACCAGCCGAAGGGCCTCCAGTTCGATCGCGGGGTGGTACTGCACCGCCAGGGTAATGGTGTTCTCGCCCTCCACCAGCAGCGGCGCGATGTCGGCTGTCTTGATGTCGTCGTCCACCCACGTGCCCACCGGCGTGCGGGATCCGCTGAACGCCACCGGCCTCTGGTTGACCGTCACGGTGAAATCGCCGGGGCGCTCCATCGCCAGGCGACACTCGCCGGGCAGGTCGGTCACGTGGAAGGGCAGTTGCAGCGTGACGGTATCACGGACGGCCAAGTCCAGAACGTCGTTCCTGTAAAGGTACCAGGGCTGCTGGCCCCGGGCCTGTCGCGAGGGCAGGTCGTACCGTTGGCGGATGAGGCTTTCGGCCCGCAGGACGGGCATGAGCTCGGAGAACTCCTCGTCGCCCACCCGAAATCGGCCATAGTCCAGCGGAAGCGTGTTGGGCTCGGTGAGCGTTACCTCAAACGGCCCGGCCAACTCGATGCTCTCGTTGGGTTGTTGAGGCTTGGGCGCGGCTTCGGTTTCGATGCCCGTCAGTCCCATGCTCAGCAGGGCCGACCCCGTCGCCGGCAGGTCCAGCGAGAACGTTACGCAGCTGCCCTCCTGGGTGGCATCGACGTCGTATCGGCCACCCGTGCGGGCGTCCCATCGTACCACGGGCGTGCGACCCTCGACGGTCACCTCGATCGGTCGGGCATGTTCGCGGTCGTGCGACTGCACGAACAACAACCCCCCGCCGCGAACGTCGCGAAGCATGCTCCAGATGAAGTCCGCTTCGCACTCGCTGCCGCGCTCGGTCACGCGGACCCTTCTCGGCTGGAGCGATTCAAGCGCCGCGAGAACCGCAGCGTCGTCGTCGGCGACCTGGTGCATACCCGCCAGCCGATCGGCGATCGCATCGCCGTGGCCGACGTCGCGTCCGTCGATCAGGTCGGGCACGTCGCCCACGACGACCACGTTGGCCTTTCCGCCGGTGAGCTTCTCCAGCAGGGCGACGGTGCTTTCCCGCAGCGTGCGTGCCGGCGGGACGATCACCGTTCGATACGTCATCTCGCCGACCGTCAGCCCGTCGGTCGACACGCCGGCGTGGGCGGCAAGAATGGACTCATCGCCGAAGTCCCAGTCGTAGTGCTGCCCGCTGAGCAGGAAGGTCAGCCGTCGCAGCGACTGGTCGTAGGGGTCCACCGCGTCGGCGTCGGTGGCGGCCGAGTAGCCCCAGGCGGTCTCGACGGGGTGGATCACCAGCACGTCGCGCAGGGGGCTGCCGCGCGTGAGCATGTAGTTCAGCCGGGCGAAGTAGTCTTCCACGTCCCGATAGTACAGCCACCAGGGGCTGTGATCGCGGATGCTGGCGGGGTAGTCCCGCTTGGCTCCGCCCTCGAGGCTGTAGTGCGACAGGTGCGGGCAGCGGAAGTTCACGCCCACCGCCAGATGCCAGTCGCCCACGAACTTGTGGCCTTCCAGAGGCCAATCCCACCCCGTGCAGCCGTACAGTTCGCTGAGGACGCGCTCCTTGCCCAACTGGGCCGCCACCGAGGTGCACTGCTTGGCGGTGATGAGTTCGTCGGCCTGGTCGGTGAGAATGTCAATCCCGGGCCATTGCATGTGCTCGTAGTGGGGCATGCAGGACCCGTCCATCGCCGTCTGGGACTTGAGCGACCCCTCGGCCAGCATGTGTCCGGTCAGGGCGAGGTCGTGTTTCCGGCACCATCGACCAATCTGGGCCGAGAAGCTCTCGACGAACAACTCTGCCGTGGTGAGGTGGTAGTCCCGCCGGGGGGTGCTGAATGCCCCGCCGGCGAGGGGGAACGCCAGTTCGGGCAGGTGGTCGCGCAGGTCGTAGCCGCGCCGGGCGACGAACTCTCGCGGCAGGTTGCCGGTCCATTTCATGACCACCCCGCCGGGACCGCCGCCCCACGGACCCACGGCGTTGTTGGGCTCGTCGGTGAACATCGCCGGGATAAGCTTACCGAAGTCCTTCTTGTACCGGTCGGAGTACGCCTGGTGGGTCAGGTGCAGGAACTCGGAGACGGCGTCGGGGTTCATCGTGTCCAGGTAGCTGCCATCGTTGAACCAGGGGTTGTCCGGTGCGATCGCCATGTCGAACGCCTTGACGACGAATCCCGCCGGGGCGTCGGCGGCGTTGTCGATGGATTGGTATTCGATCAGCCCGCCGTCGTCGTCGAACCTGCAGGCGAACAGGCCCACGCGTTCGGCGTCGGGGTTTTCCTGGTCGGCGTCTTTGAGCACGATGAAATGCGCCCGATAGTCCGGGTTGTCCCGCGTGACGGCCCCGCCGGCAGAGCCTGAAGGCCAGCGGTCTTCATCGTACAGGTACGCCTTCATCCCCAGTCGCCTCGCGGCCTCGATGCACGCCGAGACGCACGTGAACCACTCCTCCGAGAGGTAGGGGGTCTTCAGACCGTATCGGCTGTGCATGAAGAACCCGCCCATACCGGCCGCGTGCATGCTTTCGATCTGTCGGGTAAGTCGCTCGGGGTCCAGTTCGCTGTTCCACGACCAGAACGGCGCGCTGCGCCACTCGGCGGGGGGTTGGTCCCAGACGGCCTGTAGGTCCTTGGCAAGGTTCATCGAAGTCTACTCCTGCGGATGGTCGGGCGGGCAGCGGGTGTATTCTGCATTCCGTCCGCCGGTGTGCAACCCAAAACGCGCTGCCCTGGTTGAGGGGATCTCACGTCGGTATTGGCGAGAAGCGGGCGCCTCGATAGAATACGGACATGGAAAAGAAGGATTACTACGACGTGCTGGGCGTTTCGCGCTCGGCTTCGGACAGCGAGATCAAGTCCGCCTACCGCAAGTTGGCCAGGCAGTATCACCCGGACGTGAACAAGGAAGGTGGCTCGGAGCAGAAGTTCAAGCAGGCCACCGAGGCGTACGAAGTGCTCTCCGACCCGGAGAAGCGGAAGATGTACGACCAGTTCGGCCATGCCGGCCCGGGCGGCGGGTTCGGCGGGGCCGGTGCCCAGAGCACCGGCTGGTCCAACGGTGGTCAGACCGTGAACTTCGAAGATTTCTTCGGCGGGGGCGGTCCGCGCGGCGCCGGAGGCAGGGGGCGCGCGGGCAGCGGATTTATGCGGATGAGTCTCGAAGAGATCATGGACGCCCTGCGCGGCGGCGGGGGGGGCCAAGCAGCCGGGACGCGCACGCGACGTCGACCCCGACGCGCCGCCAAGGGGCAGGACGTTCAGCACGACCTGCAACTGCACTTCGTCGAGGCGATCCACGGAACCACCAAAACGCTCAAGATTGCCCAGGGACCGGGCGGAACCGAGGGGTCCGAGACGATCGACATCAAGATTCCCCCGGGCGTGAAGGACGGCCAGAAGATCCGCGTCAAGGGCAAAGGGCAGGCCGGGCCCGGCGGCCAGGGCGACCTGTACATCGTCTGCCACGTTCGACAGCACCCGTTCTTCCGGCGGGAGGGCAACGACATCCACGTCGACGTGCCCATCAGCGTCGGCGAGGCGGTACTGGGCGGGAAGGTGGACGTGCCCACACTGGACGGGCTGACGACGGTCACCATTCCCCCGGGCACCCCCAGCGGGAGGAAGCTTCGCCTGCGAGGCCAGGGCGTGGAAGGACGCGACGGCGGCAAGGGCGACCAGTACATCGCCATCAAGATCGTCCCGCCCGGCGACCTCAGCGAGGAAGGCAGGGAGCTCATCGAGAAGTTCAGCGAAGTCACCCAGCACGATCCCCGATCGGACGCCCCATGGAAAAGCGGCCAATAATTCCCTCCGCATCCCGCCGGATCGGCTACGCCATCGCCACGCTGGTACTGGTGGCGATCGGAGCAGCCCTGACCGGCGGGGTGTTCTTCGCCCAACGCCTCGCCGAATCGTCCCCGCCGGGCGACCGCCTGGTCTACAGCCGACTGGCGTGGGCGTCGCTGGCGGGGCTGGCGGTGGTGCTTGTGTTGCTGGTGTGGGTCATGGTTCGCTGGTTGTCGGCCGGGCTGCAGGCGCGCACCGGTTTGCGCGAGCAGGGCCCGCACGTGGACGTCTGGAAACTCTCGGGCGAGCGGATGGAGGTAAGCGACGACGAGGAGGAGGGCGAATCCCCCGGCTACGGAGAACCTAACGAGCCGGGGCGATAAGCAGGACGGTGGGGCGGTCCGGGCTCAGCGTGGTGGTGAATCCGCCGGAGATGCGGAGCGTGGTTTCGTCGGCGAGCATGTGTTCCGGCGAGCGGTAAAGGGGAATGTACCGTCCTTCGTGTCGGCTGTAGGAGGTGGTGCGTCGTGTGGTGAGCACCAGTGCCCGTCCGTCGGGTTGGTTCGGATCGCCCGCGGACAGCGTCACCGGCAGCGTTCGTTCGAGCACGATCGGCTCGTCGGCGATGACCCATCCCGCCACAGCCGTCGCCGCCACGATCACCCCAGCCAGGCCGATCAGTTGCCCCGTCGAGCGGTGCATCCACGCCAGCGCCGCCATCGCCAACGTTGTCACAGTCGCCAGCCCGATGAGATTCATCCGTATGCGGGGGTCCCAGCGCGGCAGGTCTGCCTGGAAGCGGCGGTACACCCCCGGCGAGACCAGGGCAGCGGGGTCCACGCGATCGATCGGCCAGCGGATGCGGGCGGCCGTGGTTGCCACGGTCGAGTCGGCCTGCCCCCGCAGTTGCACGTCCCAGGTCTGCTCGCCGGCAGAGGCGGGCAGCAGAACCTCGCGTCGGGCACTTTGGCCGGGGGCAATCGCCAGGGGGAACACGAACGTCGGTCCGCCGCGATCCCATCGCAGGGCGACGTGTTCGACGGCGTGGTCGGTGGTGTTTTCAACCGCCAGCCTCGCCGGCTGAAGGCGGTTCGCATCCGGGGTGCCTCCCTCCGCCGGCGCGAGTCGGGCCCGAGGCGGCTGGGCGGCCTGCACCGACACGCCCAGCAGCGTGAGAATTCCCACCACGACCAGCAACCGGCGCGAGAGACTCATTGCTTCTGTGCCTCCATCGCCCGGGCGACCAGTCGTTTGGCCCGGAGCACCTCCGCGACCGACCACGCCTGGGCGATGCACCCGCGAGGCTCGTGGGGCGCGTCGCCGTCGAAGATCTCGCTGATGTGGCCGATGCCTGCGCGGTCGAGGTGTTCGTCGAATCCGCTCAGCCAAGCCGACGCCTGGCGGAGGGCTGCCTGCCCGCGATGGACCCTCAGGTACGCCTCGATGAACGGGCCGATCAGCCAGGCCCAGACGGTTCCCTGGTGGTAGGCCCGGTCGCGCGATTCCCAGGAGTTTCCGTATCGCCCGCGGTAGCGCGGGTCGCGCTGGTGGAGCGTACGCAGACCCATCGGGGTCAGCAGGTGTGTGGTGACGGCGTCGACGACGGATTTCTGCTGGTCGTCGGTGAGGGGGCTGTGCGGGACGGCGACGGCGAGGATCTGGTTCGGCCGAAGCGAGCCGTCCGGTGTGCCGTGGGTGATGACGTCGTAAAGACACTTGTACTCGCCATGCCAGAACGCCTCGCGGAAGCTCTCTGCCACGATCCCGGCCCGTCGGGCGCAGGTCTCGGCGAGGTCCGGGTCGCCGCTGCGCTGGGCGACGGTCCGCAGCAGGCTGTGCCACAACGCGTTGACCTCCACGCATTTTCCGTGGCGCGGCGTGACGGCCTGGTCGCCGAGTTTGGCGTCCATCCAGGTCAGTTGGGTCTCCGGTGAGCCGCCGACGATCAGCCCGTCCTCGTCGGCGTGGATGCCGAACTCCGTTCCTTCGTGATAGGCCGACACGATCGCGTGCAACGCCGAGGCGAGCGTCGAGTCCCAGAAGTCCCGGTCGTCGGTGGCCTGCATGTACCGCTCGGCGGCCAGGGCGAACCACAGGGACGCGTCGATGCTGTTGTAGTGTGCGGTGGGGGTGTAATCGTCAAAGCGGTTGGGCACCATGCCCGCGTGGATGTGCGAGGCGAAGGTTCGCATGACGTTGCGGGCTTCGTCGTATCGACCGGTTTCCAGCAGCAGCCCGGGCAGGGCGATGAACGCGTCGCGCCCCCAGTCGGCAAACCAGTGGAATCCGGCGAGAATGGTCTCGCTGGGTTCGCTGCCTGCCTCGGAGAAGGTCCGCCGGACGACGTAGCTGTCCGTGGCGGCTGCCAGGCGACGGGTGGGCTGGTCGGCGTCGCCCATGGCGTCGGCCAATTCGGTGAGACGCTGGGCGCGACGCGCCTGGACGGCGTCGAACTTCAGCGTGGGGTTCTCCTCGATGCCCGCGGTGAGCTGCCAGACGTCCCCGTCGGTCATTTCCACGTGGAAGCATCCCGGGGTGTAGAGGTCCTCGTGGCCGTCCTGGCCTCGCCGGAGGTCGGCGCGGTAGCGGAAGCGTTTCCACCAGTCCGGCTGCACGCGGAAGACCGACCCGCCGGCCAGGTAGACCGACGGGCTGTGGGGGTTGCTCGGCTCGGAGACAGCCACCCCGTAGTCGGTGTGCTGGAAGGTCAGGTCGGTGGGTTCTTGCATGGTGCGCAGATGATGGAAGTCCCGCAGGGCGATGAACGGGAAGGCGTAGAGCGTACCGCTGGTTCCGCGGAGGGTGTAGCGCAGGGCGACGGTATTTTCCGTATCGTGCAGGATCAGCTCGCGCGTGAGCGTCCCGCCGCCGACGTCGTAGACCATCGTGACGACGGCGTCCTGACGGAACTCCCGCAGATGTCCGACGCCGTTGGGAGCGAAGGTTCCCTCGAACTCGTTGGTGGACAGCTCCAGGCGATGCTCTTTGCACTGGAACTGCTCCATGACGTTGGCCAGCGTGACGAACCGTCCGACCGGCGGATGGGTGCTCGCCACCAGCAGACCGTGATAGCGGCGGGTGGGACAGCCGATGACCGTGCTCGACGCGTAGGCGCCGATGTCGTTGCTGATCAGCCATTCGCGCGAGAGCATCGGCTCGGGCTCGCTGGTGTCGATGGGAATCACCGAGGTGGGCGTTGAGCGATCGGGTTGGTCGGTCATTTGGCGTCCTGTCATTGAAGAGGGGCGTGCAACTGATTATATCGGCGATTCATGGAATCGAAAGCAAGCAGTCTTTCCGCCCGGCAGGCGACGGTCCCTCGGCAGGGAGATGAGGTGATGATCTGGCCCGCTGCAGGTCGATAGGGTCTTCAGACCGGTCACTCGGTTGTGTCCGGACAATTCTATTCGGGGTTGGCGACGGTGGTAAAGCCCCTTGACAAAGTCCGCGGGATGCGGGACCCTGAAGCCTTCCCAGCCGGCGGTGGCGGCGTGTGCTTTCACCGGTCGGCGGGTCAGGACGCATTGCGGCAGGGAGGTCGCCATGAGACACATGGGACGGATAGCATGGCTGATGGTGGGCGCGGCGTTGCTGGTCGGCTGCAACCAGACGAATTCGTCCTCTTCGGACACGTCGAAAAACGGCTCGAAGAACGGTTCGTCCGGCAGCGGAGCCTTGTTCGCCAAGGCCCATCCGCCGATCGCCGACCTGCCGGTTCCGTTCGGGTTCGACCTGGACGAGGGGCGGTCGCGACATTGGACGATGGGCTCGATCCGCCTGGTCGATCATGTATATAAAGGGTCGGCCGACAAGTTCGTCGTGGCACGGTTCTACCGCACGCAGATGCCCATCAACCGGTGGGAACTGGTGCGGGATGTCTTCGCCCAGGGTGATATCATCCTGGACTTCGACAAGGGCAACGAACGCTGCGACGTGGTGATCAGCGAAAGCGGCTGGGGCAACCGGCTGGAGATCAAGGTGCTGCTGAGTTCGTCCGGGAAGATCCCCTCGACCGGCAGCGCGAGGAACACGCATTCAAGGTAGCAGACAGGCCATTATGAAATCAGAACGACGTCACGAACTGCAGCAGAACGAACTGGACCAGGAACTTCACGAGATGGTCCGATGGTTCCGCAGGAATGCCTCCCGCGTGATCTGGATCGTCATCCTGGTGATCGGACTCGTGATCGCCGGGTGGTATTGGGTGTACAACGCACGCCAGGCCAACGCAGCCATCCAGGGGCAGTTCACCCAGGCGGTGGTCTTCCCCAGCCCCGAGCTCACCCAGGCCGAGCAGATCCGGAACCTCCAGGAACTCAGCGAGGCCGACAACCGGAGCATCGCCGCTGCGGCGATTCTGCGGATGGGCAACATCTACCTGCTCCAGGCGACCACCTTGCCCCAGCCGATGGAGGCCGTCCAGGCCGGCGAGCGGGCGGTGCTGCAATTCAATCGCGTCATCAAAGACTTCGCCCAACTGCCGGACATGGTGGCCGGGGCCTACTACGGGCTGGCCAAGGAAGCCGAAGGCCGGGAAGACTGGACCCAGGCCCGGGAATACTACGAGAAGGTCGCCAACATGCCCCAGCTGTCGGGCAACCCCGTGCTTCTGCTGGCACAGGGGGGGCTCAACGACCTGGCCGGCCTTAAGGAGCCGGTCTATCTCTCGGACGTCACCCCGGTCAACGCGCTGCCGATGGGCCCGATCAACGCGACCCGCGAGTTCTTCCGTGCCGTCGACGCCGGTCAGGACGAGACGCTCGCGGCGATGTTCACGAAGAACGGCGCCGCTGGGGAGGCGGCAGAGCTGATCCGTAACCTGCCCGACGGTGAAGCCCCGGGCATCCTGAGCTCCGACGTCGCCGAGACCAGTGCTTTTGTGCTTACCCGCCCGGTGCGGGGCGAGGACGACTCGCTCAAGCCGCTGGTGATCCACTTGATGAAGAAGGGCGAGGAATGGAAGATCTCGTCGGTCCAGCTCAAGACCGTCGACCAGGCCAAGGCCGACCAGGCCGCCTTCCGCAAGGAGTTCCCCAAGGCCCGGATCGACATCGAGCCGATGACCGACCTGTCGCTGGACCCGACCCTGCCGGAAAGTCAGCCCGAACCGGACGCCAACGACGTGGACGCCAACGCTGTATCGCCCATCTCGCCGATTGCCCCGGTCGAGACGGACGCCAACAACGCCGACTAGCCGGCCGATCGGCCCGCCACCGGGCGCCTCGTGGCGCCTCGTGGCGCCGAACACCGGCGAGGGCGACCCTATACCCGCAGCAAGAAACGGAGTACAACACCCATGGCTGATATGCAGGCCTTGGCCGACGCACTGATCAAAGGCGACCGAGACACCGTCGTCGAACTCACCCAGGCCGCCATCGACGAAGGCACTCCGCCCCGTGAGATCCTCGAAAACGGACTCATCGCCGGGATGGAGGTCGTCGGAAAGCGGTTCAAGGCCAATGAAATCTACGTCCCCGAGGTGCTCATTGCCGCCCGGGCGATGAAGTCCTCCATGGAAGTCCTCCAGCCTGAGCTGACCAAGGCCGGCGTCGAACCCATCGGAACCGTGGTGATCGGTACGGTCAAGGGCGACCTGCATGATATCGGCAAGAACCTCGTGGCCATGATGCTTACCGGCGGCGGGCTCAAGGTGGTCGACGCGGGCACGGACGTGGCCCCTGAGAAGTTCGTCGAGGTCTGCCAGGCTGAGGGTGCAAAGGTCTGCGCCATGAGCGCCCTGCTGACCACCACCATGCCGCAGATGAAGGACGTCGTCGCCGCCCTGAAGGCTTCGGGCATCGAGACCAAGACCATCATCGGCGGCGCGCCGGTGACCGAGAGCTTCGCCAACGACATCGGCGCCGACGGATACGCGTCCGACGCCGCCTCGGCCGTCGAGGTCGTCAAGCAACTGCTCGGGGCGGCCTGAGTCTGTCGAGTATCATACGCTGAACCCCGCGCCCGCCGCCGGGACGGACCCGCCCGTCCATCTCGGCCGCGGGCGCTGTTATTCCCGGACCCGAGTGATACACGACCCATGAGCCGACGCAACAAGCGAAAACGCCCCACCATCGAGGAGATTCCTCACGACGGGGACACGCCCTCCCCCCCA
>JBKHCL010000103.1:0-10888 GCA_046541875.1 Phycisphaerae bacterium | reverse complement strand
CAGGCCGGCGCCTTTGACGTTGACGGCCGGCGTGTTCTTGCGCTGCACCGTGAAGACGACGAAATACGTCCCGTCGCCGCCGGTGGCATAGACGGCGTTGACGTTTCGCGTGGTCATCTGCCCGCCCTTGCTACCGGCTTTGATCTTGTATTTCCGCTTCCCGGTGGCCAGCTCCAGCTTTGGCTTGGCCGGTGCGATGAAGGTGGCCTTCATGCTCGCGTCGCCGTAGTCCATCACGAACCCGTTGTCGGTCAGCGTGGTCCTGCAATTTTCGCTGTCGGGAAGCTGCCACATCCAGCGGGTTTCCTTCGCGCCGGAGACCTTGTCCACCACCGCCAACACTGCCGGCGCCCCGGAGGTCCCGCTGTAGTCGATCGCGACGCTGCGATACCCACTGATGCCCAACTCGCCCCGGCCGGCGGGGTTCCGCTTGCCGTGCCGGTCGTAGAGCCTTGCGCCCTCCTTGCGGCCGGCGTAAAGATCGGTCAGGTCGATCGTCACGCCGCCGCTGCCGTCCTTGTCGAACTCTCGCCAGGTGACCTGCCCGGTCGCCCCGGTATGGATCGCGTCGGCGGGCAGGTCCACCACGGGTTCCTGCCAGCGATCGGCGCCTCGGCTGGCGGGCCCGGTCGCCCAGGTGTGCCCCAGCCCGACCAGCCGAATCGCTCCGGCGTTGGGGTGGTTCCAGCCGCCGATGGGGTGGGCCTTGGCGAACGCCTGGAAGACGAAGTCGTCTTTGCCGTCCCAGCCGTCGCGGAAGCAGAAGAACCCGAACGTCTCGGCTTCCCAGGTGAGGGGCATGACCTCGCGGGGGTGTTTGGCCGTAAGCTCCAGCGGATAGCGAACGAACGCGAAGGGCGTCATCCCCGCCAGCGCTTCAGTGGGGTTGCGTTTCGAGGCGCCGGTCTGGCGGTTCCAGTACCACAGCAGGGCGGGGCGGTACCGCTCGGGAATGATCGGCCAGGCGCGCTGCACGTTGTCCAGGGGCATCTTGGCTGTTCCATTGATGTCCTGGGCGATGATCTTGCCGTCCGGCTGGAAGACCATGGGCATGAGCTTGCGGACGCAGAACAGCTCGATGTCCTTCTGCGGGGTGACCCCCCGGCCGAACATGTTGCGGTACATCGAGGCGTAGAGCATCGGCTCGCGAACCGAGATCGCCGAGTACGACCCCGTTTCGGGCTGAAAGCCGCCCGTGCCGATTCCCTGGCGGTAGTAGCGCTTCATGTGGCGGCGTCCGAGGTGGAGGAACTGGAGGTACTTGATGTTCATCTTCCCGCGCGATTCCCACACGCGGCAGGCGTAGCGCCAGTCGGTAAGGTCCTTGTCATGCTCGCCCATCCGCTTGTCGCGGTAGGCGGCGGCCTCGGCCTGGTCCACTTCGATCAGCTTGGGCTGCATGAGGTGTCGGCCCCACGGTTCGCAGCGACCGATCGGCGCCCGCACCAGCAGGGGGTAGATCCCCTTCTCGATCTTCGCGTAGCCGCCTTCCTCGATGCGCGTCCCGTTGAGGTAAAACGACGCCGGTGAGTAGTTGGCCTTGAGACGCACCCAGCGGGGCTTGTCGTTGCGGATGACGGTGTAGAAGAAACTCGTGGTGTCATAGGCTCGACCGATGGCGTTGGTGATGTCGATCATCAGCTTGCCGCCCATCATCCCGCTGGTCTTCCAGTAGCCCTTGCCCTTTTCGCGCGAGATGTGCCGCCACGTGTCCTTCTGGTCGCGGTATTTCGTGGTCTGACCGACGGCAGGACGCAGCTTGGCGGGGTCGAGAATCTGCTCGCCGACGCGAGGCTTGAACCCGCCGATGTAGATCCAGTCGTCGGGCATGTTGGCGTCGTCGTATTCGTGCACCGGCACGTCCTTGGGCGGGGTGTAGTTCTTGGCCGGTGCGACCGTTTTGTGCGTGTCCGGCTGATCGGGTTTGGCCGGTCTGTCGCTCGGAATGCCCCACAGCGCCAAGCTGCCGATGGCCCCGGCCCCGCGCATCGGCCCGGAATAGTTGCTGCACGGATGCCAGTTCGCCTTCCGCGTGATGCGTTTGAGCTGCCAATAGAGCATCGGCGTGACCTGCTCGAAGTAGGTGGCCAGTTCGGCGTGCTTTTCCTTGTCCCACGCGTCGAAGCACAGGTCGTAGGCGGTGGCGATCTTCGTAATCCGAGGCCCCCAGGCGTGGCCGAGACTGAACGCGCCGGGCCCGAAGTCGGCCTTTTCCTTCTTGACGGCCGACCATGCCTTATCGGCGTATGTCTTCTCGCCGGTGAGCTGGTACATCAGCCCCAGCGAGATCGGGTCGGAGGAATTGGCCATCCGCTTGCGGGCCGCCTGGCCGAAGGGCGTCCTGAACTTGGCGCGGAGTTCGTCGAGCTGGTGAGCGCGGAAGAGCATCCGGGGACGCTCGTCGGGTTGGATGGGCACGTACCCCTTGGGGGCAGACGGCGGATCGGTCAGCGTGACGGTGACGTTCCCCGTGGTCGTTGCTCCGTTGAACTCACAGCGATACCTCCCGGCGTACTGGCCTTCTTTACCGGTCGGTTTGGCGGTGAATGTGATGTTCGATCGGCCGCCCTTGGTCCAAGGGTCGCCCATGATGCGAATGTGCAGCTTGGCGGTCACCTTCCCGTTGGAATGCTCGAACGAATCGACCCGTCCGATGTGCTCGCCGTTGTCGAAGTCCAGCGCCGTTCCGTACACGAAGCCCCACACGCCGTCCCGGCAGAAGGCCTCGGTGTGCAGGTCGAACGTAGCGTCGTTGGGGTCGCCGCGATGCAGGACGCCTTCGAGGTCCACCGCCATGTCCACGGTCAGGCCGTCGCCGAACGCGTCAAGCGGGCAGGCGGACAGAACGGCGAAGAGAATCAGTGTCAGGCCGAGGCGTGTCGATGTTCGCATGTGAGTCTCCCTTGCGATTCGGGCAACGTTATGAATGGTGCTCTGGGATGATCCTGCCACGGCGGGCGGGGCGTGTCAAGCTCACCCAAGGGCCCGTCGGCCCGTTCCTTCAACCCTCCAGCAGCGTCAACAGGTCGGTCGGGTGTTGTGCGATGGCGCGAGCGCCGTTGTCGCGGAGCTCCTCGACGGGTCGAAAACCCCACGCCGCCCCCACCGGGAACATGCCGGCTGCCCCGGCCGTCTTCATGTCCGTGTTCGTGTCGCCCAGGTACAGGAACCGCTCAGCCGGGACGTTCAGCGTCTCGACGGCCTGCCGTGCACCGGTGGGGTCCGGCTTGGGCGGGATGGCGTCACTCACGCCGATGACCGCGCTGAAACGCCACTGGCCCAACAGCCGATCGACGCAAAGGTCCGTGAAGTCCTGGGGCTTGTTGGACACCACGCAGAACGGCACGCCGCGCTCGGTAAGCCCGTCGAGCAGTTCGCCCACGCCGGGGTAGGGGCGGGTCTTGTTGTCCCAGTTCTCGCTGTAGCGGCGGCGCATCTCGCCGACCATCTCATCGACGAACACCGAGTCGGTCGCCTGCTCGTCGGGCAGGGCGCGAAGCATGAGTTTGCGGACCCCGTCGCCCACGAAGAAGCGGTAGGCATCCAGCGGATGGGTGGGAAGGTCTCGCGATTCCAACGCCGCATTGGCCGAGTCGGCGAGGTCTTCCAGGGTGTCCAGCAATGTTCCGTCCAGGTCAAAGAGTACCGCGCTACAGGTCATGGTTTCCGTCCGGGGTTGAGGTTCACGGGCGGACCATCATAGACGCCAGGCCGGGCCGGCGGAAGTCGACGCCTTCCAGTTTTTCCGCCAAGGGGGTACTCTATAGCCGACCAGAGAAAGGGAAGTTCATGAAACACAGAGTCCTTCGGTGTGCATTCATCGCGGCGGTGCTGGCCGGGGCGTTGCCCCTGTCGGCCGACGTCAAAGACATCGCCTATAAGATCAATGAGTTGCCGGCCTCCTGGCGACTGGTGACGCCCCGGTATCTCCACGAGAAGGAGGCGGAGTTCACCGTCGACGTGCCCAGCGGGGTAAAGAAGGACGCCAACGCATCCGTTCGGCTGTCAGGACCGAAGGGATTCGAGAAAACGCTTCCCCTTCCGGCCGAGCTGAAACGTGCCCCGACACGCGACCGCAAGAACGGGAAAGTGCATGAGATCCGCTGGACCGTGGACGCCGGCGATTGGCCCGACGGTGAGTACGACGCGAAGCTGATCCGTGCAGAGCAGGACAATCCGGCCGACCAGGTAAGCTTCCGTGTGGTGCGCGAGTGGGTGAAAAAGAACGTGCCCAAGCCGCTGCGCGGAGAATTCGCCGTCTGGCTGAAGCACGCCAATCGGCCGCGCGACGTGTGGAAGAAGGTTCCGCGCTGGCGAAACCTGGAGGCCGTCTTCGCCGATCCCAACGCCCTCTACGACGACCTGCGCGGGATGGTCCTCCGCAGCTACGAGAACCACCAGATGCAGCGACTCCAACCTTACACGGCCTATGTTCCGCAGACGTACGAGGGCAAGAAGCCTTGGCCGTTGATGATCCTGCTGCACGGGTCGGGCGGGGACTATCGCAATATCATCTCGGACGTCTACGAGGGGCAGGAGCTCGAGACCAACCCCATGCTCATCGCCAACGCCGGGGCGTTCACGCACCAGGAATACCGCCACATGGCGTTCGAGGACGTTCTGGGCGTATTGGCGGACATGAAGCGGAAGTACAACGTGGATGCAAATCGCGTGTATGTGCAGGGGATCAGTCTGGGCGGGCGCGGGAGCATCGAGATGGCGACCCTTCGGCCTGGGGTGTTCGCCGCCGCCTCGCCGCAGGGGGTGTACGGAATCTTCCAGCAGGCGGCCGACCCGGTGGACTTCGCGCGGATGCGCCCGTATACGCGCTGGCAGCTCGCACGGTGGGACCTTCGCAGCTATCTGCCCAACGCTCGTGACGTGCCGATGCAGATCATCTTCGGCCACAAGGACCGCACGACCCCGGCGCTGAACGCGCTGGTCATCAAGCACCTGCTGAAGTACTACCACCGCGGACAGGCCGAGGCGCTGGGCTTCGACGCGCCGCACAACATCACCTACCCGCAGTATAAGTGGTCGGACACGCGAAAATGGATGCTGAAACACCGCCGGGGCGACGCGCCGAAAACAATCCACGCCCGCACGGGCACGCTGCGGTACAACCGCTTCGGCTGGGTGACCATCGAGGCGATGGAAGACTACTGGAAACTCGCCGAGATCCGGGCGACTTGCACCGAGAAGACAGCCACGATCCAGCAGGTCGAGAACATCACGCGCCTACGTCTGAGCCGAGCTGATGGGATATCGGCATTGGTCATGGGGAATGAGCGTATTCGCATCGATGGGGATGGGTCCGCCGGCGACATCGTCGTGACGCGCGACAGTACGGGCCGATGGTCGGCTCGCCCGGCAGGCGTCGGAAGCCCCCAGACCGACCCCAACGACCTCCGCAAGACGCGCGGCCAATCCGGGCCGATCTGGGATTTCTGCTTCCAACCGGTCGCCATCGTGGTGGGTACGAGTGGCACGCCGGAGCAGACCGATGCCCTGAGGAAAATGGCTGAACATCTCCAACGCATGGACAATACCTGGGGCCCGGCCCCTTGGCCGATCGTGAAGGACACCGACGTCACCGACGAGATGAAACGCGAGCGGAATCTGATCCTGGTAGGCGACACCAAAAGCAACACGCTGCTGAAGGGTCACGATTGGCCGTTCGATACCGTCGCGGGCAAGCTGCCGATGCTCGATGACCCGAATCAGCCCAAGCAGGGCGTGCTGCAGTTCATTTGGCCGTCCCCGTTCGCGACGCAGCGTTACGTCTACGTGGTTTCACCGCTGGACGGCGAGGCCATTCAGCCATACGCGATTCGCCCGCAGAACACATGGAACGCCCTGACGTGGGCCGACTGGGTGGTGATCCACGGCCGGAACGCCCGGAAGACCGGCCGCCGGACATCCGGAACACACGTTGTGGACGGCGTGTTCGACGGGAATTGGACCTACGAGAAGCACGACGGCAGAACCACTCAGCCGCGATACATGAACTGGGAACGCTAGAGGGAGCATTTCGGCGTGGGCGGGGGCAGTTTAGGCCGACGCGACTGGAAGGCTAATGCGATCACCAGACCGGCGCCCATGGCGATCAACAAGACCAATCCGATACCGCCGACCACCAGGTAGCGTATCGGGAATCCATTTTGTCTTAAAAGGCTGCCAGCCAGAAGGAAGACCATTGCCAATGCAAACTGTCCCATGAGAGGCGTGAAACAGACCGCCTTGGAGATCGCCTCGCGATGGCGTGCTTCATGCCACTCCTGCAGAGCAGACGGATCGGCCTGCTCCACGGGTTTTCTCTCCGAGACGAGACGCAGTACTTTCTCTTGTTTTGAGGGATCATCCGGCAGGGGAAGGATGAGAAGGCGATTCCGCCAGAAGACCAACAGATCGTTTTCACCATCGGCTGGCAATTCCCCGTGGTAGTCCGCCTTCAGGCTGTCTGGGTCGACCGGTCCACGCAGTATCTGGCACCACTTCACATGCTTCCACTTGCCTAAGTAGCCAGCGACGAACCCTTTACCTGTTACACGGAAGGCAGCGGGTCTCCAGGGGTACACAGCGAGCAGCAGCCCCATGACTGCGAACGGCAAAACGAGGACGATGATCGTTACCCGACAGATGGTCTCGATCGGCAGCAGTCCTGTCGCCAGCCAGAAGATAAGTGTGGCCGATGCGAAGGGTGCTGTCGTAATCGCGAGGATGCCTAGATTCATACGGATAGCAGTTCCGAAAAGACTCTGTCGGAGGCGTCGCCGTCGGCGATGGAACCTGTCGTTGCCCAACGTCCATTCGATGCACGTTTTGTCGGCCATCGTGTTCCCTCAGGGGCATGTTCCTCACATTGGACGCATCAGATAGCGCACACCTTCGCTTGCCGGCGAATGGCAAACCCCCGCTTGGACTGGAAGGTTAAACCAAAAATGGAGTTACCCCATGTGGCGCTGGAAGAAATCGGTGATCCAGCTCTGCACCTCGGGCATGGGGTAGATCACGTCGCCCTGATGGCCGACCCCCTCGACGGTGTGCAGCGTTACCTCCACGTCCGCAGCCTGCAGTGCATCGCGATACAGCACGCTCTGGCGATGAGGCACGATCTTGTCGACGTCGCCGTGGATGAGCATGTGCGGCGGGGCGCCGGGGGTGACGTAGGTGATGGGGCTGGCGGCGGCAGCGGTCTCGGGGACCTCCTCGATGCGCCCACCCAGAAGCGCGGTGATCTCATCCAGCAGCGGGCCGTCCCATCGTGGGAAGTCGGTCGGCGGGTAAATCGGCACGGCCGCTGAGACGGCGGAGGATGCCTCAAGATTCTCTCCGACGTCGAACCCGGCGTCGGGCCCGGCGACGGCGACCATCGCGGCGAGATGTCCGCCGGCGGAATCGCCCACCACGCCGAAGCGATCCACGTCCAGGGCGAACTCATCGGCGTGGGCCCGGGCGTAACGGATGGCGGCCTTGCAGTCCTCGATCTGTGCCGGCCAGGGGGCTTGGGAGGTCACCCGGTAGTTGCCCGCCAGCAGGGCGAACCCGGCGTCGACCAGGTAGCCCACGATCCCGAGGCAGCCCCGTTTGTTCATGCCCTTCCACCCCCCGCCGCAGATCCAACTGATGCACGGGTGGGGGCCCGGCCCGTCGGGTACGTGGATATCCAGCAGCAACTCGCCGGAGGGGGTGTCCTTGAAGACGATGTCCGTGTGCGATTGCATGCGAAGGCCTCGGGGCGTCAGTCGATGTTCCGGTCGTCCAGGTCGGGCCTGGCGGCAGAGCCGGTGAAGTTCTCCAGCCGCAGCCCGGGGGCGTTGTGGGCCTCGATCGCGTGCGACCAATAATCCTGGGTGTTCTCGCCCCAGGCGATTTCGATGTTCCGCAGCAGGGCCCCGTCGGTGTGTTCCATGTACACCCCGGGCGTGGCATGCTCGACGAGCCCCTGGTCCTTGCGCCAGTCGATGCTGAAATTGCTGTCGTCCTGCATGCACGGGCGGCGGTCCTGCACGCCGCCGGGCCACTTGCTCCACTTGTCGATTTCCACGCGCACCCCGTCCAGGACCAGCCCCTCGATGGGCGAGTCTTCACTGCCGGCGATGAACACGCCATTCTCACTTCGGCAGAGGATGTTGCGGAAGCGGACGTTCTTCACCCGCCCCAGTTTGGTACCGTCGGCGCGATGGATGGCCGTGACGTAGATCGGCTCGGCCCGCCCCCACCAGGTGGGGTTGAAATAGCGCGTCTCGACGATGCAGTCGGAGAAGAGGATGTTCTCGACGTTTCCGAAGTCTCGCAGTTGAATGCTCAGCCCGCGGTTGGACGAGCGGATCACGCAGTTGGAGAAGGTGATATTGCGGAAGTCGTCCTCGCTCTCCGTGCCGATCTTGATGGCCGTCGAGGTGCTCATGAGCACGCAGTTGGTGACGGTGATGTTCTCGCACGGGCCGCCGTCGGGGTGCTCGCGGCGGTTCTTGATGACGATGCAATCGTCGCCGGCCTCGATGTAGCAGTCCGAAATCATCACGTTGCGGCAGTGGTCCGGATCGATCCCGTCGCAGTTGGGCAGGGCCGTGTCGTTGAGAATGCGGATGCCGGTAATCAGCACGTTCTCGCAGCCACAGAGGTTCATGCACCAGTTCGCGCTGTCGCGGAAGGTCGTCTCGCGGAACGTCACGTTGGTGCAGTCCACGAACGTGAACATCTGAGGCCGCTGGTTGATGGGCTTGTAGTGGTACTGCTGCAACTCGGCCATGAACTTCTTGCCCTGCCCGTCGATGACGCCGCCACCGGTGACGGCGATGTTGTCCGCCCGGTCGGCGGTAATCAGCGCCCAGCCCCGGCGCTCCGGGTCCTCGGCCTTGGGAAACGCCTGGCCGGTGTAGAGGGAGATATCATCGCTGCCCAGCAGCACCCCGCCGCGTTCGACGTGCAGTTCGGTGTTGCTTTTGAGCTCGATGCTGCCGGTCACGAAGCTCCCGCCGGTCGGCACGACGATGCGTCCGCCGCCGGAGTTATGGGCGGCGTCGATCGCCTTCTGAATTGCCTCAGTCGCAAGCGTCTGCCCGTCGCCCGTCGCGCCAAACTCGGTAATGCAGTAATCAGCCATGAAGGGTCCTGTTCGTTGATTGCCTCAGAAATTGCCTCATTCAGACATCGCCGCGAGCGGTGTTACCAGTTCTTGCAGGCGAAGATGACGTCGTCCAGCGTTCCGGTCGCCACGCACTGGACGGTGTCGGCCGCCCCGTAGTAGAGCTTCACCGTGCCGTCCGGTTCGATGATCTTCCCGCAGGGGAAGCAGACGTGCTCGACCAGGCCGGTCATTTCGTAGTCGGCCTCGGGCGCGAGGATGGGATAGTTGGTCACGTGATTGACTTTCCACGGCTCCTGGAGGTCCAGCAGCATGGCGCCCACGCTGTATTCGCGCGTGGTGCAGTTGTTCATGATCGCGTGGAAAACGGTCAGCCAGCCCTCGTCGGTGCGGATGGGCACGGTGGAGGGTCCCAGTCCGGAGATGGCGTAGTTCCACACGTCCGAGGTGCGCAGGACGCGTTTCGAGTCGCCCCAGTGGATCAGGTCGGGCGAGAAGCTCAGCCAGATATCGCCCTTGCCGCCGGCGGAGGGAATGGAAGGCCGTTCCAGTCGCATGTACCGTCCGTCGGGACTGACCTCCGGGAAGATCACCATGTTTCGGTTGTCCGGAGCGTTGATGTAATTGACGAAGTCCAGCGTCTTGAGATCGTCGGAGCGGAACATGGCCACGCGACATTCGCTGGTGGACTGACAGGCCAGCAGGACCTTGTATTCTCCGTCGATCCACGTGACGCGCGGGTCGTAGTAGACCGTGGAGGCCGACTCGTTCCACAGGGGGTTGTCGGGCATCTCGAACGGTTCGGGGCGGAGCGTCCAGTTGAGTCCGTCGTCGCTGTCGGCCCCCCACAGGAGGGTTTTATGGTTCAGTTGGTTGGTTCGGCAGAGCATGACGTACCTGCCGTCCTGCATCTTGACGGCGGTGGAGTTGTACACCGCACGCATCTTGAAACCCAACTGGTCCATGAAGTCATCGGGCGAGAGGACGGGGTTTTTGTCGTAGCGTTTGAGAATGTCACGGTCGATCCTGGCGTAGTCCATCGCGGTTCTCCGTTGGGGTGCAAAGGGGTGCCCGGAAAACCCGGGCCGACAAAGAGGGCGATTATAGCGGCCGAGGTGGCGATGTCCAGTACGGCGCCCGGTGTGATCGACGTCGTCTCAGCCCTCGATATGCGCAGGATTAATATTCGAGAATTCGGCAGATTCGTTGTTGCCTTTTCCGCGCGGAGCGGTGACAATACTCCCGTTGATGCACCGCCGGGGGGTCTGGGAAAGTGTTTTCCTTCCCGGCGGGAGCTCCCGGTTGGCAACGGGAACTGTTTGATGGATGGTAGGCTTTGTCACCTCTAAGGAACTCGACGGGGCGATCAGTCGTAGCCACAGACGCATGTCTGAGGAATCGCTACGTTTCCACATCCACCCGAACGCATTTGCCATAGCTGAAGAAGGGATGTTGCAATGACGCAGGGTAAAGTGAAATGGTTTAACGACACGAAGGGTTTTGGATTCATCGAGGCCGAGGACGGCAATGACGTCTTCGTCCACCACAGTGACATCGCTGGTGATGGCTACAAGACCCTCACCGAAGGCGAGAGCGTCTCGTTTGACGTGACGGAAGGCCCGAAGGGTCTCAAGGCCGTCAACGTCCAGCGCGGCATGTAACCTCCGCCGCCGACGTACTCTGTAACCATACGCCGCCCCTTTACCGGGGCGGCGTTCTTTTATTCACCCACGTCGCCAGGCGGGGACAGATCCGTTCTCATCGCAAAAAGTGGTCCTCAAGTAAGGAAAAACGGGG
>JBKHCL010000026.1:0-35958 GCA_046541875.1 Phycisphaerae bacterium | reverse complement strand
GGCGTCGGCCGGTGCGTTGGGGTCGGCGTTCTGCGCCATCGCCGGGGCGGAGACCGCGAGCATCGCCAGCATCATCAGGAGGGTGGTGGTTCGCATGGGGGTTACTCCTTCGGGTCGGTCGAGGTGTTGCCCACCAGATCGGGTACCTCGCCGGTTTGCTTGTAGGTGGCGGCCCGGGTAATCACCGCGACGAACTCCATCCCGCTGACGGGCGAGTCCAGCGGGCTTTTGGTCATCATACGGCGGTACTGCAGCTCGCGAGCGCAATACCGCTGCGACGGGCCGGTGAGGGTGAGAATCACCCCGCCGGGGATGTCGATGCTCTGGTAGACCATCTGTGCCAGTCGGCCTCGCGTGATGGGCCTGTCGGCGGCGTGGTCCCACGAGGCGTCGGCGATCTTCGCCTCCCGCAGGGTCGCCACCCGCTGAGCGAAGGTCTCGGCCTTGTCCGTCCCGTCGCGCAACATCAACAGCCCGCGGGCGGCGTCGTTCTCCGAGACCGTGCCCTTGGCGGATACGCGATCCAGGAAGGCGGCGGAGTTTTCATTGGCCGGCAGGGCGGCGTCGCCGCCAGCGACCGTTCCGTTGGACGCACACCCGACGGCAAGCAGTGTCAGCACTACCGGCAGGAACAGGGTCATGAATCGTGTCGTTCGCATGGGTTTTCCCGCTTCTTAGAAGCTCAGCACGAGTCCGGTGTACACGAACTGGCGACAGGTCTTGTCGGATCCGTTGTAGGCGTCGCCGGGCTGGAAGAATCCGTAGCGGACCGTCCAGCTGAGGTCCGAGGTGATTCGCCAGTCCACATAGACGTCCATCTCCCAGCCGACGTAGCTGGAGTTGTTGGTCGCAGGCAGCGAGGTATCGCTGATGGCGCCGGAGTCTTTCGCGCGGCAGTACAGGAAGGCCTTGGAGCCCACTTCCATCCGCTCGAACCACTTGTGGTTCTCCAGCGGGAAGCAACTGCCCCCCGCCGACCAGATATGGAGGTTCGAAACAGCCGGGCTGAAGGCGATGCCCGTGTCCCGAAAGCCGAACGCGTTGAACGCCCGATCTCGGGTTCCGGGCGTGTTGCCGCCCAGTGTCGAGGTGGACGAGCTGACGCGGTCGCTGTCGCCACTGCCGAAGAGGTACTCGACGTACACCTTCGGGCGGGTGGGTGTATCGCGGAAGGTGTATTCCAACATCGCATCGGCCGCCCAGGCGCAGATCTCGTCCTGGCCGGCGGCCGTCCCGCTGCCGTAGGTTCGGCCCCACTCGCCGACGACCTCCACGCGGTAGGCCAGGTCCGGCGAGAGAATCGTCCCCTCGCTGCCGATGCCGACGTATCGCGAGGAGTAGTCGTATCCCTGCGTCGTCGAGCGCGGCTCGGGGGTGGTGTGGTCGTTCTGCATCAGGTAGTACACGAACGGGCGGTGGCGGTCGAAGCCCTCGTAGGCTACCTCCACCCCGTAGAAGCAGCGTTCCTGCCGACCGGCGACCGCCGGCGAGCGATCGAGATTCTCGCTGTCGTAAATCGTCTGCCCGGCGAGGGCTTTGAGCGACCAGTCCTGCCAGTCGGCTTGGAGTTCGATCATGTCCAGCGGGGTCGCCAGCACCAGCCCCGTGCCGATCGTGGCGAATTCGCGTCCGACCTTGAGCTTCCAGTCCACCGGCGAATGGCTGCCGGTGCGATTCAGCCAGAACCGTCCCCAATCGAACTGGTACCAGGCGCGTTCGACCATGAGGTCGAAGTCGGTCCCGCGCGACGCGCCGCGGGGGTTGTCCGTCCCGCTCCAGTCGTCCAGGTTCGCCAGGCCACGCACGTAGAGGCGGTGCTCGCCGCGGTAGTCCACGTCCAGCCAGCCGCGCAGCTGCAACTTGCGCAACGTGCGATCGCGGTTGGCGGTGGGGTCGTCGTAGTCCATGACCGCAAAGCTCAACCACCCGCCGGTGCGATAGCCGAAATCGCTTCGGTCGGGGACCTGCTCGTCGAGACGCACGCGGAGCTGCTCCTCGTAGATCTCCAGGCCGCTGCGAGGCTGACCCTGAGCGGCGGCGGTGGGCACCCAGCACACTGCGCACAACAGCGCAGCGACAGTGGCGGCGAAACGTCGTGTCTTGTTTTTCATATGCACCTCGATGGGCCCGGGGGCGGCGAGCGAACGGGGCCAGTGCAGGGTATCTCGGCCGGGAGTGCGTACCTGTGCGCGTCCCGCCCCTTGTCTCTGTTACGCGGGGGATCGCCGGTTCCGTGAAAGGACCCCATGTATATACGTGCAAATAGCCGAATCGTCAATCCCAAACCTGTCGGATCCGGTGCCCATTGTGCGGATGGAGGCTGGGCATCCTGCCCATGCAGACACGGCCTGGAAGCTCGTGCCACGTGCGCAGCCGACAGGCCCGGAAGCGATGTGCCTCCGGGCCTGCGGGTGTTCAGCGGATTCGGCTGCGAGGATTCTCGCGTCGGTCAGCTTTCCACCACCGTGAACGTCGCCGGGGCCGAGTGCGAAGCCTCCTCGGGCTTGTAGTAGGGCTGAGCGGAGATCGGCCTGGCGAGGGCACGGATCGGCATGGTCGGGACCATCTCGTAGGTGAGGGTCACTTTCGAGCGGGCCGGCAGCGTGTCCATGTACACGATCACGCCGCGTGCGGTGATGGTGTATCGGCTGATGACGCCGCGTTGGACGAGCTTCTCGAGCCCTTCGGCCCGCACGACGAAGCCGGGCGGGGTGCCGATGTCGATCAGCGGCATTTCCGCGTCGGCGGGGGTGTCGTTGCGAACCGTGGCGGTAACCGTCACGCTCTGCCCGACCGCCAGGTTCGTGCGGTCGTAGTCCACCGAAACCGACACCGGCGCCGGCTGGGCGGGCTCATCCATGGCTGCGGTCGAGCGGTAATGGGTCGCGATCTGCCAGCCCATCCCCTCGCCGCTGTCGTTGAGCAGTTGCAGGCGATAGGTGCCCGGGCGGTCCAGCCCCGTCAGCCAGGTGCGGTGCACGACGTCCGAGTGTTCCGGGCGAACGGTGAGCTGCCCGACGCGGGTGTCGCCGTCGGGTCCGATCACGCTGAAGACGGCCGGCTTGTCTCGCCGCTGGGGCGCGGTGGACGCCGCGAGGATCGCCTTGAACGCCAGAATCGTCGGGTGCGTCGAGCCCCACGTGCCGTGGCTGTCGCGTTTCTCGGTCAGCCAGGTGAGGGCGTCGGTGGTCAACCGCTGGTGGGCCAAATCCTGCTGCAGGCCCAGCACCGACAGCGCCGTGGCCGAGACGGTTCCCCAGTGGGCTCGACCGTCCTTGGTGCGATCGGCCATCCCGGCCAGGCGTGAGCGGGCGGGCTTGAGCGACGGGTGGCTGGGCTCGACGGCAGCCAGGGCGTTGATGCACAGCGCCAGGGTGTGAGGCCGATCGGTCGAGGCGATGTGCTTGGCGATGTATCCCGCCCCGCCCTGGGCTGCGGAGTGCGAGGCGTCGCGGTGGGCGATCGCCCAGGTGATGTAGGCGGTAATCGCCAGGGGCCCGTTGTCGCCGTCGGTGAAGGGCTCATGGAAGCCGCCCTTCTTGAACTGCCACGAACCGTCCTGCTTCTGGAGTTTGGTGAGGTATTTCACCGTGCGATCCAGCAGCGCGGGATCCACCGTGCGGACCTTGGCCATGTCGGCGAATTCCATCAATCCGTAGGCGGTCAGCACGGGGTTGGGGTTTTTCCCGCCCGGCCACCATCCGAACCCGCCGGAGGAGCGGTTTTCGAACGTCAACAGCCGCTGGTAGCCCAGTTGCACGTAGCGGTCGGCCTTGGCGAGGACGGCGGCGTTGCCCAGCTTGTGGGCCTTCATGTACGCCAGCGCCATCACGTTGGGGTAGGTGGTGGAGGAGGTCTGCTCGAAGCAGCCATGCGGCATGCGGAAGATTCCCTCCAGCCCGTCGAGCAGCTCGGAGAAGGTTGAGGGGTAGATCTTCAACCCCACGCGGACGCTGCCGGGCTGGGCGTGGTCCGGGATGGTCACGGTGATCGGCTCGGACGCCCGGGTGACGGCTCCGCTGGTGACGCGCGTCTGGGGGATGCCCTCAGCCACCACGTCGATGGGTCGGCGGACGGCGTCGGCGAACTCCCCGGCGCGTCCTTCCACGCGGATTTCGCCGCGTCCGACGGCCGACGCTTGGACGGGCACGAGCGTGCGGAGCACCTGCCCCGCCGCCAAGGAGACCGGTTCGATCTCGCCGTTGGTCACGCTCAGGCCGTTGCGGGCCGACGCGGTGAGGTTCACGGTAATGGGCTCGCCGGTGTAGTTGTAGAGCACCACCGGCAGGGACGCTTCGTCGCCCACGGTGAGCGTCTGTGGCGTGTCGACATCCAGGAAGAAGGGCTGATGCACCTTCACCCCGGTTTCGATCGTGCCCAGCACACCGGACGAACTGACGGCAGACCCGGTGATGCGCCACGTGGTGATGCTGTCGGCCAACGGCAGTCGCAGCACCGCCAGGCCGTCGGGACCGGCGATGAGCTGGGGCTTCCACAGGAGCGTCTCGGGGAAATCGCTCCGCGTGCGGGCCGGGGCATTCTCGCCGGGGCTGCCTGTGGCCCCAGTCCTAAGGGATCCGCTATCGGGCTGGTCATCGAAGAAGCCCACTCCTTCTCGTGTGGGCCTGACTCTCTCGGCCCGTTGACCCACCGTCTCCATTTTGACGGCGGAGAGCACCACATCCGCTTCTGTGCCCTGCTTGGCCAACTCGCGCCCCTCCGAAAGCGTCGGCAGCAGGACCGAGCCGGCTACGATTCCCGCCAGCACGAAGACCACCACCACGGTGAACGGCCGAAGCCCCAGAAGCGTCACGGCGACCGTTGCCAGCAGCGCACATCCTCCGGCGATCAGCAGGAATATCCCCGTCTGGGAGAAGGTCTCGGTTCGCTCGGCGGCGGTCTCCTCACGCTGGTTGTACTCCTGGATGGCTGCCAGCTCGTTGTCGGCCCCGAGGCTGAAGCGGGCGTTGGGCGCCATTTCGACGGCCTGGACGAACCGCTTGGGGAAGAGCTTCTTGAGTTTCGGATTGTCGGTGAATCGCCGGCGAAGCTGAACCCGCAGACGAGGCCAATTCGCCGGGTTCAGGAAGCTTTCGCCGACCAGCTCGTGTTCCACGAGGTATCGCAGGTCCTCCAGGGGAGGCGTGTCGTCCATCGATCGGCTTGTCGGCGCCGGGGCGGCTGCGGTGAGCACAGCCCGGGCGTAGTCCTCGTCGTGCAGCAGCAGCGGCGTGAAGCCATGCACTTCGATCGCGCCGCGGAGCAGTTCCTCGTCCAACCCGCGCAGGATCTTGCCCAGCCCGCCCAGCATCGGGTGTACCGAGAAGACCGCCTCGTCCACGCCCGCCAGCGACAGGGCCGCGGCAGAGGGTGAACCGTCGCGCCTGGTGACGAGGAATCTCAACGTCGCTTCGTCGCCGGGACGGTAGACGTCGCGGTCCTGCGTGACGTCTACCTTCAGCTCGTCGGCGGGTTTGACGACGATCAGCACGTCGCGCCCCATCCACTCGCCCTTTCGGTCGAGACGGTAGGCATGCAGCCGCAGCGTGCCGCTCAAATCGGCCGGCAGGTCCAGGGCGAGTTGGGCCCGACCGTTTTTCAGCGTAACGACGCGGGTGAGCATCGCTCGCTCGCCCTGCATGACGTCCACGTATACGTCCCCGCCGCTGGTGGCGCGAATGTCCAGGTTGGCGGTCTCGCCGGCGGTATAGGTGGGTTTGTCGGTGCGAAGGATCATCCCCTCGCTCGCCGTGGAGCCCACGTTGTACACCTTTCGGCCGTTGCGACCTTCCTCGTCGGCGGCGACGATGGTCAGGCGGTCGGGCACCTTGTCGATCCGCGCGACGGCTACGCCGGCGTCGTCGGTTTCAAGGGTCTCGACGAACTCCTCGATGCGCAGGCGTGTCTTTGCCGGTCGGCCGTCGGGGTAGCTGGTCACCAGGAATACCCGGTTGGTCAGCCCCCGGGTGAACACGCCATTCTCGACGACCACAGCTACGCGGATATCCTGCGGGGCCACCTGCACGTCGCGCGAGCCGGTGTACTCCTGCTGGGCGGTGTCGGTCACCCGGGCGGTGAGGGTCAGCTCGGCGTTGCCGGCGGTTCGTTTGTGGGCCACCAGCGTGTCGGGCAGCTTCACCTCGAAGCGTGCCTCGCCGTCGGAGTCGGTCTTGAGCGTGAGTTTCTCCAGGACGTTTTCCTGCGAGAGGGCATAGTCGGCCAGGTACAGCTCGACCTCGCCCTCGGTGACGGGTTTGCCGAAGTGGTAGCGGGCCCGGACGGTTCCGGTCACGGTTTGGCCGGGCAGGTAGTAGGGTTTGTCGGTGCTGACAGCCACGTTGAAAGCGGGCAGTTTGTAGTGGAACACCTCGACGGTCTGCTCGGAGACGACACCGGCGACATCCGCCTTGATGCGATACCGCCCGGGGGCGATCTGCGCGTCCAGCGGCAGGTCGGCCGAGGCGATGCCATACTCGCTGAGCGTGAGCTCATCGCGCGAGATCAGGTTGCCGGCAGGGTCGGTCACGGTGAGCGTCGCCGCCGCCCCGCCGCGTGGTTTGTGGGTGGGGTTGGCCAGCGCCATCAGCCTCATGTGGATGGTCTGCCCGGGCTGATAGATGGGTTTGTCGGTCGAGAGGAACACCTTGGACCCGCGCGTGATGCGGATGGGCACCTCGATACGGGCGAGGTCGGCGTCGGGCGTGCGGGCCACCAGGGTATAGGTGTCGGTAGGCCAATCGGGCATGTTGACCGTACCGGCGGCTACGCCTTTTTCGTCGGTGGTCCAGCGCGCCAGGTTGTGGACCTGCCCGGATGGGCCTTTCAGGGCCAATTCGACGGGCACGCGTGCCTGACGGTTGCCTTCGTGGTCGCTCACGGTGGCCACCAGGCTGGCGGTGGCCCCGCCGAGCTGCTCGTCCTGCCCCAGTACACGGAGCACGCGCTGCGGCGGGACGGCGTAATACTGGTAGTACGCCGACACCGCGAACATGACCATCGCCGCCACAGCCATCGCCGCCGGGATGCTGGAGAACTTCAGCAATCTGCGGCGGGTCGTTTGCTTTCGCTCGCGCTCGGCGGAAAGCACGTCGGCAGCCGACGCGAGAGGACGGTCTTCGGCGGCGTTGGCGGCCTGGCGGACATCGCCGGTGAGCACGCGTTTCCGCGTGACGGCCTTCTCATAGGCCAACTGCCATTCGGGGTCGTCCTCGATCTTCTCGCGGACGCGGGCTTCTGTTTCGGCGTTCAGCAGGCCGAAGATCAGCCGATCCATCAGGTCATCCAGTTGTTGGGTTCGATTGGGTTTCATGGTGCACCTCCCGCGAGGGGGTTGTGAAGTACCGGAGGGTTGATCGCAAACGCTGCAGCGCCCGGTGCATGGTGGTTCGCACCGAGGCGGGGCGTTTGCCCAGGGCAGAGGCGATCGTGAGGTGGTCGTTGGAGCAGATCAGGTACAGGAGCATCACCTCACGCTGGGCGGGGGGCAGTTGGTGTATTGCCCTGCGCAACGCGACGGACTGCTCCTTGCGGATTGCCCGGGTCAGCGGGTCGGCTGCCTCGACGGGGTCCGCAAGCGGGTCGCTGTCCCCCAGCGATTCCAGCACCCAGGGCTCCTTCTGCCGCAGGGCCGAGCGACAGGTATTGACCACGATGGCGAACAGGTAAGGCCGAAACGGCTTGGAGGGTTTGTACCGCTTGCGATACCGATAGAGGCGCGTCCACACCTCCTGGTACAGGTCGTCCGTGTCGTCGCGACGACACATCCGATCGATGAAGCACCAGACAGATCCGCGCCAGCGCTGCATGAGCGAGTCCAACGCCCGCCCGGACCCGGCTGCCACGTCCTGCATCAACTGTTCGTCCGTTTGCTTTTCGGCCATGATCCACCTCTACCACCCCATACTCCGCTGCCCTGAAATGCGCAACACAGGAAATGAAAAAACATCGGCCCGGGCCCCGGCACGCAGTGCCCATCGCCCGCTTACGGGCAGACGATGCGCCAGGCGGCGTGGACCCGCTGGTTGCGGAAATCCTCGGGGATGGTCTGCCTGGTGATGTCCCGGACGTCCATGTCGGCCGACTTGAGCGCGACTTCATCGAGCTTGAACCGCCGATAGTTCGTGGAGAAGTAAATCACCCCGCCGGGGCTCATAAAGCCCCGAAGCTCGCGCAGAAGCGTGGCGTGGTGGGCCTGCACGTCCCAGTCGGTCTCGGTGGACTTGCTGTTGCTGAACGTCGGCGGGTCCACAATCGCCAGATCGAATCGCTCGGAAGCGTGCAGCCGCCCGAGCCACTCGGCCACGTTGGCCCTTTGGAAGAGGTGGGCGGGACCCTCGAATCCGTTGAGGGTCATGTTCCGCCGGGCCCACTCGATGTAGGTGTTGGAGAGGTCCACGGTTACCGTCTGCCGAGCCCCGCCCGCGGCGGCGTACACGCTGAACGACCCGGTATAGCCGAACAGGTTCACCACGCGTTTGCCGGCCGACTCGTCGCGAACCATCGACCGCGTGATGCGGTGGTCCAGGAACAGCCCCGTGTCCAGGTAGTCCGAGAGGTTCACGAGGAACTTGAGATCCCCCTCGCGGACGACCTGTTGGTGTTTCGCCTCAGCCTGCCGCTCGTACTGCGAGAGGCCTCGCTGGCGGCGGCGGGTTTTGACGAAGACCTTCCCGGGATCGATCTCCAGCGTTGCCGCAGCGGTCCGGCACATCAGGTCGATCCAGTCGGCGTGCTGGGCGGGCGTCCGCTCGTGAGGCCGATCGACCTCGGCGATGTGCAGGGCGTCCTCGTAGCGGTCGACGATGAGGGGCACCTCGGGGATGTCCCGCTCGTAGAGGCGGTAACAGTGGATGCCCCGCCCCCGCCAGCGCCGCCGGTGGCGGGCCATCTTCTCGATGCGATTGGCGAACGCCTCGGCCTGCTGGTGGGCGTGATCGCTGAGCCCGCCGAAGGCGGGGTCGATCTGCTCGATAGGCCTGGCGGTGGCGGGCGACGCGGGCGGTGGCGGCCCGTGGAACTGGTAGTAGGTACACTCGATGTTGCCGTTGTAGAGCTTTCGTCGTCGGTCGGCCGGGCGACCCACGATCCGCTCGAAGGCCTTGTCCGAGGTCAGGATGAACAGCGACCATGTGGGCAGGTTGCGGAACACCAGCGGCATGTCGCGGTACAGCGCCCGCACGTCGCCCTCGCCCACCCGTTGGCCATAGGGTGGGTTGGTAATCAGCACACCGTACTGCTCGGGCGGGTCGATCCGGCGGAAGTCCGCCTGCTTCCAGGTGATATCGTCGGCGACGCCGGCGGCCTGGGCGTTTCGACGGGCCAGTGACAGCGCCCCGCCGTGGATGTCGCTGCCCTGGATGGGCGCTTCGAGGGCTGGGCGGATCACCTCGCGGGCTTCGCTGCGGGCGTCCCTGAAGACCGTCGCGTCCACCGTAGGCCAATGCTCGGCTGCGAAGGTTCGCTCGAGACCCGGGGCGATGTTCCGCCCGATCATCGCCGCCTCGATGCAGAGGGTTCCCGTCCCGCACAGCGGGTCCAGCATCGGCCGATCCGGGGCGTAGAAGCTCAGTTGCACCAGGGCGGCGGCGAGCGTTTCCTTGAGGGCTGCCTTACCGGCGATGGGTCGGTAGCCGCGTTTGTTCAACCCCGCGGCGGTGGTGTCCAGCGTGAGGGTGGCGGTGTCTTTGAGCAGCGCGATCTCGATGCGCGCTTCGGGGCCTGTTTCCGGAAGCGTCTGTCGGCTGTGGGCGTTTCGCAGGCGTTCGACGACGGCCTTTTTGACGATCCGTTGGCAGGCGGGCACGGAGGAAAGCTTCGACCGCACGGACCGCCCCCGCACCGGGAATGCCTGCTCCGGCCCGATCCACCGCTCCCAGGGCAGCTGGGAGGTGGCGTCGAAGAGCGTGCCGAAATCATCCGCGTGGAACTGCCCGACCTTCAGCAACACGCGGTCCGCCGACCGCAGCCAGAGGTTCGCCCGGGCGATCGCGGAGGCGTCGCCGGCAAACTCGACCCGCCCGCTGGAGACGATCTCGGGCTCGTAGCCCAACGCCTCCAGCTCGCGCGAAGCGACGGCCTCCAGTCCGAAGGTCGTGGTCGCGATGAGAGAAATCCGGTCCATGGGCCCCAGTGTCGGTCAGATCGCGTCCGGGGGCAACGGGAAACCGCTCTGCGGGACTGGAAGAGGCCCGGCGAGGCGAAAAAACCGCAATCGCAGGACAATGGGACGAATTTTCCCCTTGGTGGGTTGTTCGGGTTCGTGTAGTATGTTCACCATAGTGAACACCGAAGTCTGTTGACGTATCAATCGCCCTGCCGGGGCGTGGTCAGGTAAGGTCATGAAATCCTCGACAATGACACCGTTGCTGGAGTTTCCCATCGGTCAGCGGGCCCGCGTGGCGTCGCTGGACGGCGGGTGCAACTGCGCGTCGCGTCTGCGGTCTATGGGCGTGACGGTGGGCAGCGAACTCGAACTGGTCAAACGCAACAACTGGGGCCCGGTGCTGATCGCCGTGGGCGGGACGCGCCTGGCGATCGGGCGCGGGATGGCCAGACAGATCCACGTAACCCCCCTCCAACAGGACTGATCCACCCGACGCGTTTCCTCCGAGGACCCCATGAGTGATCTCCGCGACGCCCGGGCGATTCGCCTGGCGCTGGCCGGCAACCCCAACGCCGGCAAGACCACCATCTTCAACGCCATCACCGGCGCCCGTCAGCATGTGGGCAACTATCCCGGTGTGACCGTCGAACGCAAGCAGGGCAACGCCCGCATCGACGGGGTCGACCTTCACATCGAGGACCTGCCCGGAACCTACAGCCTCGACGCGCACAGCCCCGAGGAGATCGTCGCTCAACGCATGCTCCTCGACGAGCCGCCCGACGTGGTGATCGACATCGTCGACGCCTCGAACCTCGAACGGAACCTCTACCTCACCACCCAACTGCTGGAGCTGGGCCTGCCGGTGGTGCTCGCGATGAACATGTCGGACGTCGCTGCCGCCAGCGGGGTCGAAATGGACGTTCAGGAACTCTCGGCCTTGCTGGGAGTACCCATTGTTCAGACGGTCGGTCACCGCGGCGAAGGGGTGGACGAACTGCTCAGGACAGCCGTCACCGTGGCGCGAAACCGCGAGCAGGCCGTCGCCGACCAGCGCCACTGCACGTACGGCAACGAGATCGAGCAGCACCTCCAGCCCCTCACCCGCGACGTGACGGCCGCCTGCGGCGAGGCAATGCCCGCCCGCTGGACCGCCCTGAAGCTCATCGAGGGGCAGGACTCCGACGCCCTGAAACACTTCCACGATGCCTGCACGCCCGAGCAGGCCGAGGTAATCCGCGCCGAGGCGGAGCACGTCGGTAAGCATCTGGCCGGGGTGTTCGGCGAGGCGGCGGACGTGATCCTCGCGGAGCGCCGTTTCGGGTACATCTCCGGGGCGGTCAGCGAGTCGATCCGCAGCAACGTCCACCGCCGCCACGAACTCAGCGACAAGCTCGACGCCGTACTCACCCACCGCTGGCTGGGGCTGCCGGTGTTCGCGGTGCTCATGTACGCGGTGTTCCACCTGACCTTCACCGCAGCCGAGGCCCCGATGCACTGGCTGGAAATGGGTTTCGAGTGGCTGGGCGGTACCCTCGCGACGTTCTGGCCGAAAGGCAGCGACAGCCTGCTCAAGAGCCTTGTGGTCGACGGCATTATCGGCGGGGTGGGCGGCGTGCTGGTGTTCCTGCCGAACATTCTGTTCCTGTTTTTGGCGATCGCCCTGCTGGAGGATACCGGCTACATGGCCAGGGCGGCCTTCATCATCGACCACGTCATGCACAAGCTCGGGCTTCACGGGAAGAGCTTCATCCCCATGCTGATCGGGTTCGGCTGTTCGGTGCCCGCGATCCTGGCGACGCGAACCCTGGAAACCCGACGCGACCGGCTGACGACGATGCTCGTGGTGCCCCTGATGAGCTGCGGGGCGCGATTCCCCATCTATGCGCTGATCATCCCGGCCTTCTTCCCGCCGGCGTGGCGGGCGCCGATGCTCTGGGGGATCTACATGATCGGGATCGCCCTGGCGATTGTCCTGGCGAAGGTCCTGCGAAGCACGATTCTCAAGGGCGAGACCACCCCGTTCGTCATGGAACTGCCCCCCTACCGCATGCCCACCACCAAGGGCCTGCTCATCCACACCTGGGAGCGGGCGTGGATGTACGTCAGGAAGGCGGGGACCATCCTGCTGGCTGCCTCCATCCTCCTCTGGGCGGTGGGAACCTTCCCGCGGAAGCAGGACTTCTCGCGAGACTATGACGAACTGGCCAACCAGGCCCGCCGGCGTTACGTCGCCCAGGCCGACCAACTGGCTGTCAGGCTCGACCTGCCCGACGCCAACGCCCCGGTAACGCTTGCCGGAGCCCGCATGGAATGGCAGGAGCAGCAACGGGAGTACTGGCCCCACGAGGACGGCTGGCAGCAGGCCAAAGAAAGATTCCAGCAGACCAAACAGGCGGCGCTCCGCAGGCCGGGCGGCGATCGACTGGCAACGATGCTCACGGTGGCCGAGCGAATCGGCGAGATAAAGGATGGCTTTGAGGAACTGGTCCGGGAGCACGAATGGGATGAGGACGACCCGGCCTATAAGCTCGCTGCCGACCGGCGGGACACCAAGCTCGCCGCCCTCAAGCAGGAGTATCCCGACGCCTACCCGGCTGCGATGTTCTACCGCCGGGACATGCGGGCTCCGCTGAAAGAACGTCTGGCCGAGCTTGCCGGCCAACGGGGCAGCGAGTTGGCGTCCTACGCCCTGGCCGGCCGAATCGGGCAGGGCCTCGAGCCGGTCATTCGCCCGTTGGGGTTCGACTGGAAACTCGGGACCGCCATGATCGGCGCCCTGGCGGCCAAGGAAATTTTCGTGGCCCAGTTGGGCATCGTGTATTCGGTCGCCGACGAGGATGAAGGCTCTGCCGCCGACTCGCTGCGAGGCAAGCTGCGCAAAAACTACACCGCGCTGCAGGCGTTCTGCGTGATGCTTTTCTGCCTGACCAGCGCCCCGTGCGTAGCCACCATCGCCGCCACGCGCCAGGAGTCAGGCCGATGGAGCTGGGCCCTGCTGCAGTTGGGGGGGCTGACCGCCCTGGCGTACATCAGCACGCTGATCGTCTACCAGGTGGGTCGGCTGCTGGTCTGAGGCGCGATCCGCAAAGCGGCCGGGAGCTTTCGGCCCCCGCGTGTCTCCAGCCGCAGCCGACGGCCTGCGCGGGGAAACGTCGAATAGTCCTTGCCGCTATTCGACGGATTGTTCGGACATGCCGGGATTGATCGCTTCGATGGTGTACTCACCCTCGACGCCACCGAGTTTCAGCGTGGCGGTTTCGCCGACCTTCAGACCCATCAGCGCCTGTGCCAGCGGCGTCTTGTAGCTGAAGATGCGGGCGTCGACGTTGGTTTCCCACGGCCCCATGAACGTCAGGTCCACCGGCTCGCCACCTTCGACGGGACGGACCGTCACGCGTGAGCCGATGCCCACCGAGTCTGTCGGGATGTCCCGAGGTTCGATGATGCGCGCCCGGGCCAGGTCGTCCTGGAGGTTGGCGACCTGCCCCAGCAGGCGGCGGCGTTCTTCGATGGCGTACTGCCATTCGCCGTTCTCGCTGAGGTCGCCCAGGTCGGCGGCGGCACCGATGGCTTTGGAGTTGGCTGGAATGCGCACCTCGGTAAGCTCCTTGAGCTCGGCCTCTTTCCGGTGCAGCGACTCCTCGGTGAGGTAGACAGCCGATTCGTCCAACCAGGGCTCGACCTTCTCCTTGAGGAAGAGCTTGTAGTATTTCTCGCGGACCAGTTGAAGCAGTTCCTCGCGGGAAGAGGTGCTCAGGCCCGGCGAACGCTCGATCCGCCGCTTGATGGTTCGGGCGACGGCTTCGTCCATCTGCTCGAGGGCTTCCAGGAAGCGACGGCAGCCGCTCTCGGTCAGCGCGTTGCGAATCTTCTGGCAGGCGTCGCGGCGGAAGTCGTTGTCCACGGCGTGCTCGCGGTGGAGTTCCTGCATCGCTGCAAGGAAGCGGCTGAGCAGGTCCAGTGGATCGGGGGCGGAGGGCACCTTGACGGCTGGGCCCTTCCACAACCAAAGGCAGATCTCCAGATTGTCGGCCACGTCCAGAATGCATTCGGCGGCGGCCTTCTTGATGGCGTCCTCGCGATCGGCGTTTCGCAGGCGCTGGGCGATGGCGTCCAGTTGCGAAGCGGGCATGAGTGTGAGAAGCTGCTCGAACTGGTCGGCGGCGTCCTCGCGCTGATCCAGGGCTTTCATCGCAACGGGCCAAAGGTCGCTGTTGGGGATGTCCGCAACGGCGGGGGCGGGGTTGGAACGCTTGGTGAGAATATCCGCTCCACGGGGATAGTCGCCCTCGGGCAGCGTCAGGCCCATGTCCTCGGCGGCATCCAGGGCGAGGGCGGCCGTCAGCGCATCGCCCGGGCGGTTGGCGCGGTAGTCGTCCGCCATTCGCGCGAGCGTTTCAAGGATGGTGCCCGCAAAGCTCTCCTCGACCGGTACGCCACGCTGCCGGGCCTCGCGAACATAGGTGCGAAGGAGGCCGAAATACTCCTCGGGCAGGATCGCCTGATCGACGGCGGGGGCGAGCTCTTCCTCCAGCGTGCGCCCGCTGGGGTGATATTCCACAACCGCAGGGCGACCGTCCACCGTGAGCACGTCGGATTTCTTGATGGCCGTCCGCGCCCGTCCCCACCACGAGGACCATTTGTTGGGGGGCAGGAACGTCTCGACCAGCAGTTCCTTCAGTTGCGGCTGAGCGATGCTGCCTCCCTTGGCCAGGCAGATGCCCCGCAGCGCCGCCTGGGGGTCTTTCTGCAGGAGCGTCTGGAAGCCTTCGCGGTCGAATCGACTGATGACACGGAAGTCTTCCGGATCGGCGGGGTCGTATTCATCGGCAAGCAGCTTGCACTCCAGCGAGCTTTGGCGGCCTCGATGGTCGACCAGGTCGAATTCCTGCAGGACCTCATTGAAGCCCGTGACGCGCCAGGCGTCGTCGTCGTGGCGGTTGACCACATAGGAACCGGGTTTGATCGCCAGAGCGGTCTCCAGCGTCTGGACGGCCCGACGGGGCGACTGGTTGCCCTCCAGACCGGCGGCGTCCAGGATCGTATCGAAGTGCTCGTGGTCGCCGTGGACCTTGCGGTACAGGTCGGCCGACGCCGAGCGAACTTCATCCTCGCCGGACAGCGCCGGCAGGATGACCTTGACGACCTCCAGCGCCTCTTCGGGCCCGAGAGACTCGATGCGGTCTTCCAGCAGCGTCCAGCCAAGAGTGTCCGCCAACTCGCTCATTTTCGAGCGGTTCAGCAGGTCCAGCACCTCGCGCATCTGCGCGACGGGCTGATTGGCGTCCATCGCCACCAGCCAGGCACTTTCGATGGTATTGGTCGATCCGGCGTGGATCCATTGCCTGTACTCTTTGATGTTCATCGTCGCTCCTTGCCCCCGATGCCCTTTGGGGGATCGAACACTATAGCATGACCGACCGGAGCGACCAAGCGCATGTTACCACAAACGTCGGGCGACTCGGCGAGATCGGCTACACTGGAGGGCATGACGAACGTCCGAGTGACCCGCGAGACGATGGACCAGCTTTACCGGCGATACACGCGCGCGGAGTTCCTTTCTCCCGATCCCCTGCAGCTGGTCGCCCCTTACCGCCACGTGCGGGACCGCGAGGTGGTCGGCCTGGTGGTCTCGGCGCTGTCCCATGGGCGCGTCGGGCAGATCCTCAACAGCGCCCGCCGCGTGTTGGATGTTCTCGGCGAGCGGCCCGGCGAGCTGTTGGCCAACAGCAGACCGCGGGAACTGCGGGCCCGGCTGGAGGCGTTCAAACACCGCTTCAATACCGGCAGACAGCTGGCCGACATGCTGCTCGGTGCTCGTCGACTGGTGTGGCTGTTCGGCTCGCTGGAGGCGTGTTTCGCCGGGGGCGTGGGCGAGCAGGACGAGACACTCGCGCCGGGCCTGGGACGTTTCGTGGATCTGCTGGACCCCCGCAGCCGATGCGGCCACCTGCTGCCCAGGCCGGCAAAGGGCAGCGCATGCAAACGATTATGGCTGTGGCTGCGATGGATGATTCGCGCCGACGCGATCGATCCGGGCGGGTGGAACCCCGCCTGGCGGGCGAGGCTCGTCGTTCCGCTGGACACTCACATGCATAGAATGGGGCAAGCCCTGGGCCTGACCTCCCGTCGGTCGGCCGACGCGAAAACGGCGATCGAGATCACCCGCTCGCTGCGACGCTTCGACCCGGACGATCCGGTGAAGTATGATTTTGCCCTCACGCGGCTGGGGATTCACCCAGACGTGGATCCGACAACGGAACTGGCCCGTTTGTGTAAGAAGAAAAGGTAAGCTCCATGGATACTGTCTGGAATGTCGCTGTCGATTTCTGGGACGTGCTGCTGGAAATGTCCCCCTACCTGCTGTTCGGGTTTCTGGTGGCCGGCGTGTTGAGCGTGCTGGTGCGCCCCGCGTGGGTCGAGAAACATCTCGGCGGGCGAGGGTTCTGGAACGTCTCCAAGGCTTCGCTGATGGGCATCCCCCTGCCGCTGTGCTCGTGCGGGGTGATTCCCGTGGCGGCGTCGCTTCGGCGGCATGGGGCGGGAAAGGGGCCGACCACGTCGTTCCTGATTTCCACCCCGCAGACCGGCGTGGACAGCATTTTCGTAACGTTCAGCCTGCTGGGCCCGGTGGTGGCGATCTTTCGGCCTCTGGCGGCGCTGGTGTGCGGGCTCATCGGCGGATCGGCGGTGGCGATGAGCACGGAAGAAGACAACGCCGACGCCGACGTCGAACACATGCAGCAGGGAGCTGCCTGCACCGACGCCTGCTGCGTCGATGGGGAAGCGGCGCATCCGTGGATCCGGGGGTTGAAGTACGGGTTTGTGACGCTGCCGGCCGACATCGGAACGGCCCTGCTGGTGGGACTGGTCATCGCGGCACTGATCTCCGCGCTGGTCCCGGCCGAGCAGTTGATCCGCGTAGTGGGCGGCGGAATTGCAGGCATGCTCGTGATGATGGTCCTGGGCGTTCCGATGTACGTCTGCGCGACGGCATCGGTTCCGATCGCCGCTGCCCTGGTGAGCAAGGGCGTGGAGCCCGGGGCGGCGATGGTGTTCCTCATGACCGGACCTGCCACAAACGCGGCCACCATCGCGACACTCTGGCGGACCATGGGAAGGAAGACCGCAATCATCTATCTGCTTTCGGTCGGGCTGACCGCCTTGGCAGCCGGGATGGTGCTGAACTGGATTTTCCATTCGACGGGCATGACCCCCGCCCCGCCGATGGGCGAGATGATGCCCCTCTGGCTGAAGCTGGGCTCGACCATTCTGCTGATCGCCGTGCTCGCCCATGCGATCCTGCGGCCGAGATTGACCGGCTGGTTGACACAGCGCCGATCGCAGCAGGAACGCTGGAACGAGCCGACGGCTCCGGAAGACCTTGCTGAGAGATTGGCCGGCGAGGAGATCGGCTCCAACGCCTGGCGGCTGAGAATCGAGGGAATGCACTGCTCGCACTGCGCCGACGCGGTGAAACGGGCTCTGCAGGAGGTCGCCGGTGTGCGCAACGCCTCCGCCGACGCCGCCAAGGGGCGGGCCGACGTCACCGGCCAGGCCATCGAACCTGATCGCCTCCGCGAGGCGGTCGAATCGCTCGGCTACGACGTAAAGGGCGTCGCCGGCCGGGCGTAACCGCCGAAGTCTTCCGGCCACATGAACAGCAATGCCTCCGCTACGGCCTTGACCGATGAGGCGGTTGATGGACAATGAATGCGTTGGGATCGCTAGCCTTCCTGCCCGCCGTGTCCGCGCGGACACATTCGGGCCTTTGGCAAGGGTCTCTGGTTCGTTAGCTAAGAATACGGACAAAACTATGCCAACCGAGATGCAGTTGTGGCAAGTTATTAATGAGCGCCCCTCGCCGGTGCCTCGAGAAAAGCTTGATCTCGAATCCAGGCTCGAAGAATGGCTTTGTCACGATATCAGTCTTATCGGGACCGACCTCTTGGCTATCGGCCAGCAGATTGAGACCGCCTACGGCGGCTTCATTGACCTGCTGGCCGTTGATCCGGTTGGCAACTTGGTCATTCTCGAACTCAAGCGTGACAAGACTCCGCGAGACGTGGTGGCGCAGGCCTTGGACTACGCGTCGTGGGTACAAGATCTGGGCCACGAGGCCATAACGGAAATCGCCAGCGGTTTTGTTGAGGGTAACACGTTTGAGCAAGCCTTCCGAGAGCAGTTCCAGACGGACGTGCCCGAAATTCTGAACGAACGACACCGCATCTACCTCGTTGCTTCGTCTATCGATGCGGCGACCGAGCGAATCGTGAGGTATCTTTCGGAGACACACGATATCGACATAAACGTCGTCACGTTCGCCTACTTCAGGACTGCCGAAGGCGAATTTGTCGGCCGTTCGCTTTTGCTCGATGAGGAGGAAGTACAGACCCGCGCTGAGAGTAAGTCAAAACGTAAACCGCCCCGCACATTGGAAGAGCTTCATCAACTGGCAGAACAGAGCGGTGTTGCGGACCTCTATGACAGGGCGCTGCGAGAACTTCGCTCTTTGTTTGACGGCATGAACCGCACCCGTACCAACGTGGCTTTTGTAGGCAATATGGGGGAGAACAAAGCGAGAAAGACCCTCATGGGTATCTATCCAGATGCGAGCGATGCAAGCCGTGGCTTGGCAGTCATGTTCTTCATCAAACGGCTGATAGAATACTTCGGGATCAGCGACAAGGAGCTGCGGTCGTTGCTGCAGACTCCCGCGAGGGAGGCTTCGACGTACGATCCGGACAGGAGTTGGTTTCTAAACTCTGAACAGCTGAAGCAACTGATCGCGGTGCTGAAGCACGCAAAGAATTCCTGACTTACAGCGTGAGACCCTAAAGTCAAAGAACCATTTCCTCTGACCATCACACCCACTGGCTGGTTCGCTTCGAGTGCGCTCGGGGCGGGTTCGGCCCGCAACTCGTCGTAGGCTGGGCAGGTGTGCGCACCGTTTTTGTCTTCTTCACAGCCGGTGGGGGTTGCATTCCCGTTGATCCGTGGCAAGATGGCATCCCCTGGTGCCTCTTATTTGGATGGATTCCGCCATGAGCAACGAGATGACCGGACGTCAGCGGGTTCGCAGCGCCATTGCCTGCGAGCCGACCGACCGTATTGCATGGGTGCCCTTCGTGGGCTGTCACGCCGGGTCGCTTCTGGGCGTCTCGGCGAGGGAGTTTCTGCGCGACGAGGAGAAGATCGTCGTCGGTGTGCAGAAGGCGATCGATCTGTATAGCCCGACCAGTCGGCCGTCGTTGCCATCGGCTGGCGCATCTCGGCCGACGAGCTCCGCGCCGCCCTCATTGGCCCGCTCGGGTTGGATGAATAGGGCAACAATCGACGGGGTTTCGGCGTTCGTGAGGCTGCTATCGGTTTTGGCCCTTCCGATCCATGGACCCTGCTGCCCCGGGCGCATAGAATAGCGCCGGACCGGTGCCCTTGCCCCGGCGCCCGCAAGCTCAAGAAAGGACATTCCCATGAAACGCACGATGCTTCCGATTCTTGCCGCCCTGCTGGTTGGGGCTGTGTTGACGGTCATGACCATCCCCGCCGGCGCCCGGGACGCCTCCGACACCCAGGCCGACAGCGACGTGACGCTGGAGGTCGCGGGCCTGTCCGTCGCCAAGCCCCGCCCGAACGATAAGTACAACCGGTCGATGGCGTTCGGACTGCCGAGAGGGACTGCGGTGCATTTCGCCATTGACGGCGGAACTCGCTACTTCATCGAAATGGATAAGGACCAGTCGCAACTCCAGACCTTCACGGACGACAAGGGCACGGTCCTCGCCAAACCCTCGAAGGCCTCGGCGTTCGGCAACAAATGGATGCCCTTCAGCCCCAACATCAGCGACGACGGCAACCAGGTGTTCTTCTCGGTCCGCAGCAAGAAGCTCCCCGCCGACGGGACAAAGACACTCAGGGTGAAAGGCACCTTCACGCTGCTGGCCGGCAAGGGCGAGAAGAACGCAAAGAGCGAGTTCACGCTCAAGGACGGCGAGGCCGTCAAGCTCGGGACCATCGACGCGACGCTCGAAAACGTCAAGGAAAGCAGCTTCGGACGCACCAAAGCAGCCCTGACCCTCAAGAGCAACAGCTCCTTTGCGGCGATCCGGTCGGTCGTCTTCCACGACACCGAAGGCAACGAGGTCAAATCACGCCGGATGGGCAGCTACTCCACCGGCCCGGGCGGAAAGAAAACCTATGGGCTGAGTTTCGGGCTGGAGAAGGAACTGGTGGGCAAGAAGGTCCGCGTCAAGGTAACCTACTTCAGCAAAGTCGAAAACGTCGTGGTCAACGTCGACGAGAAGATCGACCTCGGCCTGTAGGCGCCGGGTCCGCGCGCAGTAATATCGGGCCTCGGGCTGGGAACGCCTCGCGCGCTAAGGCAGCTTTCACCCGCAGCTGCGCTGATCGATGCTCCGATCCGGGCCTACAACGCGGCGATCCGCTCGAATTCGGCGGCCAGCGCCGGATAGAGTCGGGTGTATTGTTCGTAGAGTTTCCGGTATTCGCGGCGCTGCCTGGCCCGCGGCTTGATCGTCCGCGTGATGCTCACCGCTTCCTTGCAGGCCTGCGGCACGGAGGAATAGTGCCCGGTCCCGACCGCAGCGAGGATCGCCACGCCGTAGCCCGGACCTTCCTCGGAGTTGATCGTCACGCACCGCTTGCCATAGATGTCCGCCTGGAGCTGTCGCCAGAACTCGCTGCGCGCCCCGCCGCCGGAGAGACGCACCTCGCG
Source organism: Phycisphaerae bacterium (assembly GCA_046541875.1). GTDB lineage: Bacteria > Planctomycetota > Phycisphaerae > SM23-33 > SM23-33 > CAZFPT01. The sequence continues at coordinate 15,121 of JBKHCL010000026.1, read as the reverse complement.
AATCGGCGCGCCGGTCTTCTCCAGGATGGTCACCGCGTCGTTCATGCCGAAGGTCACCCCCTCCATCAGCGAGCGGATCAGCTCCGCCTTGGTCGTCCGCGAGTTGATCCCGATCCAGCAGGCCCGGGCGTTGGGGTCGGCGTGGGGCGTCCGTTCACCGGTCAGGTACGGCAGCCAGAACACACCCTCGCTGCCGGGCGGCGCTTTTTCCGCCATCGCCGTGAGCAGTTCGTAGGGGTCCACCTTCTTGCGCTTGGCGGATCGCATCTCGGCTTCGCCCAGCACGTTGCGGTACCACTGGAAGCTTCCCCCTGCCGCCATCACGCAGCCGAACATGCAATACTCCCCGTCCACGCACGAGCAGAACGTGTTGACCCGGCTGGCGGGGTCGGTCTTGTACTCCTTCGAGTGGGTATACACCACCCCGCTGGTGCCCATCGTCGCACTGGTCAGCCCGTTGCGCACCACGCCGTTGCCCACCGCCCCGGCGGGTTGATCGCCCCCGCCGCCAACCACCGGCGTGCCCTTGGCCAGTCGCAACGCCTTGGCAGCGTCGGCCGACAGTGTGCCGGTCACCTCGTGCGATTCCACCACCGGCGGCAGGATGTCCCGGTCGATCTCGAAGGTTTCCAGGATCTTCGGCGACCAGTCCCGTGTCTTCTGGTTGAGCATGAGCGTCCCGGACATGTCCGAAACCTCGCCGACGTACTCGCCGGTCATCCGCAGCCGCACGTAGTCCTTGGGCAGCAGGAAGTGCTTGATCTTCTCGTACACCTTCGGCTCGTTGCGCTTGACCCACAGCAGCTTGGTGAGCGTGAATGACGTCATCGCCACGTTGCCCACCAGGCGGATGAGCTTCTTCTTGCCGCCGACGGCCTCCTCGATCAGGGCTGCCTCCTCCGCGGTTCGCTGATCGTTCCAGATCAGGCTCGGCCGCAACGGCGTGCCCGCCTCGTCGGTAATCACCAGCCCGTGCATTTGGCCGGAAAGCCCCACGCCCGCGACCTGCTTGCCGTCGACTTTGGACCTCTTGAGCACCTCGCGGACGCTCTTGACCGTCGAACCCCACCAGTCGTCGGGTTCCTGCTCGCTCCAGCCGGGCTGGGGTGCGTAGCTGGGATGCTCGGCGGTGGCCGTGGCGACCACGCGGGCCTTGGCGTCCATGATCAGCGACTTGGTGCCCGAGGTTCCGATGTCGATTCCAAGAAAATACTTCATAGCCGTCCCTTTCGCGGTAGCAGTCGTGTTGATATCCAGACGGGACCTGCGATTGAATCAGCCCGGTCGGCAGGATGCAAGGAATTGCTCCGCGAGGCCACGAGGTTCTTGCCCTTCGCGGGGTTGCGCACTATCGTGTATCATAGAAAGGACGTGTCGCTCCATGGAGAAGAAAAGGCCCAAAGAACAGCCCTGGGTGCTGATGGCGTGGATCTCGTTTCTCGTGCTGATCGTCACAGCCCCGATGATCCTGCACGAGGAGAGCATCGTCTACCGCGCTGCGATGTTCGGCGCGGTGGTGGTGATCCTCGCCTGGTCGGCACTGCTGCTGCACTCCAGCCTCAAGGAGGCCCGCAGAGACAGGCAGGTCGACGAGGAATCGGACGTTGCTCCCGTGGGCGGAGGGGCGGTGCAATACACCCCGCTGGCAGCGGGAACGCTCGTGGGGGCCTGCGCCCTGGCACTGGGCATCATCGCCCTGGTTCCCGATTTGGGACCCATGCTCTGGGCCGTCGTCGGCGCCATCGGTGCCGGCGTCGTGTTGCTCTCGCTGGTCTATCGGCATGTCGCGCGGAAAAGGAATCCGGCGACCGACCACGACCCCGCCGCCGAGCAGGTGCGGTCGGCCGAGGTGCCAGAACACGAGGAATAACAGGCCCGTTCCGTCGAATTTCGCCCAGACGGGGCTGCGTGTGTGCCCCGGCATCGATATCCCCCTGCCGACGGTCCGCCGGTGGTCACTGGCGGACTGCATGTGTAGATCCCGCTCGCCTCAGGCCAACCCAAGTGCCTCCAAAAAGGCCGGCCCGCATCAATTGTTAAACGATCCGGGCCCACCGGCCGATAACATATCCGGGCTGACGCAGAAGACACGGCGCCCATTCCACGAACGCCCCCGGGCGGAGGCAGGGATATGGACCAGAGGACCAAGACCATTCTGATCGCCGATGACGACCTGGCGCTGGTGCAGGCGCTGGCGATCCGCTTCAAGAACGCCGGGTTTAACGTGGTCTGCGGCAGCGATTCCTACCACGCCCTGCAACAGGCGATGACGGCCCGGCCGGACTTGATCATCCTTGATATCAACATGCCCTGTGGCGACGGGTTCACCGTCCAGCAGCGCCTCCAGCAGGCGGCCCATGTCGCCGCCCCGGTGATCTACCTTACCGGCGATAAGAGCGAACGCGTCGTACAGATCTCCAAGCAGCTCGGAGCCTACGCACTTCTGTATAAGCCCTTTGAAATACAGCAGTTACTGGTTACAGTCCACCAAGCGCTCAAGGCCGCCTGAGCAGGAACCGCTGCATTATCGGACCTGCCGTGAGGGCAGAAACATCGATCGAAGGCCTGCGTGTCACAGGTCGGCCCTTTTTCCGTCGCCCATGTTCCGGCGCGCCGGCCTCAGGCCTCTTCGCCCTGCCAGCCTAGAGATTCCGCGATGCGGTCGAAATCGTCCAGACTGTAGTATTCCACCACGATCCTGCCGGTATGCTTGGCCCGTCCAGGCAAGATGGCTACCCGCGTGCCAACGGTGTGGGTGAGCTTCTCCTCAAGGTCCCTCACGTAGGGCGGCTTGCTCTGCGGCCCGGCTGAGGACTTCTCCTTGGCCGAGTTCTCACCCTGGGCCTGCTGCAAAGCCTCCTCCAACGCACGTACGCTCAGCCCCTTGGCGACAACCCGTTTGGCCAGAAGCATTTGCAGCTCAGGATCACGCACGCCGGCAAGCACCTTGGCGTGTCCGAACGTTAACATGCCCTGCGAGATGAGCCGGCGGACATCGTCACACAATTCCAACAGCCGTAAGTGGTTGGCAACGGTGGATCTCGCCTGACCCAGACGTTCCGCCGCTTCCGCCGTCGACAGCGCGAAGCGGTCGATGTAGTGCTGATAGCCCTCTGCCCGTTCGATCGGATCCAGGTCGGACCGCTGGAGGTTCTCGATCAGTGCCCATTCAGCCATCTGACGGGAATCGGCATCACGAATGATGCACGGAACCGTCTCCAGCCCTGCCGCCTTCGCCGCCCGCAGCCGACGCTCGCCGGCTACCAGCACATAGGGCGTCTCCGACTGCCCGGTTGCCGGCGAAACAATCAACGGCTGAAGAATGCCCTGCTGCCGAATGCTCTCGCGAAGTTCAGCCAGCTCGGCCTCAGGGAATTGGCGTCGCGGCTGATAGGGGTTCGGCGAGATGTCCTCAGCCGGAATCTCTGCAGGACTGCCCTTCGCATCAGCCGTGGCCGATGCCTCAGACGGTTCAGACGCTGCCGGGGGCGTTTGGGCCTCCGAAGGGGAGTCATCGGGCTCAAACTGCCCTTCTTCGGATTCCGGGGAAGTCGAGGAGACAATAAGGCTGGAAAGCCCCCTTCCGAGTCTTGCTTTGCGTGCAGGCTTGCCTTGCTTGGCCATGTCCGGCTCCTTCCATAAGGACCAGGCAGAAAATGGTGCGTTCCACGTGGAACATAGAATATCCGACCAGCGAACCAATGCAACGATCATTTCTCAACATGAAACGAAGAATTTCGTTGCGAGGTCAATGACGTTATGAGAAGCACCGTTCCACGTGGAACGAAGATATGCGAATCAACAAAGAATGGCTGTTCCACGTGGAACATATCGAAAAATGACCGTCCTATTTACACGAGCTCAGATAGAGACAGAAGTCAGCCGTTCTTTTGCATCCAGCGGGCAAGGACCAGGAGGGCCCATAGGAGCTGGCTGTGATCGCGTCGGCCAGCCAGATGTTCGCCGGCAATGCCTGCTACTGCCTCCGGCCGTAACCCTGCTGAATCCGTAAAATCCGTGTCCAGCACCAGTTCGTGCACCAAGGGTGCGAGATCGCCTCTCAACCAGGCCGCGAGGGGCACGCCAAAACCCTTCTTGGCTCCTGTCAGCACCTCGTCCGGTAATTTGTCGGCGAAGAGCCTTCGCAGCACCGCCTTTCCACGTCGGCCCTGGATGAGCTCACTCACGGGCAAGTGAGATGCCGCCTCCACAACGCGATGATCCAGCAGGGGGGCACGAAGCTCAAGCGAAGCCTTCATCGAGGCGAGGTCCGCCTTCACCAGCAGGTCATCCGGCAGGTAGGTCGCGAAATCCATCCGACGGGCATTTTCCGCCTCCTCCGGCGCGCCCTGTTGTTCATAGAGGCTGCAGAACCAGTCCAGCGGATCGACCGTCCCGGGAGAATCCAGAAACTCCGGGCGAACCAGCTGGGTCAGCCGATCGGCATTCAGTAGAGATCGATACGCAAAGTATTGCATGGCAGGCGGATACGGGAGTCCTTCGGCGAATCGCACCAGCCGTCTACCCCGCGAGCGGGGGTGTTGGGACGCGAAGGGTCCGATAACCGTCGCAGCCAGTCTGGCCAGCGCATATTGCCAGGGGCGGAGGTGCTGGGCCAGATGCATAGCCCGGTAGCGATCATAGCCGCTGAAGACCTCGTCGCCGCCGTCGCCGCAGAGGGCCACCGTCACCTCGCCGGAGGTCTCCCGACAGATCAGCCAGGTCGGAATGACGCTGGAATCAGCGAACGGCTCGTCGCAATGACCGATCATGTCCAGAATGGTATCCGGCCGTGGAGAAGGCACTTGCAGAAGGTTGTGCGTTACGCCGAGCAGACCAGCGGTGGCCGTGGCGCGCCGGCGCTCATCGTAGCGCGGGTCGTCAAAGCAGGCGGTAAACGCGCGGATCTCACGGGGATCGCCCACCGCGTCGGCCGCCATCGCCGTCACGATGGCCGAGTCGATCCCTCCGCTGAGCAGCGTGCCCACGGGGACGTCGGCGATCAGCCGATCGGCGACGGCCCGGGCGATCGTCTTGCGGAGTTGTGCATCGGTGGGGGGGTGCCCTCCTTCGCTCACCGGCAGGGAATACCACCGCTGAGGCATGCCCAACCGATCGCAGGCCAAGCTGAAATGTCCGGGCGGCAGCTTGAGAATCCCCCGCCAAGCGGACTTGGGAGAGGGGATGTAACCCATGCACAGGTAAGCAGGTACGACGGATCGATCCATCTCGGCGGTCACCAGGGGATGCGCCAGGAGGGCCTTGGCCTCGGAGGCGAAGAGGATCCGGTCGGCCAACGGGGCGTACCAGAGCGGCTTTTGCCCCACGCGGTCGCGCCCCAGCAGCAGCGAGCCCGCGGTGGCATCGTAGTACGCGAATGCGAACATGCCGTTGGTCCGCTGCAATGCTTCCCGCGGTGCGTGGTGGCGGCAGAGTTGCAGCAGGACCTCGGTATCGCCGGAGGTATAAAAGGATGCGCCGGCCGAGACGAGTTCCTCCCGCAGCTGACGGAAGTTGTAAATCTCCCCGTTGTACGCCAGCGCCGATTGGCCATCCTGCGAGACCATCGGCTGATGGCTGCCGGCCGGGTCGATCACACTCAATCGTCGGAACCCAAGTGCGCACCTGCCATCCGGCGAGAGCCACTCGCCCGCCTCATCCGGGCCGCGATGGATCAGGCGGGACGCCATCGCCCCAACGACCTCCAGCGACGCCCGCTGGTCGGGCGCGTGGGGCAGGATGAACTCACCGGCAAAGCCGCACATGTCGTGATTGTATGGCCGCCGGGGGGACGGTACAATCCCGCTGACACGAAACACGGAGCCCGCATGCCCGACGCCGAGAAGCCCATCGACTCATTGGAAGACATCTGGCCGCTGCAGGCCAAGCTCAACGCCCGCGCGGGGTTCGACACTCTCGCCCTGGGCGATGCCCTCAACAAGGCCGACTCTGCCGACGAATCGCAGGCCGACACCGACGCCCGCGTCCAGGCGGGCCGGGCATTGAAGAACTACCTCGACGCGTTGGTCTCCGAATGCCACGAGCTGCAGGACTGTCTCTCCTGGAAGCACTGGTATCGCGAGGCGAAGGAGGGGCGGCAGTACGAGTTGCAGGACCTCCAGAACGCCCGCGTCGAGGCGACGGACATGCTGTTTTTCTGGGTGAGTATCTGCCAGATTCTCGGGCTCACGCCGGAGGACGTCTACCGTCTGTACGAGGCGAAGCTGGGCATCAACCATCGTCGTCAGGACGAAAACCGCACCCAGGCCGAGCATGGCAGCCACGAGGACGAAAACCGCTCGGTGGTGTAGGCCCGTTCATTTCTCCGTCCCGCCGTCGGTGCAATTCTCCGAGCCCCTTGCAGAGCCATCGATTGATCGCCGACTGGGAGGAGTTGCCCCCGGGGACCTTCGACGTTCGGCCATGACGCTTGGCGCCGCCCGGGGCGGGACGTAGACTGAAGACATGGGAACCATCCGCCGTTACTTCCGCAGCCATCCCTGGCAGCGAAGAGCGTTTACCGTGCTGCTGGTCGCCTGCCTGGGCAGCGCCGCAGCGGTGCTTCTCGTACCGATCTATCGGGACTACCAGACGCTGGCCACCCTCCGCGAGGCCACCGAGGACGAGAAGATCGAGGCGATGAACACCGTCGCCATCCGGGCGCTGAACCGAGAGCGGTTCATGCGACACGTGGTTTCCGAGTTGGACACGCCCGAGGAGGAGTATTTCTATCGTCTGGCGCTGATCCTGGACCGCATCGACCGGCTGGGCCCGCCGCACACGCCCGCCGACGCCGTCAGCCGACTTCGGGCGATCAACTTCCTGGCCAATCTGCGCGAATCCACCGACGCCAACGCCGCTCTGCAGGCGAACCTCAACACGTTGCGGAACCTGGCCGACGACCGCGAGAACAACCATCACGTCCAGCGCGTACTCTCGGCTGTGACGGGGCTGGACTTCTCAGCCGACCCCAACGCCCGCCGGGGTGAGTTGGCGGCAGTGACGGCAGCAGTCATCGGCGATGCCGACACACTGCGAGCCCTGCTGCGTGTCAAGGGCGTCCCGCCGGGTCCGAGCGACGGAAGGGCCCCCTCCGGAACACGGATGTTCGCGAGCCTTCCTCGCCCCCAGGGAGCCGCCGCCGTGGCTGCAGGACTGGCGAAGATGCACTCGCTGCAGAAGGATATCGAAGCGCTGCTGGCTTCGTCGGACTGGCGCATCCGTGGCGACGCGCTGCTCGGGCTGAGCCTGCTGGATCCCAACGCCGCAGCGGACGCACTCAAGGACGTTCTGGGCGACCGGAACATTCCCGCGGGTCTGCGAGACCGGGCGCTGTGGGTGGCCGCCGGGGTGGACCGTCCCGCCGCCCGGCAGGGGGTTCGCCTGGCGATGGCCCACGCGATACGCGCCGGGAGCGTGCCCCCGGCGATGGGGATGTCAGCCGCCGCTGCGCTGAAGCTCGACGACGACGCGACGGCCAACCAGATCTCCTCGGTGCTCACGGAGGCCACCGACCCCGAAGGGCAGGTCACCCAAGGGGAGTTGATCGCCGCCTGCCGGGCTGCGCGGAAACTGGACCTGGCTGTGTTCGAACCGACGGAGGTCATCTGCCGCGTGCTCTGGGCGCCTTCCCATGAACTCGCGATGGTCTACGCGGCCCGGCTGCTGGGCCGGACGCAGCTGTATCGCCCGGCCCCGGGCAAAGCCCCCACCCAGGAACAACTCAACCGATTGGCCACCCGCACGCAACTGCTGCGACGGGCTGCCAACTGGACGTCGATGACGATTCGCTCCACGACCCGACCCAGCGGATATGCGGAGATGGTTTCCACGCCCCGGGCTTCGGCGGCGGCCGGCGTGGGGCTCTGGTTGATGCCCAATGGAGACGCCTTCGAGCGGGACCTCCGCGAAACCACCCGCCACGAGATGACGCTCCCGGGCGATTACGTCGCGTGGCATCTCGCCGAGCGGGGCGGCGAGGAGGAGTTCGCCCTGGCGATGCGCATGCTCCCGCCGCTGACGGGCGGGGCCGATGCGAATGGCCCGCCCCCGGTGTACAACGTGAATGAGCGCTCCGCCGGTGCGATGCTGATGGCCCTGTCGGCCGGCACCGACGCGCAACGGGCATCGGCCATCCGGCGCATCAGGAACCGCCTCGCCGGTGGGGCGTTCGGCCCGGAGACCGACTTTTTCGCGGTCGGGTCGTACCGCTGCGCTCTGCTGATTCTCGGCGAGCGGGACGAGCTGGACGCGGTGGTGGACCTCCGCAAGATCGGTGAATTTCCCCAGCGACGCTGCCTGACCGCGCTGCTGTGGGCCGGGCATCGCCCGACGCTGGATTGGCTGTTGTGGAAAGGGCGAATCGACGACGCGGCTTTGGGCGTGTTGCTGATCGATCACGGGGTGGGCGAGGTCCTGCAGGACTTGGCGCCCAACCTTCCCGTGGTGGACCCCGCCGCCCGTGGTGAGCTGCTCTGGTGGCAGTTGCGTTCGCTGCGGTATGCCCACGTGATATCCCCCCAGACGCCCGGGCCGGCGAAATGGTAAGCCCACCGCGTCTGACACGCTGGACGCGGTCGGTCGCCACCGGTCTTGGCGACATTCTGCGGGGGGTGGGAGAGCTGGTGTTCCCGCCGGCCTGCCTGGCGTGCGACGCGGATACCGACGGGCGGGATACGCTCTGCGACGCCTGCCACAAGGACCTCCTCGAACTGGCGGCGCTGCCGTACTGCCCGCGTTGCGGATCGTCGATCGGACCGAACGTGCCCATCCGCGAGGATGGCTGCGCGGGGTGTCCGTCGGTGTTGCCCCGCTTCGCGCGGGTTCACCGCCTCGGGCCGTACCGCCGCCCGATCCGCCCGGGTGTGTTGCGGCTGAAGTATCATCGCGACGGCGTAATCGCCAAGCGCCTGGCGCTGCTGCTGGCCGAGGGCATTCGCCGCCGGCGCCCTGCCGATGCGGGCGGGCTGGAGCTTGTCCTGCCGGTTCCGATGCATTACGGGCGCCAGTTCGTTCGCGGGGGCGACCACTCCCAGCGGCTGGCGGCGATTCTCGCCCGCCGGCTGGACGTGCCTCTCGGCGATGATCTGATCCGCGTGAAGGACACCCCGCCGCAGGTTCACCTGCCGCGGACGCGGCGCATCGAGAACGTTCGCGATGCTTTCGCCGTCCGTGGGGGCGGGGATGTGTCCGGGGCGGCTGTGCTGCTGGTGGACGACGTGACGACCACGGGCGCGACCGCCAACGAAGCCACGCGGGCGCTGCTGCAGGCCGGGGCGCGACGGGTGGAACTGGCGGTGCTCGCCAAGGCAGAGCCTCCATCGGCCTATGGCGCGTTCATGCGGGCCCCGGGCGAGGGTTGAGGTCAGCCGTCAGCTCGCGTTTGCGAATTCTTCCAGCAATTGCATCTGCCGCCGGCGCATCGTGCGTGCGGCCGGCGGGTCCTGGTCGTCGTAGCCGAGTTGATGCAACAGGCCGTGAGCGACGTACAGCAGCAGCTCGCGCGTGGGCGAGAGGCCATGCTCGGGCCCGACTCGCTTGGCCAGCGGCCCGCAGACGACCAGCTGCAGCGAGAGGGCGGACTCGCCCGGGGCGGTCAGGTCGAAGCTCAGCACATCGGTGGTTCCGGCGTGGCGGAGGTGGCGGCGGTTGAGCTGTTCGATCTGCTCGTCGTCCACCACGGCGATGTCCACCTCCGCGAGGGAGACCTTTTCCCGTCGAGCGATATACCGCACGAGGCCGGCCATTTTCTTGCGTGGTACGCGCATCGCGGACTGGTGCGAACTGATGCGGATTTCGGGGTCGGCTGCCATGTCGGAATCATAGATGCCCACCGGTCGGCGGACAAGGGTGCGGGCTGGACTCGCCATTTCCGCCCGGGTACAGTGCAGCACTATGGCTCGAAAGGAACACGCAACCGGCTGGTCTCTGCCTTACGATACGCCCGTTTCGGACGATCCGAAGGTCGCCCGACGCGAGAAGATGCTTCGTGTGGCGGTGTACGTGGTGGTGGCAGTGGCCCTGATCGTCCCGGTCATTCAGATCCAGACGATCACGATGAGGAACCTCCGCAAGGCCCAGGAGTACGACCGTCGCAAGGAAGCGGGCACGCTCAGCGAGAAGCAGATCAAGCGTGGCCGACCCAAGCCGCACAAGGGCGCCATCGCGCGATGGTCGGTGGCGGCGAGGGCCTTCTGGCGCGGCCAGAATATCTACACCATGCCCCCCAAGCCCGGCGAGGCGAAGGACGTCAAACCGTCCGACGAGCAGGACGTCGACGACGCCGAGCACGGCCGGCAGATCCACCTCCACCCCAACATGCCCTTCGTGGTGATGCTCATCACGCCGTTCGCGTACCTGCCGGTCTCCGCGTCGGCCTTGGTCTTCAGCATCCTGAAGGTCGGTGCGATCGTTGCTGCGATCGGGCTGGCCGGCTCTGTGGGCAAACACCGCGATCAGCGGATGGCCGACTGGGTGCTGGCATTGGCGTTGGGGTGGTCGATCCTGCTGGTGATCGGCGACATCCAGCACGGCAACACCAACGGGTTCGTCCTGGCGTTGATTGTGGGGCACCTCTGGCTGTACCGCAGAGGACGGGACGGCTGGGCCGGGGCGATGCTGGCGATGGCGATCTGCATCAAGATGACGCCCGCGCTGTTTGTGCTGTACTGGCTCTACCAGCGCAACTGGAAGCTGCTGGGCGGGACGGTTCTGGGCGGGATTGTGATGGCTGTCGCCCTGCCGGCAGCGGTCATCGGGCCCCAACGGTATATCGAGCTGACCGGTGCGTGGATGGAGAATCTTATCATTCCCGGGCTCATCAAGGGCGCGTGGTACCCCATTCACATCAACCAGTCGATTCCCGGGGTGATGAGCCGTTACTTCCTCGACGGCCAGGCGGGGGACATCTTCTGGAACGCCGACGACGACCCGCATTACCAGCACGGCAATCCGGCATGGATCACGCTGATCGATCTCGGCGAGCAGACCGTGAAACTGCTCATCAAGGCGGTGCAACTGATCTGGGTGGCGGTGGCTGCGTGGGCGATCGGCTGGCGGAAACTTCCGCGCGACGACGGGCGGCGCACGCTGCACTGGGGGCTGATCACGCTGGGCATGATGCTGCTGAACCAGCGCACCTGGGACCACCACGCCGGCGTGCTGTTGGTGGCGGCGGTGGGGATCTGGTATGCCCTGGCGTACGGCCGACTGAAGACGCGAACCCGACAGATCGCCTTGGCGATCATGTTGCTGATCGGGCCGCTGTTGTGGCTGGGCGGGACCAGCACGTTCGATTTCGCCGCAAAGCTGGCCGGCCGATCCGACGAGACCGGCGAAATGTGGGCCGACTACGCCAAAGCGTACGGGCCGACCTTCTGGTACTTCGTGGGGTTGACCGTCGTGAGCGTGATTCTGCTGCGGGGGTTGCGGGGCAAGGACGCCCCCTACGCCGATCACCGTCAGCCGGTCTTTCCGAAAAGCTCGGCCGCGGCGGACGACTGACCCGTCACTCGGCGGGCAGGTCGGTCGGTGCGGGGAACTGCTGGGCGGGGTTCATCGCCGCCGAGGGCATGGGGGCGGGCTGGTCCTGGTCGGGATTTGCCTGGTGGGCGGCTGCTTCTTCTTCGCGGCGGGCCTCCTGGCGGGCGGCCTGTCTCTCGCCGTCCATCTCCGCTGCCGACGGCGTTTCCCCCGGCGGGGTGGGGTAGGCGATCCGCGAGTGGAAGATCGAGCAGAGCGATTTGATGATGGACATCTCGATCTGGTGGACTTCCTTGAGCGTCAGGTCGCACTCGTCGAGTTGGCCGTCCATCAGTCGACGCGAGATCATCGTGTGGACCTGGTTTTCGATCCGCCCCGGGGTGGGTTCGCTCATCGCCCGCACGGACGATTCGGACGCGTCGGCGAGCATGAGGATGGCGGTTTCTTTCCGGCGGGGTTTGGGCCCGGGGTAGCGGAACTCGACCTCGTCGGGGGCCCGGTCGCTGCCTTCCTTTCGTTGCTCGGCGGCCGCCTTGTAGAAATACTGCACCAGCGTGGTTCCGTGGTGGGTGGTGATGAACTCGTGGAGCACCTCGGGCAGGCCGTACTCACGGGCCATTTCCAGCCCGTCCTTGACGTGCCCGATGATGATCAGCAGGCTCATCGCCGGTGAGAGCTTGGCGTGTCGCGAGCCGCCGCCGGACTCGTTCTCGACGAAGTAGGTGGGCTTGTTGATTTTCCCGATGTCGTGATAGTACGCCCCGACGCGCGCCAGCAGCCCGCGCGCGCCGATGGTCTCGGCGGCTGCCTCGCAGATCGCCCCCAGCTGCAGCGAGTGGTTGTAGGTTCCGGGTGCTTCCATCGCCAGGCGTTTGAGCAGGGGGCGCGACGCGTCGCACCACTCCAGAAGCGTCATGCTGGTGGCCACCGAGAAGGATTTTTCCACCATCGGCAGCACGCCCTGGACGAGGAAGCCGGCCAGCAGGGCCATTCCCGCCCCCCACAGCCCGTCGATCAGCGCGAATCGCCAAGGGACGTTCATCGAGAGGTTCACCGCCCAGACGGCGGCCAGCACGACGATCGCCGAGAAACAGGAGACCCGCACGAGCTTGGTTCGCGTGCGGACCTCATCCAGCGGGAACACGCCGGCCAGTGCGCCGCTGATGAGCACGATCAGCACCGGCAGGGGGGCCCGCATCTGCAGCGTGACCAGCACCGCCATCGCCGTCCCGATGGTCAGCGCGAATCGCCGCCCCAAGGCGATTGTTACGATCATCGAGGCCATCAGGACCGGCAGGACGGCTGCGTGGACGTTCCATTCCAGTCCGTGGACCACGAGCTTGGCGATCGCGAGCATCACCGCCAGCGTCATCGCCAGCTTGAGCCCCTTGCCCAACTGCCTGGCCAGGTGCGGCTGATAGCGCAGCACGTACAGGCACAGCGCCGCTATCAGCAGGGCCAGCAGCATCGCCCGCCCCACAATTCGCAGCCGAGCCCGCCACGGGGCGGTCTGCTGCTGGATCTCGACATATTTGGCCCGCTCTGCCTGCAGGAGCCTGTAGTGCTGTTCGCTGAGCCCCTGAATGTCCCAGCCGGTGGATCCGTCGGCGCCGCTGGCGGGGGCGAGCACGTCGCCGGCCCGGAAATGCTCGAAGACATGCTCGGGCGGTGCGCTGCTGAGCAGGGCGATCGCGGCGCTGATGGTTTTCTCGGTGGCTTCGCCGTCGTAGAGGTAGGTGGCATCGTTGCCGGAGAGCACGTTGAGCAGATACGCGCGGATGTAGACCTGGATCGCCGGGTCGAACGCTTGGGCGAGGACCCCGGCCCGATGGCTGATCCGCTCGGGCTTCTGGAGGCTGATGAGGTCTTCGATGTCGATGGTCGTCCGCCCCAGCGGGTGGGTGAGAACCACCTTGGTGGCCGCCCGCTTGCGCTGCTCGACCGCTTGGGCGTGGGGGACGATGCAGGTGAGCATGAGCTTGTCTTTGAGGGCTTCGACGGACCGTTCGTAGCGGGCCCGATCGACCTCGGCCAACGCTTCCCAGAACTCCCGGACGGCGGCGTCGGAGGAGAGGGCGAAGGCCTTGCGCAGATTCTCGTCTTCGGTGGAAGGCTGGGTGGCGGCCCGCAGGCGATTGGGCAGCTTGCGGAGCGTGGGGATGATCTGGTCGGTCACCAGGGAGGTGTTCAGACGGAACGTCGCCGGGGTGGCCGACTTGATGCGGTCGTACTCGTCTTCCAGCAGGTAGGGGTCGGGCCTTTTGAACGCCACCCGCGCCCGGATGGGCTCGGGGACATACTGGCCCGGCCGATAGGGCACCGGGTCGATCGGGAAGACGTCCAGCAACCCCGCCACCGCGTAAAACGCCACCGCCACGGCGAGGGCGGGCAGTCCGCCGGCCTGGCGGAAGCGGGCGAAGGTCTCTCGCATCCGCGCGGGGAGCGAATCGTGTACTTCCACACGGCGCTGACGGGTTTTCTTACGAAATGGCCACATGCGTCTACTCGCCTATCGGCACAGCCGGCGTTGCGATTCCGGCGATGCGGGGAAAATCGGGGTCTATTCTTCCTGGCTGTCGGAGGGGCCGGTCGAACTCTCGCCTGAGGCCGACCGGGCGGGGTGCGAAGCCGAACCCGACGGCCCGGGCGATTCGCCGCCGCTGCGGGGCGAATTTTCGTAGGCTTCCACGATCGACTGGACCAGGCTGTGACGGACGATGTCCTCGCCGCTGAGACGAACCTGGGCGACGCCCTTGATTCCCCGCAGGCGGTGTTTGGCGTCCAGCAGTCCGCTGCGGACCGAGCCGGCGAGGTCCACCTGGCTGTCGTCGCCGGTGACGACGACCTTGGACCCGTGCCCCATCCGCGTGAGGAACATCATCATCTGCGAGACGGTGGTGTTCTGGGCCTCGTCCAGGATGATGAACGAGTCGTTCAGCGTTCGCCCGCGCATAAAGGCCAGCGGAATCACCTCGATGAGGTCATTGACCATGAACCGGCGGATCTGGTCGTAGTCCATCATGTCATGCAGGGCGTCAAACAGCGGGCGAAGGTACGGATTCACCTTCGCCTGCATGTCACCGGGGAGGAAGCCCAGCTTCTCGCCCGCCTCGACGGCCGGCCGAACGAGGATCAGCCGCTTGGCGAGGCTGTGCTTGAGCATGTGCACCGCGACGGCGACGGCCAGGTACGTTTTGCCGGTGCCCGCCGGACCTGTGCAGAACACCAGATCATGGTGGCGGACGGCGTCGATGTAGCGCCGCTGGCCGGGCGTTTTGGGCTGAACCAGCTGCCCCGAGACGTACACGTCCAGCACGCTGGAGGCCTTGTCTTTCTGGTCCTGGGCAGCGGCCGAGATCGCCTCAGCCACCGCGTCGGGACCGAGATCGCCCGTTGCGCGCATGGTCCGCTGGAGCTGCTCGATGACGGCAGCGGCGCGCGAGACATTCTTGGACCCGCCGGTGAGCTTGACTTTCCCGTTTCGCGCGAAAATCTGCACGCCCAAGGCGTCGCGAATCATTCGCAGGTTCTGATCGCCGGGCCCGAACAACTGACGGGCCCGGGTAGGATGTTCCAGTGTGATGCTCAGTTCCAAGGGTCGGTCCGATCTCCTCTCCGCGCCGCGCGGGCGCATGTCGAT
>JBKHCL010000102.1:0-10959 GCA_046541875.1 Phycisphaerae bacterium | reverse complement strand
CGACCACTGTGGTCATGATCCTTCTCATGGCATTTCCTTTCCTTGTCATAGGTATCCTCACTTCCCAACTCTCCATCCCTGCCCCCGGCGCAGACCATCCGCACGCAAGGAACGTGTCCAATCTTTCCGTGGACGAGCAATTGATTGGCCCCGCAGGGCACTTCGAGCACGGAGGAGAGTTAACCATACATCTGTAAACGTCCTGTTAAGAACTCACGCAGGTATCGTTATTCCTTCCTCCTTCCCGGGACGAGGCTGTCCCGAACCTTCGATTTCGCCGATAGAGACTGTTTCAGTGGTGACCCTCTACCACGGCCTTGAGAATATCCCGCGAGTGTTTGCTGCCGATGTGAGCTGGGCTATGGTTCGATGAATCCCATGTGAGCGCAGCGCTCAGACGCCCCCTCCCGCACCCCGACACGTCGGGCTCGCTGACGGAACGACGACGGGACGGCTACTACCATAAGATGCCTATATTGCTGGCTTTGTGCCACACAGGGGGCGTTGCCGCCCCGGCCGAATGCCGGCAGAACCTCCCCGCGATCTCGGTCCGTTTGCGTCCTCTATCAGCCGACAGCGCGCGGACCTTGCCTGCTCAGAACCCGTAGAGGGAAGACGTCGGAGTCGGTCAGCCGCCGGCCGAAGAGATCGGCCGTTCAGGCGAGCGGATGGTTCGCGCCGATCAGCAACGCCGGCTGATCGGGATGGTCGTTGACCACGACCGCGTGGGCCTGGCGATGGGGCTGCGCTTCGCGCACATAGTGCTGCTGGCCGGGCATGTACCGCCCGAGATAGGCATCCCGCGCCCTGGACGCACCGCCCTGCCGTTCGGCGTCGCGCCGGGCGGTTCGCTCGGCGGCTGTGTGCGTGTCGATCTGCACAAAAACGCGGTAATCCCAGTAGTCCCGCAACTCCTCGCGAAAAAGCATCACCCCGTCGAACAGCAGGATCGCGTCGCGGGGCGCCTCGCAAGGCCGATGGTCCACCGGCGAATCGGTGCGGAAATCGAACACCGCCGGCACGTAACGTCCCCCGCCGCAAGGGCCGAGCGGTTCAAGGATGTATCGCCGGATCGCGAGATAATCGAACGAGTCGTGGTAGTACGCGCGGTAGTCGGCCCCGTTGCGATAGCGATGTGACCGAGGGTGATGAAACCCGTCGATCGACGCCCGCAGAACCGCCCTGCCGCGGGCCTCCAGCGGGGCCACGAGTTCATCAGCAAGGGTCGTCTTTCCTGCCGCCGTCGGGCCGTCGATGGCCACGCGCACCGGGTGCGTGCGGCGAATCCCGCTGATCCGATCGGCCAGGTTGTCCAGCATCTCGCGTCGATCCATGGGCGATCCACTGTACCGCGAAATCCGAATCACGCAACCCCTGCATCCATACTCAGATCGACCAACTCAGCTCGGCTGGCTGCGATCCTCGCCGACAGCTTCGACGCGTTGCTTGAGCCCGTCGGTGGGTGAGACAGCCGCCGTCAACACACCGTCCGGGGCGCTGCTGGTATAGATCACGTATCGGCCGTCCTGGCTGAAGTGGGGGTGCGGGTCCATGTGCCACTTCCGCCAGTTGGCCCCTTCCACGATGGGCTTGGGCAACTCGGAGGCGATCGCCACGTCCCGCTGGAGATCCGAGTCGTAGAAGTACACCTGGCAGGGGTCCCACGTGTAAGGCCGAATGTCCGCAACGTGATACCGCCCGGATGACGGGTCCGTCTGGCCATGCCAGCTCGGACGGTTCCACAGCAGCTCGCGCGTGCGGTCCGGACCGGTCCCGCAGTGGTAGATGCCCTTCTGGTAATCGCACCAGTAGAACGTCCCGTCGGGCCCGAACCACTCGTGGCAGCTCATGCAATTGTGGCCGAACCACAAATCGCCGAAGACCGGCTCGTACCGCGTGCCAACCGTGTCCATGAACCACAGCCGAACGTGCATCTGGTTCTTCTCGCCGGTGGTCGGGTCGATCCAGTGGTTCTGGGCGACCGCAAAGAGCGTCTCCTCCACCGGGCTGGCAAAGCAGTGAATGTGGGCGTTGTGGAACCACTCCAACTCGGTCAGCTCGCCGGTCCGGCAGTCCACCAGCGACAGCAGCCAGCGGTTTCCGATGTGGCTGTCCAGCAGGAAGTACTTCCCGTCGGCCGTCACCGAAAGATCGGTCACCAGCTTGTAGAGGTAGCGGTTCTTGCGCACGTCGTTGGGCATGCGGAACAGCTCGGTCCAGTTGCCCTCGACGTCGAACCGGTAGATCCCATCGTCGATCGGCACGCAGATAGTGTCGCCGGCCGGATCCACCCACGGATTGCCCGTGTAGTGGGCGCCGGGAATCAGCCGGATCTGCGGATCTTCGGGGTCGAGAGAAACCACGCCGAGCTGCCAGGCATTGCTCGGCGGATACAGCGCCCCGAACCACAGCCATTTGGAGTCGCCCTTCATGCTGGGCGTCTGGAAATAATGGGCCTTCATCACCGGCGCGATGCGCTCGGTAAGCACGTAGCTCACCGCCCCGGTCTGCGGGTCGGTCCAACGGGTGAAATACGGGTGCTGGTCAAGCGGGTGAGACATCGACATCCCTCGGTTCGGTCTTGGGGCCATACTTGCGTGTCTGAATCGTCACAGAAGCGTCTCACATCTGCGGGCGAAAAACAATCGCCATGGTCATCGCAACAGGGCGGCCCCCGGCACACTCGCCCGGTGTATGCACAGGGAAAAATGAGGTCGGTTACAACTCGAAGCGGCTGTCGGGATCGACGTCCGCCTCATTTACCCAGGAAGGCGGCGATTTAAGGAGCGTCAGCCGACCACCGTCCAGGGCGCGTCCCCACAGCACACCGAAGGGCGCAGCCGTCTCTCGCGAGCGCAGCGCGTCTTCATTGCCCGCGTAGAACGTCTCGTTGATGTGGCGAAGTTCACTCCGCAGGATGTGCCAGTCGTCCCGGACCGGGCCGTCGTCGAAGCTCAAAGCGAGCCCGTCGATCACCAGATCCCGCACGTTCCGGGCGACGATCGCCGCACGGGCTCCCCGGAACTCCGCCAACTCCTCGGAGGGGAAAAAAGTGGTCGACGCGTCGATCTCCGCCAAAACGGCCGGGTCGTCGATAAAGGGGTATCGCAGGTGCAGGTCGCGGAAGGTGATGTTCTCGATAACCGAGCCGTGCACGGCGCCAATGGTGACGCGCCCGTCGGTTTCCATATCGATCTCGCTGAAACGGATATCGCGGATGATCCCGGAATGGGCCGGCGTGTCATGCTCGCCATGCCGCGGGTGCTCCGGAGGAAGGTTCGAGACGTACAGATCCTCGATGGGCATGCACTGAATCTGGATCGGCCGATTGAACGGCCAACCGCAGTTGGTCGAACCGACGATGTTGCTGAACTGGATATGCTCGATCACGCAGCCGCTGAGGTTCAGGATGTCGATCGCGCGGCTGCACCGCTTGATCACGCAGTTGCTGAACGTGCAGAAGCGGAAGTCCTGGGCGCTTTCGTGTCCGACACGGATCGCGCAGCAGTTGGTCTCCAGCACGCAGTTGGTCACGGCGATGTTTCGGCAATCGCGGCTGTCGACGGTGGTCTTCAGGGCGATCGCGTCGTCGCCGGCCTTGATGAGACAATCGCTGATGGCCACGTCGTGGCAGCCGGTCAGGTCGATCCCGTCGGTGTTGGGTCCGAACAGCTCCGCCTCGATGCGGATGCCCCGGATCACCGCCCGGTCCGAATCGTGCAGGTGCAGCGTCCAGCCGGCGGGGTTCTCCAGCAGGATGTCGGTAATGCGGATGTCGCGGCAGTTGGAGATCTCCACCATGGGGCTGGGACGGTGAGGTTCCTCCACCCAGAAATGCCACTCGCTCCTGCGTGGGTGCTTCCAGAACTCCGGCCCGTTCCCGGAGATCGTCCCCCTGCCGATGATACCGATGTCCTCGACCCCGTCGGCCATCACCAGGTGCCACGGCGTGCGGTCCATGTGATGCCCCCACCGCACGGGAGTGTAGTCCTCCAGCCGTCCTGACCCGAGCAAGGTGGCACCATGGGCGAGTTCCAGCGTGACGTGACTCTTCAGGAAGATCGTGCCCGTCAGATAGCAGCCCGGAGGAACCAGCACCGTCCCGCCACCGGCAGCGGCGGCGGTGTCGATGGCGCTCTGAATGGCGACGGTGTTCAGCGTCTCACCGTCCGGGACGGCGTGGAAGTCGAGAATATTCACGGATGCGGTCATGTCTGGAAGATCCAATCGTGGTTGCGGGGAATACGAACGCCGAATATCCCGACCGGATGACATCCACTGCTTCGGGAATCCGCAGGGAAGACTATACCCCCGAGCGACCGATGTGTCGATGATCCATCGACTTGGCTGCTGCCCAGACGTGGAAGCTGGGCTGCCCACAACAGCGCACACTGAGCTGTTACAGCCGCTGCATCCGCTCATTCTGCACGCCTGCAACTCTTCCGGTTGTATCGAACTGTCTTTAAGCCAATGCAATATAAGTATCTACAACATTGATCTTTCGTGGCACGGAACTTGATATACAGAGGGTCGGCCGCCCCCAGCCCGCATCGGCGGTCGGCTGACCGTCGGGATGGTCCCGGCGTTGACTGCTCGCTCGTCGAGCCCGCAAACAACCATCAGGAGCGCAACCGGATGAGAATCGCGGTTTCGAGTGGCAAAGGCGGCACGGGGAAGACCACCGTCGCCACGAACCTGGCAGCCACCGCCGCCCGCGCGGGTCACAGTGCCGCCTACCTGGACTGTGACGTCGAGGAGCCCAACGGATTCCTCTTCCTCAAACCGGCGATCGACCGGACCCGGCCGGTCCTGGTGAGCATACCGACTGTGGACCAAGGCCGATGCACCGGCTGCGGGCAGTGCGGGGAAATCTGCCAGTACAGCGCCATCGTGCCGATGGGCGAGAAGGTCCTGGTTTTCCCCGAGATGTGTCATGGCTGCGGGGGCTGCTGGCTGGTCTGCCCGGCCGGGGCGGTCACCGAAACACACCGCCAGACCGGCGAACTCTCGATCGGGCTTGCCGGCGGCGTGCAGTGCGTACAGGGCGTGCTGAATATCGGCGAGGTCATGAGTCCGCCGGTGATCGCCGCGGTCAAGGCCTCGGCCCCCGCGGCGGATGTGCTGGTGATCGACTCGCCGCCCGGAACGTCCTGCCCCGTCATCGAAAGCGTCCGCGACAGCGATTTCGTCCTGCTGGTCACCGAGCCGACACCGTTCGGCCTGAACGATCTCAAGCTGGCCGTGGAGATGATCCGCGCGCTGGCGCTTCCGTTCGGCGTGGTGATCAACCGGGCCGACGTCGGCGACGGTGAAACCAAGGCGTATTGCAGCGACGAGGGAATCGACGTGCTGGCGGAGATCCCCGACGACCGCGAGGTGGCCGAGGCGTATTCACGCGGGGAACTGGCCTGCGACGCCGTCCCGCGATACCGACAGCTCTACACCGACCTGCTCGATCGACTTGGCGCGGACAACCGCGCCCGGAAGGAGTGAGGAGTCCGATGGCATCCGACCCGAAAGAGCTGGTCGTCATCAGTGGTAAAGGCGGAACGGGCAAGACATCCATCGTCGCGTCGCTGGCTGCCCTGGCGAGCAAGGCGGTCCTGGCCGACTGCGACGTGGACGCCGCCGACCTGCACCTGGTCCTCGAACCGGAAGTGATCCGTCGCGAGAGCTTCTCGGGCGGCAAGCGCAGCCGCATTCTTCCGGACCGTTGCTCAGCCTGTGGCCGATGCGCGGAACTCTGCCGCTTCGACGCGATCCGTGCCGAGACACCAACCGACCCGGCCACGCGTGCAGTCTTCCGAATCGACCCGATCGCCTGCGAAGGCTGCGGGGTCTGCGCGTGGTTCTGCCCCGCCGACGCCGTGGAGTTCGCATCGGTCGTCAATGGCGAGTGGTACGTCTCCGACACGCGATACGGGCCGATGGTTCACGCGAAACTGGGCATCGCCGAGGAAAACTCCGGCAAACTCGTCAGCACCGTTCGCAGAGAGGCCGACGCCATCGCCCGACGCGATGATCTGGAGTTGATTCTCGTCGACGGTTCGCCGGGAACGGGCTGTCCGGTGGTCGCCTCCATCACCGGGGCCGACCTCGTGCTGATCGTGACCGAGCCGACCCTCAGCGGCCTGCACGATCTGGAGCGCGTGGCGGAAGTGGCGAGACACTTCGGCATCACGGGAATGGTGTGCGTCAACAAGTGGGACCTGAATCCCGAGATCGCCGACAAAATCGAACGGCAGGCCCGGCAGCGTGGGCTCGTAACGGCCGGGCGGGTCCGATACGACCGGGCCGTCACCGACGCCCAGATCCGCAGGCAGTCGATCGTCGAGTTCCGGCAGGACGGCTGCGCCGAAGACATCCGCCAAGTCTGGAGCGTCGTCCGGGACGCCCTCGAAAAGTCCGGCCCGGGCCGATAGCCCCCGCCAGGCGCCGCCAACGGTCAGGGCTTCGTATCCGGGCGGTCCTCTTCAGACCGGCCTTCAGCCTCGTCGGGCTCACCAGGCCTCGCGGCCTCGTTGAGCAGCACACGCCACGTGGGGAAGCGCTTGGCGTCGCTGTCGAGGATGTGCACCACCACGTCCACCAGACTCGGGTCGAAGTAGCTGGCCTTCTCCATCAGGCCCAGCGCATCTTTCGGTCTGAACAGCCGGCCCCGTTTGTACTTTTCCAGGCCGGCCTTGGAACGGCGCCGGTCCAGCCCGACCTTCGAGTTCTGCCACTCTTTCCGCTTCTTCTTGCCCAGGGCGTAGGGAACGACATAGTCCACGGACTTCTTGATGGACCCGCCGGCGTCATTCTCCCAGGTGTACAGCTCCCGGCCTTGGCGACCCAGCATGATCGCGAGGTCCATCGGCGTCTTGAGACTGCTGCCGTGATACGTCAACGTGTCGCGGCGTTCGAGATCGCGACTCCTGCCATCAGCGCGGAGGGCTTCTTTCACGAACCGCTTCACGCCCTGCCGGGCCTCGGCGATCCACTTCTCCTCGGCGAGGATCATGCCCGTCTGCGCGAGAATCCGCAGCGATTTGCCGTAACGGTTGCTGAACTGCCGGGGCTTGGCGACGGCCCGACGGTGGGCTTCGCCCATCCTGCGAATCCACGCTTCCACCCGCGTCCGCTGCGATTTCTCCATGCGGCTGCGAACCGCGAGATACGCGTTCAGCAGCGGGAAGAACTTGTTCTCGTTCACGTCGTTGCCGGTGATCTTGTAGGTGGAACTCCACGCGAGGACGTAGCGCTCCATGGCGTCGGCTGCGTTCGGGTCGCCGGTGACCTGCCAGTAGCTCACCAGCCTGGCGACGTCGGCGAGGTCCTTGAGCTTCCTGACCGTGGCGATCCGCTTGGGATGGGTATTCACCAGGCCTTCGTAGTGAATCACCTCCAGCGGGCGGGGCTTGCCGCCGACCAGCCCCTTACCGGCACGTTTAATGGTCTCGGCCAGGGCGGCGGCCTCGTCGTCTTCCTTCACGAGCCGGCGGAGTTTCGTCAACTGATTCGCGTCGAGAGGGAGCGTGGTTGGGATGCTGAACTCCCCCGGAACGTCGGCAGCGGACGCCGAGACGAACAATGAGACCACGAACACGATGATGAAGACCCCGGTAAGCAGATGGCTTTGCATGCGGCTGGCTCCTTGAAACGCCTGCGTTGCGACTCGGTGCATCCCGGGAGTATAACGCGCAGCCCGGCGAGCATCCTACCCGCCACCGGGCAGTTCCGCTCCCAGCCGACCAGGTCGGAAGCCCACTGCCCGGGGCAGGCGACGAGCCGCGACGCCCCTTCAGCCGATACGGAGAAGCCGTCGCAGCGCTGCCGACTCCGCGAAGGTTCTACAGGCGACGCGAGATGATCGCTCCGGTCACCGCCCCTGCCGCCATCGCCACGCCGGCCAACAGGAACGGATGATCGGCCATCGTCTCTCTGGCCCGTTTGGTCCCTTCCTGCAGGCGCTCGCCGAGTTGGGTGGCCCGTTGAGAGGCGGTGGCGGCCTTCTCACGGGCCGTCAACCTGACGCGCTCGCTGACATCCTTGAGCATGCCGCTCCCGTCGGACGCCAATGCGCCGGTCAGGGCCTTCATGTCTTCGCGGAGCGAGTTGAGGTCGTCGCGAAGCTGCTTCAGTTCGTCTTTTGTTGTGTCAGTCATCAGACTGCCTTTCATTTTTTGATGTGATCGACCATTGGCCGGGCGAGCTATTCCGACCACTCCTCGACCTGCTTCTCTGCTTCTTGACGGGCTATTCCATAGCGTTCCTGGATCTTGCCGATCAGTCGTTCGCTTTCACCGTCAATCTGGTCAAGATCATCGTCGGTGAGCTTTCCCCCCTTCTGCTTTGCTTGACCCTTCAGTTGCAGCCATTGTCCTTTGAGTCTGTCCGAATTCATGGTCACCTTCCTTTCCTGTGAAGTACCGGCCGCCCGGGTGTCGGGCGAATCGGGATGCAGCGTTTTGATCGACCTGTGCGTCCGGTTGCGCCTGCCGCCCTATTGCTCTTGACGCATGAGCAGACGCGAGGCCCCGAACGCCACCCCTGCTATGCCCACGGCGATGACCGCCGTGAGCAGCGAAGCGATGGCCGGGCCCAGCGCGGGCTCCATTGCCCAGAAGGCCGCCGCCAGGCCCAGCCCGACCGCAACCAGGAGCATCAGCGCCGAGACGCCCAACAGCACGCCGTCGGCAGCCAGCACGGGCTTGCGAGGCTCACGCGTCTCGTGGTAGGCAACGGCCAAGTCGATCCCGAGATCGATCAGTGCTTTCCACTTGTTGCTCATCGTCGACCGCTGATCACCACGCCGGTGATCAGTCCCGTGCACAGCGCGACCAGCGCCGTCGTAAAAGGGTTGTCTTCGGCCGACTGTTTGAGATTCTGACCGGTCTGTTGGAGACGCTGGGAAACGGCATCGGCCTTGGCGCCGGCCATCCCGGCCTCGCTGCGGAGAGTGGCTTCGATCCGCTCTGCCACATCTTCCAGTTCGTCTTCCGCATCTCCCTTGAGAGCCTTGATGAGCGTCTCGAAATCATTGCGAAGCTCGTCGAGATCCTTGCGGACCGCTTCGAGATCCTGCTCGCTCGCATTGCTTTTGTCTCCCATCGTGTCACCTCGTATGCTGGTTCCTTGTTCGTGTCGGCCCGGACTTCTTTGTGCACCCGGGTCAGCCGACCTCGCCCGGGGCAGTTTCCGTTTCAGTTCGAACCGGTCCGGACAGATGGACCGTCCGTTTCCTCCTGCCTGCTTTTACCGGTGTTCTCTCGCGAGGGCTCACCCTGCGTTTGCGGGGTCGTCTGATTGCCGCCCGAGTCGGTTTCGCTGCGATGTTGCATCAGAATGTGGTGTTTGAGCAGCACCCAGATCGCCAGGTCCAGGGGGATCGCCAGGAACAGCCCAGCCACCCCGAACACGTTGCCCCACAGAACGATCGTGAACAGCGTGATCACCGGCGGCATCCGCACCGCCCGCTGCATCACCATCGGCGTGAGCAGATAGGACTCGATCGACTGGACCACCACGTAGATGCCCACCACCCCGACCACCTGCGTTACGCCCTGCGAAACAGCGACCAGCAGCGACACCAGCAGTGTCACCATCGGCCCGAACGTGGGAACCGCCTGGGCCACCGCCGCAAACAGCGCCAGCGGGATGGCGAATTTCAGACCAATCAGGACATATCCGGCTCCGAAGACCATCCCGACCACGGCCATGCTGAATGCTGTCCCGATGACCCACCAGCGAAGTTCGGGGCGCAGGTCATCCAGAGCGTCCAACGTGGGCTTCTGGCGACCCGGAGGAAGCAGCTCGACGGCCTTGCCGGCAAGACTGCCGTTGGGGCGCGCCAGGAGATACATCGAGGCGATGATGACCACGATAATCGCCAACAGCGTGTTGAGAATCGCCCCCGCCACGTTGCCGATCCATCGCGAAGCCGATCCACCGGTAAGAATTCTCCCGGCGATGTCCCCGATCTCAGCGACAGTGGCCTGCCCGGTCACACCGAAGCTCTCGGCGATATCTTTCAACTTCGCGTTGATGTCCGTTCGCGTCTGAGGCCAATCCTGGATGCTCTGAGAAACGGGCTGATGGATCGCATACCCCAGCGTCCCAAGCAGGGCTGCAGCGACAATCAGGAAGATCGCCACAGCCAATCCCGCCCGGAGACCAGACGGGCCCGGGAGCCGATCGGCCAGCGGTTGAAGCACCGCCGACAGCGACAATGCTGCCACCCCGCCCAGCAGTACGAAACGGGTCGCGTTGCCATAGTAGAACATCAGAACGACCACCAACGCCCAAAGCCCCAACGCCACGAGCGTACGCGCGGCGAACGGGGCACCCGGGCGGCCCTGCCCGAGGCTGAGCTTCTCGGTGTCGTCTTTGCCAGGCGATGTCTTCGTGTCGGTCATGGTCGTGGCGGTTCATTTCGCTTGTTGTTGCCGCTTGGCCCGATGGGACGGCCTCACGGTAAGCATAGACAGTCCCGCCCTGACAACCGGCAAAACCCGCCAACTCAGTGACGGGTCCCACCATGACAACCCCCCGTCGCCCTCGGCCCGAAAAACCGCCGCCGTGACGGGTTGACACATCCCCCCAGCGGGGCTATAGTGTCGCATCTTCCCTCGGGAAGGCCGGGCGGGCCGCTGTAACGCCGACGCCTGCCACGACATGAGAAACACGGGCCGTTAGCTCAGTTGGCTAGAGCGCCTGCTCGACACGCAGGAGGTCACTGGTTCAAGTCCAGTACGGCCCATTGAACACAAGCTACGCCGAAGGAATCAGTTAGCCTGCCTCTCCGCGTCGGACAGAGCGGCACCGGAAACCTGCAAACGTGTGTAGTCTGCACAATTGCGGGAAGGCAGGTGCTGCGATGCCCAAAACCGTCCTCCCCACGGTTCCTCTCCACAAGTCCTGCGGCCAGACCATTGTCACGCTCGCCGGCCGGACGCTCTACCTCGGCAGGCACGCGCG
>JBKHCL010000101.1:0-11195 GCA_046541875.1 Phycisphaerae bacterium | reverse complement strand
GACACGGCCTGGAAGGCCGTGCTACGGAAATGCGTTCTATCCCCCACCTGACGGTGGGGGCTTTCCGGGAGCGTTTTTCGTGGCATGGGCTTCCAGCCCATGCAGACACGGCCTGGAAGGCCGTGCTACGGAAATGCGTTCTATCCCCCACCTGACGGTCGGGGCTTGTAGAACGCCTGGAAGGCCGTGCTACAACCGCCGAAGGGCCCATGCACGGGAAAACCCCGGGCTCGGCTGGTCCGCCGGGCGGGTGAATCGTACGGTACAGGATGGAGAATGCCCTGTTGGCATTGTGTATTGCTTAACCGGGAGCCGAATGATGCCGATCAACCGTCTACCGTCTGCAATGGAATCGTCCCTGGCCGGGATGGCGAGGGAGACCGAGCGGATGGACCGCGCCGCGGCGCGTGTGGCCCAGGGGACTGACACGCTGACCGAGGACGTGGCTGACGTTACGAAGGCTGCGAGGCATCACGAAGCGAACGCCGCTGTGTTCAAGGCGGCCTCGGACATGATGAAAACGACGATCGACCTCCTTCTGTAACCGGCCAGGACGCCAAGCCGACGGCCAGGATGGCCGGCGTGGTTTGCCCCGGGAGGGCTCGCTCGTCCGTACCCGCACCTGGAGGATGACCACGATGGCTCGAAACAGACTGCTCCGAACCCGCGCGCGCCCGGGCCGACGCGGAATTGTCACGATCCTCGCTCTGATTCTCATCACCGTCTTCAGCTCGATGGCGGTGGTCCTGGCCTACCAGTCGGACATGAATGTCCGCAAGGCCGTCAATCACGCCGACGCGCTGTCCGCCCGTCTGGTGGCGGAAAGCGGAATGGCGTACACCGAGTTTCTCATGCAGGGCCTCCAGCAGCAGAAGTGCACCGCCACCGATCCGAACATGGTGGACGTGGTGCATGCGCACCTCACGGACGTCCTGATTCCGGGGTTCTTTGCCGACGCGAACTCCATCGTGAAGGACGGCAACAGCATCGCGGTGGCCTACATGAACCTGCCCGAGAGCGGCCAGAAGTTCAAACTGGACATCGACATCCGCGTGGATCCCACCGACCCCAACATGCACCTGCTGGACCTGGGGGTCACCGGCAAGTCCGGCAGCCTGCAGCGCGAGCTGGGCATGACGTACAAGGTCCAGGTCAACAAGACACTTCTGAAGTTCGCCATGTCCTCATCGGTTCGTGTGGTCGCCCGCGGAAACGTGCGCGTCCATGGCCCCATCGCCAGCGCGTGGGGACGCAACCCCAAAGAAGGCGTACGAAACAACAAGACCCATCCGCTGAACCTGGATTTGGGACCCCAGGGCTTCATCAAAGGTCAACTCGCGACCACCCTCAGCAAGGAGGAGTTCACCGGGACCGACTCGAAAGACGTCGATTTCCACGAGGGAATCGTCTGGGATGATGACGTCTTTGAAGACCCCAACTACGCCGGGCCCGCCTTCAGCGACCAGTACGACCCCAACGGCGGGATCCGCATGAACGACCCGAGCTACTCCGGGCCGATCTTCACCTGCGACAATGCCCGGGACAACCCGAACGAGGCCCTGCGATCCCAGATCGAGTACAACGTCCCCGAAGAGGCGATGACGCTGGACCCCGGCGATTTCGACATGACGCCGCTTCGCGCCAAGGCCACCGGCGTACTTCCCCCTGCCGACCTGGGCAACAAGTGGACCAACCACGACGGTACGGACGGCAACAGCCCGGCCTTCAACAACCTCAAAGTGCCCAAGGGAACCAATCCCACCTTCGAGAACTGCACCTTCAAGGGCATCACGTTCATCGAGGTCGATGAAGACACCGACAGCCCCAAAAACAGCAACCAGAACAGCGTGACCTTCAAGAACTGCACCTTCGAAGGGCCGATTATCACCGGCTGTCCCAAGACGCTGGACTGGAACAAGAACCGGATGGACTTCGAGGGAGATACGATCTTCAAGAGCGAGATGATCCAGGCTGCCCTGGGCGGGGTGACGCTGATGGCGCCCAACTACAACGTCAATATCGGCGACTGCCGGGGAAACAGCATGGACTCCGATTCCACCATCCGCGGGTTGGTCCTCGGAGGCGTGGTCGACCTTCGCGACAAGGTGCGGGTCCATGGAACCGTCGTATCGATGGCCAAGCTGGTCGACAGCGACGGCAATATCCTCATGAACCAGAGCGCATCCTGGCTGAAGGGCGGCAGCGTCTCAGACTCGAACCTCGGCTACCTCCAGGGCGGCAGCGAAGGCGGCGGCGACGAGAGCAACAACGACATCGACATCTTCCCCGATCCGGACAACGTCATGCCCACCGGGATCAAGAAGAAGTACAACGTCGTGCCCGTGCGCACCACGTACTACGAGAAGAAGTAACCTCCCACAGCAACCGCCGCATCCCCCCTCGCTGAGAGGGGGACTGACTGCTCCGCGCCGCGGGCGGGCCTGATCTACCGGACCCGTCGGCGGCGTGTGAGCACCGCCAGTCCGCCCACCACCACAATCCCGATCGTGCCGCGTGTGTTGGGGATCCCGTATTCATTCTTGATCGACTCATCGGCCGGAATGGGGGTGGGCAGATTTGTAAATGTCCCGTAAAATGGGACGTGATGAGTGAATCAGCCCCGACAACCCCTGCGATGGACCGCTCGACGCACGACCTGCTTGCGCGCGGGTTGGCGTGGATGTGGAGCGGTTGGTTGGCGGCGACGGTGCTGCTGGCCGGGACGCGATTCCACCCCCTCCCTGCCGGCAAGCTCGCCTTGGCACTGGTCGTGCTCGGGTTCGCCGTGTTCACCATCGGACGACGAGGCCGACTGGACCAACAACCCGACGGGGCGCGGGCGTTCGCGCTGGCCTACTACGGCGGATATGCGATGATGCTGACCGCCGCCCTGCTCACCACAGCCGTCGCCGTGGGCGAATGGATCGCCTGACCCGTTCCTGCCTCCTGAGGCGACCTCTTACGCGCTGGGCTGGGTCTCGGCGCCGGCTTCGCTGACCTCTTCCAGCGGCTCGCTCTGGACGGATCCCCCGTCCAAACAGAGCGTGTCGATCATTTCCACCAGTCGTCCGAACTGCGGCTTGGAGATGTAGCCATTGGCCCCGACGCCCTCGCATTTCCGGGCCATCTGCTCGTTGATCAGCGACGAGAACATCAGCACCGGCAACTGCTTGCCGTCGAGCTTCCGGCGGACGTTCTTACAGAAGGTCAACCCGTCCATCTGGGGCATCTCGATGTCGGTGATGATGATGTTGACGTAGTCCGAGAGATCTCTACCTTCGCTCTGGGAGAGCTTGATGGCCTCCTGGATCCGCTCGTAAGCGCTGAGGCCGTTGTCGTAGCCCATCACCTGCGTATATCCGTCCTTCTCCAGGACGTTCATCAGCATCCGCCGGATCGTGCCCGAGTCCTCGGCCAACACGATTTTCACCTCAGGCCGCTCGCTCTTGCGGGGATGATCGCTCTGCTCGATCTGCGGGAAGCCCTGTCCGGCCGAAGGAATCAACTCGGCGACGATCTTCTCCATGTCCACGATGAGAATCTCATTCTCGTCAATGTGCACCGAGCCGGTAAACTCCGCGGAATACTGCTGGAACACCGGACTCATCGGGCTCAGATCGTCCCAGCCGATGCGATGAATGCGATTGACCCCGTCGACGAGAAACGCCGTCTGGGCTCCGTTGAACTCCAGCACCAGGATGATCCGATGATTCTCCCGCCCGATCCCGCCGGCCGCCTCGGCCACAGCGGCGTCGGTGTCCTCCACGTGAGCGATGCCCAACTCCGCCCCGAGGTCCACCAGCGGAACGGTATGTCCGCGGAAGAGGAACACGCCCAGCAGCGAATCATTGCCCGTTTCGAGCTTCGTGATGCGAGAGACGTCGTACTGCTCGATCGCCTGGATCTTCAGCACGTTCACGCCAAACCCCTGGCCGCCCAGGTCGAACTCGAGGATCTCGACCTCGTTCGTGCCCGATTCCAGCAGGATGCCTTCCTTCTTCGCCATTTCAGATACCCCCGCAGGTGCCTCAATGCACCGAAAGGAGAAAACAGAACGGGCCTGCCCCACAGCCGCCGGCGCAGCCATACAGACCCCGTGTCACCGTCGCGACGTGCATACATCGGAACAAGCCACGCCCAACTGTACCGAAATGTCCCCACTTCAGACCGATCGGCTCGCCGGCCATGCCTCCACACGCCACCCCGCCGATTCCGCTGAGAAAAAACACCCAGCGGATTGGCCCGCTCCCGAACCCAATCGTAGGTTTCTGTTGCGTCGGGAAGGCAATCAGCCACCCGAGTAAGAACGACCATAAACCAACCATTTGGACTACAGGAGCCCGAACCGATGACCAAGAAGACCCTGCCCATCCTCGTCGCCGCCGTCACCCTCGTCGCGATCTCTTCCTTTGCGCCGGCCAGCCCGATGACCTATCACGGCATGGGGTACGCACAGAACGTCAAGCTGCACTCGCCGGACGCCCTGGCCGACGGACTCACCGTCCGTGCCGGACAGGCCCGCATCACCTGGGAAGACGAAGACTACCTCGCCTACTGCGTCGACATCGACCACTACATCGGCTCGTCCGAGGTGACCCCGATCAGCTCGCTCTCGCTGCACAACGGCGACCTGGCCGCCTACCTGTTCAACACCTACGCCGACGACGTCGACAGCTCGCTGGACGCCGCCGCCCTGGGCGTGGCCATCTGGGAAGTCGTCAACGAAACCGAATCCACCTTCGACGTATCCCACGAAGCCGGCAACTTCTACATCAGCCATAACAGCAACGTCATCTCGGCCGCCAACAACCTGCTGTCCACGCTGCCCGACAGCTACATCCCCGATCCCGACCCGATCGTCCTCCGCAGCGAGAGCAAACAGGACGTGATGATCCGCGGCGAAGATCAGCCCGTGCCCGAACCGGCGACCATGGCCATGCTCGCCCTTGGCGGACTGGGCGCCCTGCTCAAACGCCGCAGCCGCTGACCCCGACGCCTCACCACCGCCCAGCACCACAACAACCGGCGGGCAGCCTTCCACACCGGAGGGCTGCCCGCTTCTCTGTGCGCATGATGTCACCTGGCAGACTGGGGTAAGTTTCCGAGAATTTTGATTTGAAAAACGCCGGTTCACTGCTGAACGCCACGCCCCACCGAGTCGATACAGGGACTGCAGGCGGGGAGCCGTTCCACGATCCCACGGAGGATTGTCGATGAGGCGTTCGATCACCATCCTGGTGACAGCCATCGCATCGACCCTCGCGTCCGGGCAGACCGGGCAACAGGGCGATAACAGCCCTCGCCCCGCGCCGAGGCCCTCCGCCCTCTTTGCCCGCCTGGGCGACGCCAACGCCGCTGCCGCCTTCCAGGCGATGCGTCGCCTCGAGCTGCTGGGGCCCTCGGCAGTGACGTTCCTCAACCAACGCCTCACGCCGGTCGACCGACCCCGACCCGAACGCATCGTCGCCCTGATCGACGACCTGTCGGCCGAGAGCTACCACAAGCGGACCGCCGCATTCGCCGCCCTGCTGGAAATGGGCCCTGTCGCGCGGAACGCCGTCCAACGGGCCCTTACCGGGCGCGTCTGCCTGGCTGGGAAACGACGCCTCAAGACCCTGCTGGTCCGGGCACGACACAGCGGCCCGCAGACCCTCGCCCAGCAGCGCCGCCTCCGCGCCCTACGGGCCCTGGAACGCATCGGAACCGCCGAGGCGTTGACTGCCATCCGGCGCATCGCCGGGGGCACGCCCGAGGCCCGCCTGACCGCCTGGGCCACCACCGCCGCCAACCGACTCGCCATACGCCTGGCGGGCGAGCCCGGCGGGGCGATGGCCGGCGGAGACATCGGACGCAGCGGCTGCTTCGACGGGAACGCCGTCCGCAAACCCGGAAAACTCGCCTGGAAACTGGACCTGGGCGAATACCGCTACCCGGCCACCAGCATCGTCGTCCACGACGGAGTGGCCTACTTCGGCGTCGACCACGCCGACGTCGGACCGATGATCTGCACACGAATCTACGCCGTCGACCTCAAAACCCGCCGCGTCCTCTGGACCCATGGCCACTCCGAACAGACCATTCTCGACGCGCCGGCCGTCAGCGACGGAACCGTTTATTTCTGCTCGGCCTCCGACGGCGCCCTGCACGCACTCGACGCCCGCACCGGCCGTCATCGCTGGCAGGTCGACAGCGGCCGGGCGGCCGTGGCATGCCCCGTCGTGGACGGACCCACCGTCTACTTCGGCAGCAACGACGGACGCTTCCGGGCCGTGGACACCCAGTTCGGCCGAATGCTGTGGTCGGTCGATCTCGACGACGCGCTGAACATGCCCGCCGCGCTCAGCGAGAAATACGCCATCATCCCCGCCGGACGTACCATGCACGCGGTGGACCGCCAGTCCGGCAAGGTCCTCTGGACCCACTCGGCCGACCTCATGGTGGGCGCCCCCGCCGTACGCGACGGCCGGGCCTACTTCACACGGTTCGACCGACAGGACGGGCGCGGCCGCATCGTGGCGATCGAACTCGCAGACGGCAAAACCGCTTGGTCGGTCCCCGTGCAGAACGCCTCGCCTTTCGCGCCGGCCGTGGGCGACGGGGTGGTCTACGCACCGGGAACCGACCGCCGCGAACTGCTGGCCATCGACGCCGCAAAGGGAACCATCCGCTGGAAGGTCGCCCTTCCGAGCGAAACGTGGCAGTCGCCGGTTACCGCCGGATCCATGGTCTACCTGGTGGGGCGCGAGGAAGGAAACCTCCTGGCCGTGGACGCCAAACGACGCAAGCTCCGATGGACGTTCGACACCCACTCGCGCCGCGCGACCGGGTCGCCGGCCGTCGCCGATGGAACGCTCTACGTGCCCAGCCGACACTGGAAACTGTTGGCCGTCACGGAGCGCTCCCCGGACGATGACACCCCCGCCGTGGCCACAACCACCACGAAAACCCCCTGAGAAACGGGTGCCCGGGGGGTTATTTCATCTTCAGCATCGCCAGTGCCAGCGCACAGAGCATGATGGTCACCAGCCAGAACCGCACCACGACCTTGCTCTCGGCCCATCCCCCGAGATGGAAATGATGATGCAGCGGCGCGCAGCGGAAGATACGCCTTCCCTCGATGCCCCCGGGACGCTTCGTGAGCTTGTAATATCCCACCTGCAGCATCACGCTGACCGCCTCGGCTACGAAGATCCCGCCGGCCACCACCAGCAGCACCTCCTGGCGGGTGACCACCGCGATATAACCCAGCAACCCGCCCAGCGGCAGCGAGCCCGTATCGCCCATGAACACCTGCGCCGGGGGCGCGTTGTACCACAGGAACCCCATGCACGCCCCGATCATCGCCGCACAGATCACCGTCATCTCGGCGGCGCCGGCCACCAGGGGCATGTGGAAGAACATCGCCCACTCCCGCACGCCGACAATCCAGGACAGCAGCAGAAACGTGCTGGCCACGATCATCAGACATCCCGTGGCCAGTCCGTCCATCCCGTCGGTAAGGTTCACGGCGTTGGAACTGCCGGTCATCACGAGAATCGCCAGGATCACGTACAGGATCTTGCTCAGCGCGATCGGGTCGACCAGGAAGGGCAGATAGAACCCATGAGCCGGGTTGACCGCCTTGCCCTCCACCCACACGTACGACTCGCTGCCGTAGTGGTGCATGAACAGCGACAACAGCGCCGCCAGCCCGATCTGAAACAGCAGCTTCTGCCAACTCTTGAGCCCGTCGCGTGAGCCCTCGCCGGCTGCGTAGCGCAGCTTGATCCAGTCATCGCAGCCGCCGAGAATGCCCAACCACACCGCCGCCAGCAGCGCCATGCGGATGTACATGTTGTACACGTCGGCGAACAGCAGCACCGACAGGAGGATCGCCACGACGATCAGCACCCCGCCCATCGTGGGCGTGTTGGACTTGTGGCGGGTCAGCTCGTTGAGGTCGGCATGGTCGAACTCCGGGCGGTCGCCGAGCTTCTTCTTCATCAGGAAGCGAATGAGCTTCGGGCCCAGCACCACCACCAGCAGGAAGCTCAGCGCCCCGGCCCCGGTGATTCGCAGCAGCAGTCCTTTTCCGCCCAGCAACCAGTAGATCACGTGTCGCCGTCCTTGCCCGCCGGATCGCTCCCGTCGGCGACGAGATGGTCCACGAGTCGTTCCATCCGCATGCCACGCGAGCCCTTCACGAGCACCACGTCGCCGGCGCCGATCATCTCGGGGACGCGCTGCAGCGCCTCGTCCATGTCGACCATCGCCTCCGCGGTCGCCCCGGCCCCGGCGGCGCCCTCGGCGATGAGTTGCCCCAGTTCGCCGACGCCCACGATCAGCTCCAGCCCCGTCTCGCCCAGTTCCCTGCCGGTCTGGTGGTGAAGGTCCGCGGCGTCGGGTCCGAGTTCGAGCATGTCCCCGGCGATCAGAATGCGCCGCCCCTTGCAGCCGGCGAGCACACCGGCGGCAGCGGCCATGCTGGCCGGGTTGGCGTTGTAGGCGTCGTTGATGATCATCCGATCGCCCGCGTCGATCCACTGGAGTCGCATCGCCACGCCCTGGAAGTCCCGCATCGCCTCGCCCGACTCCTCGGGCTGCATGCCGAACCGCTGGGCAACGGCGATCGCGGCCAGCGCGTTCATCGCATTGTGTTTGCCGGCCAGGGGCAGCTCGAAGCTCAGCCGACCGTTGAGCTCGATTCGCTGGGTGCGTCCGTTCGCTTCACGCCCGGTCAGGCGCAGCACCGATCCTTCCGATTCGCCGAACCATACGACCCGGCTGGTGTAGGCGCCCACGCTCTTGCGGAGCAGTTCATTGTCTCGGAATACCACAGCCATCCCGCCGGCGCGAAGGGCACCCAGCAACGACGCCTTCTCCGCGGCGACCCGCTCGACGTTGCGGAACCCCTCCAGGTGCGAGGCGGCCACCGAGGTGACCACCGCCACGTCCGGCTGGGCGATGCGCCCGAGATTGGCGATCTCCCCCGGGGCGTTTGCGCCGATCTCGCAGACGATGTAATCGTCGCCGGGCTCGGCCCCGAGCAGCGTGAGCGGAACGCCGATGTGGTTGTTGTAGCTGCGGGGGCT
This sequence comes from Phycisphaerae bacterium, assembly GCA_046541875.1. Classification (GTDB taxonomy): domain Bacteria; phylum Planctomycetota; class Phycisphaerae; order SM23-33; family SM23-33; genus CAZFPT01. The sequence continues at coordinate 2,124 of JBKHCL010000101.1, read as the reverse complement.
GCACCGTCCGCCCAGCCGGCTGGAGAGAATGTGATGGACCATCTCCTTGACGGTGGTCTTGCCGTTGGACCCGGTAATCGCCACGACGTCGGCACCGACGATCTGGCGGTTTCGCCCGGCCAGGTCGCCCAGCGCGCGGATGGTATCCATCACGCCGATCGCCCCGCCCGGGAAGGCGGCGAGGTCCTCGTCGCTGAGCGGACGGTCGCGTTCCACCACAGCCGCCACGCATCCGGCGGCCGCCGCCTCGGAAAGGAAGTCGTGCCCGTCGAACCGCTCCCCCGCAACGGCCACGAACACGTCGCCCGCCTCGGCCGTCCGCGAGTCGATGGAGACCCCGCAGGCCCCGAGGTCCTTGCCCTCACTCAACCGCCAGCCTCGCACCACCGTCCGGATTTCCTCGATGTTCATTGATTTCATAGCACACTCAGGTTGCAGCCCTGATTTCCTCCGCCGCGACGGCAACGTCGTCGAAGTCGGTTCGTCGCGAGCCGATGATCTGATAGGTCTCGTGTCCCTTCCCGGCGATGAGCACGACGTCGCCGGGCCCGGCCGACTCGATCGCCAGGCGGATCGCGGCGCGTCGGTCGCCCTGGACCTGTGTTTTGGATCGGCCCAGTTGGCTGAAGCCCGCAAGGATTTCTTTGATGATCGCGTCGGGATTCTCGCCCCGCGGGTTGTCGGAGGTCACCACGACGATGTCGGCCAACTGCTCAGCCACGCCGGCCATCCGGGGGCGTTTGGAGCGGTCGCGGTCGCCCCCGCAGCCGAACACCACGATCAGCCGACCGCGCACAATCGGGCGAAGCGCCTTGAGCACGTTGGACAGTGCGTCGTCGGTGTGAGCGTAATCCACGAACACGTCGAACCCCGTATCGCATTCGACCCGCTGAAGTCGCCCCGGCACGGCGGGCACCTCACCCAGCGCCTCGGCGATCTGTCCGGGTTGCAGCCCGACGGCCAGGCACGCGCCCGCCGCCGCCAGCACGTTGTACACGTTGTGTCGACCGATGAGCCCGATGGACACCGGCGTCTCGCTGCCGTCGTGGATCAGGTCGAACTGCGTGCCGGCCGCGTCGATCGCGCCGATGCGCGCACGGATATCGGCCAGCGGGTTGAGCCCATAGGTCAGCGTTCGGGCCGAGGTGGCGCGGATCATTTCCTCGGCGGCAGGGTCGTCGCGATTGATGACGGCCCACGCCTCGGGCGGGAGCTGCCTGAAAAGCTTGCGCTTGGCCGCCAGATATCGCTTCATCGTGCGGTGATAGTCCAGGTGGTCGCCGGTGAGATTCGTAAAGACGCCGGCGGCGAAGTCGATCCCCGCGGTCCGTCCCTGGTGCAGGGCGTGTGAGGAGACCTCCATCACCAGGTGCCTGCGCCCTGCCGCGACCATCTCGGCGCACATCGTCGCCAGCTCGATCGCCCCGGGCGTGGTCGTACGGGCCGGGGCGGTTCGCTCGCCCGTTTCGTATCGGATGGTCCCCAGCAACCCGGCATCGCAGCCGGTTCGACCCAGCACCGAGCGGATCAGGTGGGCCACCGTCGTCTTTCCGTTCGTACCGGTGATGCCGATACAGGTGAGTTTCCGCGCGGGCCAATCGAGCATCGCCTGGGCCAGCGGACCGGCCGCCCGGCGTGCCTTCTTCACCACAGCCACCGCGACAGGCGCATCCGAGGGGGGGATGTCCGGGGCGTTCTCGCAGACGATCGCCGAGGCGCCGGCGTTGATGGCGTCGGGTATGAAGCGGTGTCCATCGACGGCCGTCCCGCGTACCGCCACAAAGCAGTCGCCCTCGCGGCAGCGGCGCGAGTCGTCGGTCACCCGACTCACCTCCGCCTGTCCCCGCAGGGAGCGGACCTCGAGGCCGGAGGATGTCAGCAAGTCGGTGAAACGCATGGGTAGCCCGCCCCGCCGGGGCGCGTGTAAAAATCGCCGTCCGGGGCCCGTCCGCATCCACAGCGGACAGGACCCCGGACCAACGCTGGGTTCAGTCTACAACCTTCTTGGGTCTGGTCAAAGCTCGCCGGAAAGGCTTCTCGTGACACGGCCTGGAAGGCCGGGCTACGGTCGTAGGGCCCGCAACTTGTTGCGGGCGGAACGACTCCTGCAAACGGTTCTGCGCG
>JBKHCL010000100.1:0-11231 GCA_046541875.1 Phycisphaerae bacterium | reverse complement strand
GGCCCATGCCATGAGAAACCCCTCCGAGGGAGCCCCCACCGTCAGGTGGGGGATAAAGCGCATCCCGTAGCACGGCCTTCCAGGCCGTGCCATTGGCGGGAAGGCCGACCCGGTAGGGTTGGCGAGCCCTCGGATAAGTTCAGGGAATCGCTCGCTGCCAGGATGACGTTGGTTCCGGTGAGTCTGCCGCTCTCGATGGATCAAGAGGGCTTGCCGACGCAATCGCGCCAACCCTTCCGCCGCCCGTACCATGGCCCTTCAGCCCGTGCCATTGGCGGGAAGTCGTTCCGCCCGCAAGCAAGTTGCGGGCCCTACGGCCCATGCCATGAGAAACCCCTCCGAGGGAGCCCCCACCGTCAGGTGGGGGATAGAGCGCATCCCGTAGCACGGCCTTCCAGGCCGTGTATCCATGGGCTGGAAGGCCATGCCACGGAGTCGTTCCGCCCGCAAGCAAGTTGCGGGCCCTACGGTTTGTGGACCTCACTGAGCTTCATCTCTGCTTCGGGGTCGCCGATGCAGAAGACGTCGGTATAGCTGCGGATGAAGATGCGGTTCCCGCTGAAGAACGGCTGGGAACCCTGGTTCCAGAAGGGGTACTTGACCACGCCCAGCTTGCCCAGTTTGTTGGTGGCGACGACTTTGGGCTCACGGCCGATCTTGATCACGATGCACTCCCCGTGTTCGTCCAGTCCGAAGAGGTGGTCCCCGGCGATGACACTGAAGTGGGTCGGCTTGACCGACACGCGATTCAGTTCAGCCACCTTCTTGCCGGATTCCAGTTCACGGACCCGAAAGCCGCCCCGCGTGAACCCGTACACCAGGCCCTTATGGGCCACCAGCCTGTCCTCGCCCTTATCGCGGCCTTCCTTTTTGGACTGCCAGAGCACGTCGTACTTCACTTCATCGCGGCTGGTGGCGGTCAGCTTGAGTCCGAGCGTGCGTTCGGGCAGGTCGTAGGTCTCGCCCCGTCCGCCGTCGGAAGCACCGTTGTGGATGACCAGGATGTCCTTGTCGTCGTCGGAGGCCACGTGTCGACCGTTCCCGTGGCAGCCGACTTTGCTGGCGAGGATCTTCCCGTCCTCGACCCGCAGGATGTTCCCGTTGCCCAGCCAGATCACGTCCATGGTCCCACCGTCCGGAAGCGGCAGCGTAAACGGAACCGGCGTGATGACGTGGTAGCTCATCCCGCCTTTGGCCTCTTTCTGGGTCCATGCGATCTTGCCGGTGTCTTTGTGGATGGCCCGGACCGTGACGGGCGAGCCACTGTAGCCCATTTGTCCGATCACCAGATCGCCGACGATGATGGGGCTTCCCAGCACCTGGCCGTGGTGGTCCTGTGCTTTCCCGAACCAGTGCGACCACTTCTTCTCGCCGTCGAGGCTGTAGCAGTACATGTCGTTGTAGCCGGTCATGACGTAGATGTTCTCACCGTCGGAGACGGGGGTGGGCATGTTGGCACCCACAAAGGAGGACATTCCGAACCACGCGCACCAGCCGTACCCGTACTTGGGCATGTCGGTCCAGGTGTCCCACTTCTTCGGCCAGGCGCTTTTCCAGAGCCTCTTAAAGGCGAGCTGAGAATAGTTCCAGGTCCAGATTTTCTCGCCCTTTTTGTACTTCTTCTTCATCTCCTCGACGGTCTTGGGTACTTCCGGCCAATGCTCGGCGAACTTCTTCGCCGCCTCGGCGTACTTTTCCTCATAGCCTTCAGGCATCTTGTCGTAGTAGTTGGGGTTCTTGGGGCCGCCGCCCAGCACCGGACCAGCGACCTCCCTGAACTCCAAAAAGCCGCTGTAGGCCTTGGGATACCAATCAACGAGGTCTTCGAGGTCCGCCTTCACCTGGTCGGCGACCTCCGAGTCGAGCTTGTCGAAGTGCGTCAGGTCCCGCGTCCACAGTGTTTTGCCGTTGGCGGGGTCCATGCAGATGAGCTTGCCGCCCAGAAAGTCCGGGGTGTGCTCCTTCGAAAAACCGTACCCGCCCCTGTCGGCCATCATGTACAGCTTGCCGTCGACGAGGATCATCCCGCCGTTGCAGTACATCAACTGCGGAACCTTCCAGACGATGTTCTTCGGGTTCCGCTTGTCCGGGATCATGCCCGTTCTCTCCCGGCCGCGGTTGTCCTCGTACTTTCCCTTCTTCCAGTCCCATTCCCGCCATTCGGTCACCGGGTTGCAGTTCGGCGGGTAGATGCCACGCCCGTTGCTGCGGTAGCCGATGAACCGGCTTTCGTACTTCTCTCCCGCCCACAGGGCCGAGGTCATCAGCAAAACCACAATCGCCGTCTTGATCGGTGTATTCCGTCTCATTGAGGTACTCCCGTATTGTTGCTGGTGGAACGTCTGTCTGTCGGTTGGTTTGGGGATAGGGTCTCGCGCGGCCCTCCTTCTGTGGACCGCGGTCCCTTACAGGAACAGCGCAACGTATCGTTCATACCGCTCTGCCTCGCAAAAAAGGTCGCCCGAACGCCCTATTGATCGGATACCACACGCCAAATGATCGGATCGCCACAGACGGGAGGGCGGCCGGGGTGATGGCTTCCGTTTGGCGCCTCGGAACGCTACGCTGGGAAGCATGCGGCTGCGGACCGACGCAATCTGCCTTCGGACGACCGACTACAGCGAGACCTCGCAGGTGGTGCACTTCTTCACGCGCGAGGGCGGGCTGGTGAAGGTCATCGCGAAGGGCTCGAAGCGCCCCAAGAGCAAGTCCGGCGGGGCGCTGGACGTATTGGCCGAGGGGGAGCTGGTGTACTCCGAGTCGCGCTCGGGCGGGCTGGGGACGCTGATCGAATTCAACGAAACCGCGTGGCGCACACCCCTGCGGCGGTCGGCAGAGAAACTCAACGTCGCGATGTACATGCTCGAGGTGACGGCTTCGACGATGGCGGAGGACGATCCGCACCCGGAGGCGTTTGAACTGCTCAGCAAGGCCATGCGCCGATTGACCCAGGAAGACGCCCCGGCCCAGGCGGTGCTGGCGTATTTTCAGTGGAAGCTGCTGCACTGGGTCGGCCTGCTGGGCGAGATGGGCGTGTGCGTCGCCTGCGGGGGCGAGTTGGGCGAGGTCGCACGGGGAGGAACGTTCTCCTCGCGCCAGGGCGGGCTGCTGTGCGAAGCATGCCAAGGCGCGTCGGTGGAGAAATTCCGAATCGACCCAGCCACGCGGCAGGGGCTGGTTACCATGCGGTCGGTCCAGGGGCGTCGACCTGCCGGCGGCGCCCAGCGGGCCTCCCTCCCCGACGACCAGGCCCGCGCCGTGAATCGCCTGCTGGAGTACCACCTCACCGAACAACTGGGCCGACGCCTGCGAACCGCACGCTACGTCATCGGTTGATCGGGCGGATCGCCAGGCCGATGCCCGTTCCGGGATAGTCGCTTCGGCTGTGAAACTCCGCAGGCAGGAGCGTGCCGATCGCGTCGAGCAGGCGACTCTTACGACGGTTGTTGAGGCGTTTCCTGGCTGTCTAGCCCTCGTCGGAAGCGATTTCGGCGTTGGACTGCCGGGCCCGTCGGCGACGCCCGCGCTCGCGCAGGTACGCCCACAGAAGCACCGCCGCCAACGCCAGCACGATGACGGCTGCGATGATCGACGCCAGCGTGAGCGACCTCTCAAAGGCGAGTTGGACGTTCGGATCGACCTCATTGGCCGCCAGGCAGGTCAGGTTGGACAGTGCGACCGTCAATCGGTACTCCGGATGAACGTTGCGATTGCAGCGACGCTGCAGCACAGTCTAGGCGTCGCTGCACAAGGCGGCAAGCAAGATCGAATCCACTACGCATGGTTGTCTTGGGGGCGGCGGGGCACTACGATAGGCGACATGGATCGATTCGCCAGATCGACCGGCCGGGATACCTGCGAGTTCGTCAGCGAACCGCTCACGCCTGACCAGGGCGCGGGGCTTGCCTCGGCGTCGCCTCCGGGTGAACCGGCGGTGCCCGGGCGGTTCACCTGGCGGGGAGATCGTTGGCTGCTGCGAGGGGTCCTGCGGAAGTGGACCACCTCCGGTCACTGCCGCAACGGCAGCGCGGAGAAATATCTGCGGCGACATTACTACCAGGTCCACGTGAGCGACCAAGAGGGCCAATACGTCTCGGCCTCGCCCGGCCGGTCCGATCGACCGAGGGAACTGGTCCTGACGATTTACTTCGAACGCCAGCCCAGGCGAGGGCAATCGCCCAAGGCCCGCTGGTACGTCTACACGATCGATCAAGTGGTTCGCCACGATGATGCGGGTTGATCGGTGCGTGGGGTGCGGTATAATCCCGAAACGAGCGGCTGGGGGACACGCCCCGCCCGAACGCGAGCTCACAAGGATCAAGTCATGACACCGAATCGTCTGATCGCCGTGGCCGTTGTGTTTCTGATGGGTCTGCCTGCCGGCGGGCTTCTCGGCCAGGGCGACATGGAATTCAAGGACGGATGGGTCCGGACGCCCGAAGCGAAAAAGGGCACCCCGGCCGGTGAACTGATGGTCATCCGTAAGGCACTGGCCGACGACGAGCCGGACGATGCGCTGGACGCGGCGGAGGAATTTCTCGATACGTACCCCAAGACCCCGCTGCGGGAAGAGGTGCTCCTGCTTGCCGGCGAGGCCCAGATGCAGCGAGGTCACTACATCGACGCCTACGAGTGGTTTCAGCGGCAGGTCAACGAATACCCCGACGGACGGTTTTATTCCCGCGCGCTGAAACGCGAGTACGAGATCGCCGACGCCTTCCTCAAAGGTCGAAAGAAGCGGATGTGGGTGCTGTTCCGCGTGGACGCCACCGAGGACGCCCTGGAGATGCTCACCCGGATCGTCGAGACCTCGCCCGGAACCGCCATCGCCCGCAAGGCCCTGCTGCGGATGGGCGATTGGCACTTCGATCAGCGCGATTACGCCGAAGCCGTCGCGATGTACGACCAGTTCCTGCGGATCTACGGCAAGAGTCGCAAAGCCGACTATGCGATGCTCCAGGCCGCCCGCGCCAGCCACCTGCAATACCGCGGGCCGAAGTATGATGACGCGTCCCTCCGCTCGGCCAAGCAGCGGTACACCGTCTTCGCCGAGCGATTCCCCAAGCGCGCGGCGAAGCTCAAGGTGTCCGAGACGCTCGGGAAGATCGAGGATCAACTGGCGGGCAAGCTCTGGAACACAGCCGCCTTCTACGAGCGGGTGGACCGCCCCAAGGCGGCGGTGTATTACTATCGGATGATCGTGGAGAAATACCCCACCTCACGCTGGAGCGCCCGGGCAGGTCGGAATCTCAGGCAGGCCCAACGGGCGACCAAACGCGCCGGCAAGACCGACGGCGGGGGGAAACCCACGAAGCTCGAAACGCTGGTGCCCGACAAGGACGAGAAGGAGAACCAATGAACCTTCGCAATGGACTGCTCACAGCCGTCATGGGTGCCTTGCTGCTCTCATCGGCGGGGTGCGGGTACCAGGTGGGCAATCTCTACCGCGACGACGTGGACACGGTGGCGGTGGATATGTTCACCCGAGGCCGAATGGTCTACCGGCGGGAGCTGGAAACCCGCGCGACCGAGGCGATCATCAAACGCATCAACCTCACGCCTTACCGGATCGCCCCGAAGAACCAGGCGGATACGATTCTCACCGGCAGCATCGACGTGGTGCCCCAGCGGGTCCCCCAGTACGACCCGGACAGCGGTCAGCCCCGGTTCAAAGAGCTGTTGTTGAAGGTGTCCTTCCAGTGGAAGGACCAGCGAACCGGCAAGATGCTCGCCGAGCACAGCAACGTGATCGTCTCGGGGACGTACGTGACGCATGCCCCGCTGAACGAGGATTTCTTCCAGGGCAGCGAAGACGTGGTGAACCGATTGGCCGAGCGAATCGTTGGCTACATGGAGCGCGACTGGTCGCCCGAGGCGGAAGATGGCGGCGCCGACGGCGAAAAACAGGCCAGTTCGCGACCCATCGGGCGGTAAGAACGTATAAAATGTACGTCGTGCCCGGTTCCGATAGGGACCGGGAGTTCGAGCGGCCCGTTGGTGGGCCGCCGTTGTCTATCGAGACGAGAAGTGTATGAGCGATCCGAATCCGAATCCGAACAAACCGTCCCCCCAAGGCCCTCAGCCCCCCGGACGGTTCGGCCGACCGTTGATGTTCTGGGTACTGGTGATCGGTCTGGCGCTGCTGCTGGTGTCCCTCTACAATCAGGGGTTCGGCGACCGCCGGGAAATCACAGCCAGTGAGTTCTGGACCCACGCCCGGAACACCAGGACCACCGGCGATATCGTCGGAACCGTCGTGGTGACGGATACCGAAATCCGCGGAACCTTCCGTGAGGACCTCCCGGGCCTGAAACCCGACGAGTCGCGGAAGTTCTACGTCCCCTACGAATACAAAACGCACGAGGGCTTCCAGGAAGAACTGGACAAGGCCCTGGGCAACCGGGCGAAGGTCAAATACGAACCGGCCGGCTGGTGGAGCTCGATCCTGCCGCACCTGCTGATTCTCGGGCTGGGACTGTTCGCGCTGTGGTTCTTCCTGCTGCGTCGGATCGGAAGCGGAGCCGGCGGCGGGGCGTTCGGAAATTTCGGGCGGTCCAAGCACCGCATCCTCAACAAAGAGCACGTCAAGGTCACCTTCGAAGACGTCGCCGGGATCGAGGAGGCCAAGGAGGAAGTCTCCGAGATCATCGAGTTCCTCAAGAACCCCCGACGGTTCGCCCGCATCGGCGGGCGCGTTCCGCGCGGCGTGCTGCTGGCGGGCGAGCCGGGTTGCGGCAAAACGCTGCTGGCCAAGGCGATCGCCGGAGAGGCGGAAGTCCCGTTTTTCAGCATCTCGGGCAGTGACTTCGTGGAAATGTTCGTGGGCGTGGGTGCTTCCCGCGTGCGCGACCTGTTCCGCCAGGCGAAGGAATCGTCCCCGTGCATCATCTTCCTGGACGAAATCGACGCGGTCGGTCGAAGGCGAACGCACGAGTCGCCCGGCGGCGGCGGACAGGAAACCTCCCAGACACTCAACGCGATTCTCGTGGAAATGGACGGGTTCGATTCGTCCGACCAGGTCATCGTCATCGCGGCGACCAACCGCCCCGACGTGTTGGACCCTGCCTTGACGCGCCCCGGGCGATTCGACCGCCAGATCCGCGTCCCCCTGCCGGACCTCAAGGGTCGGCTGGACATCCTGACCATCTACATGGAAAAGGTCAAGACCGGCCCGGACGTGGACCCCGAGCGTTTGGCGCGCGGAACGGCGATGTTCTCCGGTGCCGACCTGGAAGCCATCGTCAACGAAGCCGCCATCGCCGCGACGATGGCCGGCAAGGACTTCATCGACCAGGGCGACCTGGAGGAAGCTCGCGACAAGGTCCGCTGGGGCCGCAGCAAGAAGTCCCGCGTGATCGACGAGAAGGAAAAGGAGTCCACCGCCTACCACGAAGCCGGACACGCCGTGGTACAACTGCTCACCGAGTACTCCGATCCGCTGCACAAGGTCTCGATCATCCCCCGCGGGCCCATGGGCGGGGCGACGTTCTCGCTGCCCGAGAAGGACCGCTACTTCTATTCGCGGAACTTCTGCACCGACTTCATGAAGGTCTGCTTCGCCGGGCGCATCGCCGAGGAGATGTTCGTCCACGACGTCAACTCCGGGGCGCAGAACGACATTGCCCAGGCGACCGAAGTGGCCCGCAAAATGGTGCTCGATTGGGGCATGAGTCCCAAGCTCGGACCGGTGAACTACAACAAGGAAGACAACAACTCGCACATCGATCTGGGCGGCAAGGAGTATTCCGACCGCACCGCGGAGATCGTCGACGACGAAATTCGCAATCTCATCGACGGAGCATTCTCCGCCGCCAAAGACATCGTGGAAGCCAACCGCCAGGCCGTCCAGCGGGTGGCCGAGGCGTTGATGAAATACGAGACGCTCTCCGCCGACGAGGTCCAGGCGATCGTGGATGGAAAGACGCTGGACAAACCCACGGTGCAGGATCTCATCGCAGCCGAGCACGCCAGGGTGGGCGACTCACAGAAGGACGCCGCCTCACCGGGCAACGCCGAGCCCGAGCCGCCCACCGCCCCGGGCCTGGGACCCGCACCCCAGCCAAGCTGATCGATCGCAGCCGACCATGACACGTGCGATGGACGATATCCTCACGCCCGATCCCTCCGCACCGCCGGTGGTGATGGGCATCCTCAACGTCACCCCGGACAGTTTCTCCGACGGCGGCGCCTTCGTCGACCCTGCATCCGCTTTGCGGCAAGCCCAGCGGCTGGTCGAGGACGGGGCCGAGATTCTGGACATCGGCGCCGAGTCCACCCGGCCGGGGTCGGAGCGCGTCCCTGCGGATACCCAGATCCAACGGCTGAAAGAGACACTGCCGGCCGCCATCTCGACCGGGGCGATCGTGAGCATCGACACCACCTGCGCGGAGGTGGCCCGGTGGGCGCTGGACCACGGGGCGAGCCTGGTAAACGACGTTTCCGCCGGCCGCGACGATCCGGACCTCCTGCCGCTGGTCGGGCGGCGCGGCGTGCCCATCGTTCTGATGCACATGCTCGGCCAGCCCAAGTCCATGCAGCAATCCCCTCACTACGACGACGTCGTTGCGGAAGTCCGCGACCACCTGGAGGAACGCCTCGCGTCGGCCGCCGAGGCCGGCATTCCGCCGGAGAAGTGCATCCTCGATCCCGGCATCGGGTTCGGGAAGCGGCTGGAGCACAACCTCACGCTGCTCACCCGGGGCGTGGAGGCCCTGAAAACGCTCGGCTGCGCGGTGCTCATCGGCCCGTCACGCAAGCGATTCATCGGGGAGATTGCCGACGAACCCGACGCCACCCGGCGCGTCGGGGGAACCATCGCCGCCTGCCTGGCCGCCCGTCGATCCGGGGCAACCCTCTTCCGGGTGCACGAGGTAGCCCCCGTCCGTCAGGCGATTCTCGTCGACGATCGCATCCACCAATAGCCGGGCCTTCGTGTCCGCGGCAGGGCCCGCGTAAGTCCACTCACTTACCGTCCACGTAGTCGACCGCCAGGGCGGCGACGGCGTCGGCCAACTGCTTCGCCGGACCGGAAGACCCGCCATTGACCAGCACCGAAAACGCCACGGCAGGGCGGTGTTTGCGGTCGAGGACGTACCCGCTGAGGCCCCACACGCCGGTCAACGTACCGGTCTTGGCAGCGACCCGGCCGGCGTAGGGTTTGGTGGCCAATCGACGCTGCAACGAGGCGTCCTTTTCCCCGCTTTGCGGCAGTGAATCCAGCAGGAGCGACCCGCCCTTGTGCTTGAGCGCCGCTCGCAGGAGCGTCGTCATCGCACGGGGGGTGATGCGGTTCTTTCGCGACATCCCGCTGCCGTCGGAGACGGCCAAGGCGTTGGCGTCCAACCCGAAGGTGCGTCTCAGCGTTCGCGTGGCCAGTTTGGCGCTGCCGGTCCACGTCCAGTCGCCGGCGCGCAGCAGCATCGCCTCGGCTGCCATGTTGAGGCTGCGTTTGTTCGCGCGACGAAGGACAGCCTTCAGCGGCGTCGCGCTGCGGGCGATCAGCGTAAGTCTTTCTCGCGGTACGTCGGCCAGCGAGATCCGGTCCAGCGATCCGGTTACGGGCAGTTTGGCCCGGGCGAGGCGGTCGGCGAGCACGCGTCCCAGCAGCAGCGGCGGGCGATTGACGGCGACGGGGATCGGGTGCGAGGTGGGCTTGAGAACGCGCCCGCGGAAGGTCACCACGCCGTCGGCCCCGGTCAGCGATGCCCACCAGGCCGACCGCTTGCCGGTGCGTTTCGTACGATCCACGAGCGTCAGGAATCGGCTTACGGGTGCGACAGCCGGCGCGATTTGGCCGTCCTTGTCTTTCGGCCAGGTCACGTCGAGGCAGTTGTCGTGGAAGTTCAGCGACGCAACCGGCGCGCAGTACCACCGCGTCGCCTGATTCGCCGGCCAATCCGGGTGGCGATATTTCTCGGGTCGGCGGCGGATGACCAGCTTCAGATCGCCGACGGCCGAGCCGTTCAGGGATTTCTTTGCCTTGGCGCACCAGGCGTCCAGCTCGGCGTAGATGCTTCGCCTATTGGCGGCTGCGATTCGCGGATCGCCCAGAAGCGGGTCGCCCGTTCCCGCGAGGATCAGATCCGTCTTGCCGTCTTTGCCGGGAGCGGCGTACATCGCCGTCACGAAGCGGAAATCCGCCCCGAGACGTTCCAGCGCCACCGCGGAAGTCAGCAGCTTCTGGTTGCTGGCGGGGATGCGTTTCACGTCGGGTCGATGAGACGCCAAAGTCCTGCCCGAGTTGAGGTCGATCACGCAAACGCCCAGATCGTCGGCGAATCGGTCGGCATGGAGCTGAATGAGGGAATCCACCTGCCGGGCAAGCGGTGGGCTTTGGTCCGCCCCGGCCGGGGCGGTCTGCAGGACGATCCACAGCAGCGCGACCCCAACCAAGGCAGCGGGGCGGAGGGGTCGCTCCGACGGGCCGATCTTAAGTGTGTGTTTCAAAGCACGTTGTGTGTTGGGTCGTGTTTGCATGGGATGCTTTCTTTATACCGATCCGCAGCGCTGAGTCCAAGGGCGTTTGTCGCCGACGGGCGAGAGCGTCGGCCTGGAGAATCGTTGTTCCTGAAATTCCGGTGGGGTAAAATCCCCGTCGGCGTGCTTCCGATATACAGGGAGGTATCTTCGGGGCATCTGCGGAGACAATTATGAGCGACGCATCAGCGAAGGATCGACGGGCACACCAGCGGTTTCCGCTGGCAACGAGTGTACAGTTTCATCACGCCCAGTCGCGTCGGGATTTCCCCGGGCGGAGCGTGGACCTCTCGGGGGGCGGGATGCTGATGTACGTGCCCGCCACCGCACCGGTCCACACGGGGCAGACAATCAAGCTCAACCTGGGCCACGTGCCGATCTCGGAGGTCCCGGACTTCGCGGGGCGGGACGTCAACGCCACCGTGGTTCGCGTGGATCGAAACACGCTGCTCTCTTCCGGCCACATCGCCGTCGGCGTGCATTTCCACCGGGCCTGAGCCGGACGGGTCTTTTGGTAGCATGAGCTTCCAGCCCATGGTTACACGGCCTGGAAGGCAGTGCTACGGAGGGCATTCTATCCCCCACCTTACGGTGGGGGCTTCCTGAGAGGGTCTTTTGTGGCATGCGAAAGCACAACCGTAGGGCCCGCAACTTGTTGCGGGCGGAATGACTCCTGAAAACGGTTGTGCGCGTTCTATCCCCTACCTTACGGTGGGGGCTTCCTGAGAGGGTCTTTTGTGGCATGCGAAAGCACA
>JBKHCL010000099.1:0-11240 GCA_046541875.1 Phycisphaerae bacterium | reverse complement strand
GGCTTCTCTGTTGATGAGCGTCTGTTACCGGGGGCTTACGCCGCCCGGCTACATTTTTTCCGCCCCGTTGGGGCGGGGGATCCCTTCGCTGATCGAGCATCCGTCCCGAGTCTCAGAAATGGCTGGGCTGATCGGTGCAGAGCATGACTGAACGGGGGAACAAGCAGGGTGAAGCGAAACGAACCACAGACCGCCCTGCCCCAATGTCATGTCCCCCACCGGGGGTTGTGTGTTGCGTTCACGAGGTTGCGTTGTCGGGGGTTGGGGCGTATGATGCGATGTTTGATTGGCCGGGCGGACGCCCCCGGCCGGGAGTGGATAGCATGTGTGCCGATTTCAATACGGTTGCCGACGATTTCTTCGTGAACATGACGCTGCAGACGACCCTCGCGCTGCCGACCAACCGCGAGACGGTTCTGCACTTCTTCGAGGCGGTCCAGCGGGAATTCCCCGCGATGGGCAGCTTCTATCAGCGCGAGCCAGGCGGGGAGTTCGTGCTCGAGGGCGACCGCGAAAGCGGGTCCTACCCGTGGATGGAACTCCACGAGAACCGCCTGTCGGCCGGCTTTTTCAACCCGCCCGACGCCGCGACGGCCTACCGGATGCACCATTGGCTGCTGGACCGCAGCGTGTACTTCCTCGGCTGCAGCCCGCTGGACGTGGACTCCCTGGACGTGGTGTTCGGGTTCAACCTGGACTACCAGGGCAACCGCGACCGGATCGTCTCCCAGGCGCTGCTGGGCGGCTCGCCGCTGGGGGCGTTCCTCCTGGATGACAGCGCTCAGCCGTTGGAGTGCGAGCCCGGCGTGGTGATCGCCCTGGACGAGGACTGCTATGTCCAGGCCCGCCTGGCGGTGGAAACCCGGTCCAACAGCTATCAGGTGCGAACGTCCAGCTACAGCGAAGATCCCATCAGCGTCTATTTCACGGTTCGACAGTACCCGGCCCCGGGCAAGGTGCTGTCTTTCGTGGAAGCGATCGGCGATCAGTGCAGCCAGTGCGAAGAACTGGTCTGCGCGATGGTGATTCCGAACATCCTTCGGCCGATCGCCTCAGCCATCGCCGGCGCGCGGTAGAGCCGCCCACCCTTGGAATCTCCGTCGGCCGATACCGGCCCAGCCGATTTCCATGCGCGCAAAAAGATGGCGGGCCTGCCGCGGGGGGACGACAGGCACCGCCTGCAGTGCATAGGACCGGTGGGGGGGGACCGATCCTACTTCGGGGGGTCCTGGTTCGGATCGCGCGCTCGGGGTCCGCACAGAGATACTGCTGCCGTGCTGCAAAGAAGGCCGTTTCCAGACCTCGGGGATCGCGAGCGAGCGATCGGGGTTGCTCTGTTTCCTTCAGCAACCCGTTCTGCGTTTTTCATCGGCGATCGGCCGATTTCAGTTGAAGAGAAATTCCACAAATGCAATGTTTTCAAAGCAATAGCGGATTTTCAGGCGAGTATCCCAAGGATTACGAGAAATAGTGTTTTGCGTTGCAAGCTATTCCCGGATTTCCGAATTCGCGCAGACAAGGGTGTCCCCCGGGGTGACGCCGGTGATGCTTCCGGGGGGAGCCGGTGGATCTACGGAATCAGCAGGACGTCTTCGACGGTCTCGCGGTGGAACGAGCGGGACCCGCCCGACGAGGAGTAGATATCATCGCCGAGCTTTGTCGGCGAGTCGATCCATTCCACCGACTCATTCAGCAGGCCGACGTTTTGGCCGAGCCCGCGGTGGTTCTCGGAGTTCTCCTCCTTGTTGCTTCCGATCGTCCCATTCCAGTCCACGCGGGGGTTGCTGTCGCCCACGACGACCATGCTGGAGGGCAACTGGTGGATGGTAGACCTTCGGCGGATCTTCCGGGCGTCCTTATCACGGGCCATCATCGAGAGATACCCGTAGGAGCAGGTGGTCTGCCCGGCGCCGTTGACGAAGCTGTCGTTGGCGAGCACGATCTGTCCGTCCTGTTTTTCCATCTTCGCCTCGGTATGGTCCAGTTCGCGGGCGGCTGTGGGGCACACCAGCGCCGAGGGGCTGACGAACTGGTACCGCAGCAGCAGGCGCAGACCCATGACATTGCCGTAACCGGGATCGAACGGTGCGGCGTCGGCCTCGCCGCAGGGCATCTGTCCGCCGACGTTCTCGCGATGCATGCGGGCCTCCATCATGTACGACTTGCAGGCCTTGGCGATCTCGCGGACGTTCGAGCCGCACCGCAGCCGAAGGGCCTGCCGGCGAACCTGCTGGAGGGAGGGAACGAGGATGCCCACCAGAAGGGCGATGATGCCGATCACGAACAGCAGCTCCACCAGCGAGAAGCCACCGCGACGGCTGTGACCGGAACGACGGAAGGTTGTCATGCGTTTCATGGTACGTGTATTATACGTTCAGCCGGGCGAAGCCGTCAATCGCTCCCCGGTTGATCGCCGGAAGTTGTCCGCCGCCGGCCGAACGTATCGAGCGAAGGAGAGCATGACCCCTGCACCGTATTCCACGTCCGAGCAGGTCCGCCCGCCCGCGCTGTCGGCTTCGTTGCTCATCATGGCCGGTATCGTCCTGGCGACGTCGAGCGTGATCTACGGCGGGTTGATCATCACGCAATCCGCCCGGATCGGATCGGTGTCGGGAGTGCTGCTGGGCTGCCTTACCATGGCCGGGGGGCTGGGAGGCTGCGGACTGCTGTGCGGACTGGCCTGGCTGATCACACGCCCGGTGTTCTGGAAGCGGCTCGCACCACCCGTCGGGCCGGCAAACCCGCCCCCCGATGGCGAGGAGGATGCCGATCATTCCCAACTGCATTGGCCGGTCATGACGGCGACGCTGCAGCACGAGCACCAGGCGATCCTGAACCTCTCCGAGCGGATCGAACAGCTGATGACGCGCATCGACGAGATCGAATCCACCGTTATGCTCTCGCCCGAGGAGTTGCAGCAACGCCGCACCCAGCGGCAAAGCGAACGCATCGAGCAGTACCGCTCGCAGATCCGCGAGGCGATGGAGCAGCAGGACTTCGCCCAGGCCCGGCACGTTCTGGATGAATTGGCCCGGGAGCAGCCCGGCGGGGGGGAGGTCGAGTCTCTCTTGGCGGAGCTGGAGGAGGCCCGCAACCAGGCCGAGGGCGAGCAGTTCTCCAACGCCGTGCAGCGCGTGGAAGACCTGATGGCCGTCAGTCGATTCGAGCAGGCCCTGGAGGCTGCCCGTCGCCTGCGGGACGCCCACCCCGACGCGAAGGGCGCCCAGGCGCTGGTGGATCGGGTGCAGCGCGAGCACGACGCCTACCGCGACGAGCGCCGCTCGCGGCTGTACGGCCAGGTCGAGAAACTCGTCACCGCCCGCCGGTGGGGCAAGGCGGTGCAGGCGGCCGAGGAGTTCCTGGAGGCCTACCCCGACGCGCCGGAGGCCGAGTTGGTCGGCGTGCAGATGGATACGCTCAGAGAGAACGCCCGTATCGAGGAGGTCCGGGCGTATCGCGACCGGATCCGCGACTACATCGAGCGCCGGCGGTTCTCCGAGGCGATCGAACTCGCCCGGGAGGTCATCCGCGACCATCCGGATACAGCCGCCGCCCAGGAACTCCGCCAACAACTGCCTCGCCTGAAGCAGCTTGCCGCCGACAAGATCTGATCCGCCAGGAGCCCGCCAATGAAAGACACCCACCGGCGCATCCTTCGAGATGTGCTCTCCGCCCCGACCGCCCCGTTCGCCGAAGGCTGCGTCCAGCGCGTGATCCGTGACTGGGCGGATCGCCGCGACCTGGCGATTACCAGCGACGCTGCCGGCAACCTGCACGTTCGCTACCGTCGCGGCCGACCCGGAAAGGGGCACCGGTGGGCATTCCTGGCCCATATGGATCATCCGGGGTTCATCGCCGGTCGGCAGAAGGGGCGACGCCTCAAGGCGGAGTTCCGCGGAGGCGTCAGGCCGGAACTGTTCAAAGACGAGTGCGTCCGGTTCTTCACGCCGGAGGAGGATGTACTGGCGAAGGTGACCAGCGCCCGTCGGAACAAGGACAGCGGCTTTATCGACGCATCGTTGTATCTGCCGGCCGGGGCGGCCGTGGCGGAAGGGTCGGTGGGCATGTGGAACCTCCCGGTGATGCGCGTTTACAAGACGCGCCTCACCAGCCGGGCGCTGGACGACCTGGCCGGGGTGGCTGCGGTGATGTGCGCGATGGATGAGCTGGTCCGTCGTCAGGAGGACGCCGACGTGATCGGCATCTTCACGCGCGGGGAGGAGGCCGGGTTTGCCGGCACGCTCGCCGGCTGCGAGGACGGGCTGTTCCCGGCCGAGAGGTGCATCATCGGGTTGGAGACGTCCAAGGCCCAGCCCGGGGCGAAGCTGGGCGACGGCGTGGTCATCCGCGTGGGCGACCGGACGTGGACCTTCGATCCCGAAGCGACGGGGTACATCTCGCGCCTGGCTGACAAACTGGCCAGGAAACGCCGCGATTTCCGGTTCGTGCGAATGCTCATGCCCGGCGGAACGTGCGAGACCACTCCGCTGTGCGTATGGGGTCTGCGGGCGGCGGCGCTGTGTCTGCCGCTGGGCAACTACCACAACATGTCCGACCGCCAGGAGAAGATCGCCCCCGAGCGGATCGACCTGCATGATTTCGATTGCATGGTGACCCTCCTGGGCGAGATCGCCGTGGGGGAGGGATCCATGCAGGACACCCACAAGCAGCTTCTCGATCGGCTTTCGGAACTGCTTGCCAAGCGGAGACCGCTGCTGGACGGATACCCAGGCGAGGAATAAGGGTTCGGCGAGGGCATGTTTTGCCCAATCCGGGCGATGATTCTGCCCCAGTCGATGGCAAACGCCCAAACCGGACGAAAGTGGCCAGCCGATCGCGTCGATACAGTCTCGGGGCGCCGGTGCGGGGGTCGCGTCGGCTGATCGGTTCCATGTCTTTCCGCAGGTTACACGCCATGCCCAATACGCCACGAATTCGCGGAATCATGCGCAAGAAGCATGATAATGTCATCGCCGTCACCGTCGACCAGACCGTCACGCAGGCAGCCAAGAAAATGGCCCAATACGGCGTGGGATGCGTCGTCGTCGAGACGACCGAGGGTGACCTGGCCGGGATCCTCTCGGAGCGGGACGTGCTGGTGAAGGTCGTCGGGGCCGGTCTGAACCCCAGGAAGACGCCCGTTGCCGAGGTGATGACCTCCGAGTTGGTCCACTGCGACCGCGACACATCCATCGCCAAGGCCCAGCAGACGATGGCCCACCACGCGATCCGCCATTTGCCGATCATCGAACACGGCAGGGCGGTAGGGATGATCTCCTCGCGGGACATCCTCTCGCACCAGATGTCGACCGTCGAGGACATCGCCCGCATCCAGTCGACCGTGCTGGACCGCCTGACGAGGCTCTTTCCCGGTATCAGCGAAATGAGCGACGATGAAGTCGAGAACGTCGCCCACGAGCTGGAATAGCCCCGCCATCGTTCCGTACCGCTGTTCGCCACGCCGGCCGCTGGACTCTCCGGCGGCGATGCACTAGACTCTCGCCGGTATCGATAGCATCCAGCGAGAGGACCACGAACGATGAAGATTCTGCTGATTGGCAGCGGCGGCAGAGAGCACGCCCTGGCATGGAAGATGTCCCAGTCTCCCCTGTGCGAGACCCTCTACGCAGCCGGCGGCAATCCGGGCATCGCCGAGTACGCCGAGTGCGTGGACCTGGACGTCGGCGACCACGACGCGGTGGTGAGTTTCGCCAGGCAGCAGGGGGTTGAGCTCGTGGTGGTCGGCCCGGAAGACCCGCTGGCCGAGGGGCTGGGCGACGCGATCCGCAGCGCGAAGATCCTCTGTTTCGGGCCTACCGCCGACGGGGCGAAGATCGAGGCCGACAAGGCCTACGCCAAGGACCTCATGCGGGCCGCCTCCGTACCGACGGCTGAGGCGCGGACGTTTGATGACTTCGTCTCGGCCAAGGAGTACGTCCTCTCGCGCGACCACGGAGTGGCCGTCAAGGCGGCAGGTCTGGCCAAGGGCAAGGGCGTGGTCGTCTGCCCCGAGCCGTACCAGGCGGTCAAGCCGCTGGAAGAGATGATGGTCCAGCAGGCCTTCGGCGAAGCCGGCAAGCGCGTGGTGGTCGAGGAGATGCTCACCGGCCAGGAGGCCTCCATCCTCGCCCTGTGCGATGGCAAGAACATCTACCCCATGGAACCCTCGCAGGACCACAAGCCCATCGGCGAGGGCGATACCGGCCTCAATACCGGCGGAATGGGTGCCTACAGCCCCGTCCCGTTCATTGGCGACGACGAGATGAGCCGCATCGAGCAGGAAATTCTCGTGCCCATCGTCGACGCGATGCGCCGCGATTTCGGCCGCTACGAAGGTGTGCTCTATGCCGGGCTCATGTTCACCCCCGGCGGCCCGAAGGTGATCGAGTTCAACTGCCGCTTCGGCGATCCGGAATGCCAACCCCTGATGATGCGCCTCAAGAGCGACCTGGTGGAGCTCATGGTCGCCACGGCCGAGCACAAGCTCGACGAATGCACCATGGAGTGGGATCCGCGCCCCGGCGTGTGCGTCGTGATGAGCTCGGAAGGGTACCCGGGCCCGTATGAGAAGGGTCGGCCGATTTCAGGCATTTCCGCCGCCGAGGCGATCAGCGACGACGTGAAGGTCTTCCAGGCGGGAACGGCCAGGAAGGGCGAGCAGTTGATCAACAACGGCGGGCGCGTTTTGGGCGTTACCGCGCTGGGCGATACGCTGCAGGCCGCCCGCGATCTGGCGTATCAGGCGGTCGCTCAGATTCACTGGGACGGCTGCTACGTGCGGCGGGACATTGGCGACAAGGCGCTGCACTGATCGTATTCCGGGAGTCGGCCCGAAGATCCCTGCGCGAAAAAAGCCCGCGAACCGTGGTCCGCGGGCGTGGATTGTGTCGTCATGTCAAACAGGACCGCTTCGCTCAGACCTCGATCGCCAGATTCAGCGGTGGGTCGAACTCCAGGCCGATACAGGAGACCTCGTCGTCTCCCTCCGTGTGATGCCGCACGATCTTCGCCTCGGAGCTGAATCCTTCCAGCATGTAGCTGTTGGGCGTGGACCGCGGAACGGAGAATCGCACGTGCACCTTCTTGCCGCACTCGGGCATCGCCGAGGCGAACATGGGCACCAGCGCGCCGCCATCCGAGACGTTGATGGTCTTGGTTCTGGCCAGGACCTCTGATTTTTCCTGAAGCAGCACAACCGGGCACTCCAGATCGTGCCTGCTGTACCGCCGACGGTCTTCACCACTGTAGTCCATCGTCTACTCCCTTCCCGACTACACCCCGAAGATTTGACACCGCTATTATATCGGAAAACGAGCAAGCCGTCTATTTGAGATTTCGTGGTTAAATCTGCTTTAAGCGTGAAATTACGAAAAATCGCATCCGTTTTCCGTATCCACGCCGAACTCACGCAGCCACCGACGCGTCTGGTCGGGGTCCAGCCCCTTGCGTTTCTCGATCGGCTCTGAGGGGCCCGCCGGCGGGGGAGTCTGAAGCCTGCTTCGGAGGAATCGCGAGAACTCCTCGCTTGTGAATGATTTACATCGTCGCCTACGGGCGGCGGCGCGGATGCGGTGGTCGGTGCTCACCACGGTCAGTCGGCGGGGGGCCGAGTCGGCGGCGATGAGATCTTCGATCACGTCGTCGGCCGTTCCGGCGGGTCCGTAATGGACGCCCACGCCCAGGGAGACCATGTGGCTGGTGTGTTCGGGAGTGTGCTCGGGTCCGTCGAAGACCACCTCGACCCGGTCGTCGGGGCCCAGGGCAGCGGTGAGCAGTTCGCACAGGCCCGCCCGTTCGACGGCGTAGCCCACGTCCGCCAGGGCGTGCATGAGGTTGTTGGCGTCGATGAGAAACGGCATGGCCGGTTTACCCGCCCAAGCGGTATTTGACCTGGCCGTTGACGATGGTCGCCACCGCCCTCGCCGAGAGCTGCCAGCCGTGATAGGGGCAGTTTCGGGCCTTGGAGTGGAAGGCATCGACGTCGACGGTCCATTCGGTGTCCGGGTCGATGATGGTTACATCGGCGGGGGCGCCCTCGCCCAGCGTGCCGGTGGGCTGGTCGATGATAGCGGCGGGCCTGGACGTCATCGCCGCCAGCATCGCCGGCCAATCCATCAGTCCCGTGTCGATCAGTGCCTTGGCGTAGAGCCCCAACGCACACTCCAGCGAGATGATCCCGAACGGGGCCAGCCCGAACTCCAGTTCCTTCTCTTCCTTGGCGTGCGGGGCGTGGTCGGTCGCAAGCACGTCGATGGTTCCATCGGCAACGCCCTCGCGCAGGACCTGCACGTCGTCGCTGGATCGCAGCGGCGGGTTCATCTTGAAGTTCGGGTCGTAGCTCATGCAGGCGGCGTCGGTCAAAAGCAGGTGGTGAGGCGTCGCCTCTGCCGTCACGGGCATGCCGTCGTGCTTGGCGCGGCGGAGCAGTTTCACGCTGCCGGCCGAGGAGATGTGCTGGGCGTGATACCGCGTGCCGGTGCGCCGCACGAGTTCGAGATCGCGCCGGAGCATGATCTCCTCACCGCTGGCGGCGATGCCCTTGAGCCCGAGCCGAACCGCGACCGGACCGGAGTTCATGTCCCCCCCGGCCAGGTCGGGGTCCTGGCAGTGCTGCATGATGGGGACATCCAGCATGTGGGCGTATTGCAGGGCCCGCTGCATCACGGACGTCGAGCCGACCCCGTCGCCGTCGTCGGTAAATGCCACGGCCCCGGCTTCGAGCATCATTCCGATCTCGGCGAGGTTCTCGCCCGCCCGCCCGGTGGTGATGCATCCGATCGGCAGCACGCGCGCGAGATCGGCTTCGCCGGCGCGCTGCAAGACGTAGTGGATCGCCGTTTCGTCGTCCATCGGCGGGTGGGTGTTGGGCATGGCGCAGATGGTGGCAAACCCGCCGGCCACCGCGGCCTGGGCGGCCGTGGCGATGGTCTCCTCCTCCTCGTGCCCGGGCTCGCGACAGTGGACGTGGATGTCGATCAGTCCGGGGGATACGATCATCCCGGCTGCGTCGATAACGGTGTCCGCCTTGGCGCGGGACTTGCCGACCTTCTTGATGGTCCCGTTGTCGATGACCACGTCGGTGCGTTCGTCGATGCCGCCGGCGGGATCAATCACCCGCCCGTTCCTGATGAGAATGTCCGTCATAGTTGCATTTCTCGGTAGGTTGTTTCGCCCCTTCGGGGCTCGATCATTCATCGGCTCGGATTCCGGGGGCTGACGCCCCCGGCTACATCCTTTCCGCCCCTTCGGGGCGGGGTTCTGCACGGGGCTGGGTGTTCTCTGCGCTCTGCGACGTCTGCGCGGCTGTGACGGCTGATCTTGCGATCTCGTTTCGAATTCTCGTCAGCGGATGTCTTCCGTGCGTGCGTTGCTCACCAGATAGAGCACAGCCATGCGGATCGCCAGGCCGTTGGTGACCTGCTGGAGGATGCAGTTGTTGGACCCGTCGGCCACTTCGGAGGTGATCTCCACGCCGCGGTTGATCGGTCCGGGATGCATAATCAGCACGTCGTCCCTGCAACGGGCCAGACGCTCGGTGTTCATCCCATAGATGTGCGAATACTCCCGTACCGACGGGAACAGATTGCTGCCGAACCGCTCGAACTGGATCCGGAGCATGTTGATCACGTCCATCTTCGGGAGGACCTCGTCGAGCGAGTGGCTGATCTCACAGCCCATCGCCGTGATCGCCGAGGGCACCAGCGTCGGCGGGCCGACGACCGTGACCTCCGCCCCGAGCTTCTGCAGGCCCAGGATGTTGCTGCGGGCCACCCGCGAATGAGCGATGTCGCCCACGACGGCCACCTTGCAGCCCTCCAGCGAGCCGAGCCGCTGGCGGATGGTGAAAATATCCAGCAACGCCTGAGTGGGGTGCTCGTGCGAGCCGTCACCGGCATTGATGATCGAGGCGTCCACCAGCTTCGAGAGCATCTGGGGCGAGCCGGCCTGGCTGTGACGGATTACGAAGATGTCCACGCCCATCGCCTGAATGTTGCGGACCGTGTCCAGCGTGGTCTCGCCCTTGGCGACGCTCGATCCGCTGGAAGTGAACACCAGCGTATCGGCCGAGAGACGGCTGGCGGCCAGCTCGAAGCTCATGCGCGTCCGCGTGGAATTCTCGAAAAACAGCAACGCCACCACCTTGCCCCGCAGCGCGGGAACCTTCTTGATGGATCGCGTCGAGACCTCCCGGAAACTCTCTGCCGTGTCCAGCAGGTAGTTGATTTCGTCGGCCGACAGCTCGTCCAACCCGAGCAGGTCCTTGCGCGACCAGACGAACTCATCGCTCGACTTCTCGGGCGGTGTTGCTTTCGGTCCGGGCGCGCGGCTCGGTCGGCCTCGCTTGCGGGCGGCGATGGACTTCTTGCCGTCCGAGCGCGACGAGGCCGCTTTCCGCCCCGCGCGCTTAGTCCCTCTTGATGAGGAAGACGCCTTCTTCGCCATCGTTTTCCTCGAGTCTTACCTGCACCCGCTCGCCTTGCTCGACGAGCATGCGGTGACCAATGAAATCCGCGGAGATGGGCAGCTCCCGCCCGCCGCGGTCGATGAGCACAGCCAGCCGGATCACCCGCGGGCGTCCGAAATCGTGCAGCGCATCCAGCGCCGCCCGAATGCTGCGCCCGCTCTGGAGCACGTCGTCCACCAGCAACAGCCATGCGTCGTTAATGTCAAAATCGATCTCGGTGGCCCGCACCAGCGGAAACCCCCGCCGGCGGGAGAGATCGTCGCGATAGAACGTGATGTCCAGCACGCCGGTGTCGATGGAGAGGTCCGGATGCCGACGGCCGAGATGTTCCACCAACCGGCGGGCGACGGTCTCGCCTCGCGTGCGGATGCCCACCACGGCGATCTGCCGGACGTCGCTGGGCAGGCCCTCAACCACCGCCTGGTGAAGACGGTCGATGGCTTCGTCGGTCTGCTCGGCGTTGAGGAGTCTCGTCATGGCGCCTCCCGGGTGGCTGGGTAACGTTGCCCGAAGTCTACGCCCGAAGTCACCGGAACGCAAGGCTGTGACGAAACCCGAACTCCCGGCGGGCGGGACAGGAGTTTTGGGGCAGTCCATCCAACAACCGTTCTCCCTCTGGTGGCCAAGCGCAGCCCCCGGGACTTGTTGCAGCCCCGCCTGCCGGCAGGCGGAATGACGGGAGCTTCGTTGCATGGGCTTCCGACCCATGCAAACACGGCTTGGAAGGCCGTGCTACAACCGTAGGGCCCGCAACTTGTTGCGGGCGGAATTACCC
>JBKHCL010000098.1:0-11278 GCA_046541875.1 Phycisphaerae bacterium | reverse complement strand
CCCGAGGCGCTGGCGAAGATTGCGCGCCTGGAGTACGTCGCGCGGGGCGTGGTCGAGGGGTTCGTCGCAGGCCGACATCGCAGCCCGTACAAGGGCTTCAGCGTGGAATTCGCCGAGCACCGCCAGTACACCCCCGGCGATGATATTCGCGACCTGGATTGGCGGGTCTACGGCAAGAGCGATCGCTACTACATCAAGCAGTACATCGAGGAGACGAATCTTCGCTCGACGATCCTGGTCGACGCGTCGGGCTCCATGAGCTACACCGGCAAGCAGGCCGCCGAACTGGACGGTCGACGGATGAGCAAGTTCGAGTACGCCCGTCACCTCGCGGCCTGTCTGGCGTATCTGCTGGTGCACCAACAGGACGCGGTGGGCCTGGTGACCTTCGATACAGCCATTCGGCGGTACATTCCCGCCCGCAGCCGAGTGAGTCACCTCACGGCGATCCTCAACGAACTGGTGGACACGGACGCCGGCGACGAAACGTCGCTCGCGCCGATCTTCCATGATATCGCCGAGCGGGTGCACCGCCGCGGGCTGATTATTGTGATCTCCGACCTGTTCGACGACCCGGACCCGCTGCTGCAGGCGCTGCACCACTTCCGACACCGTAAGCACGAGGTGATGCTTCTGCACGTGATGTCTGAGGAAGAACTGACCTTCCCCTTCACCAACACGAGCATGTTTGAAGATCTGGAGAAAACCGACAACCGCCTGCAACTGGACCCGCGGGCGATCCGGGCGGAGTACCTCGACCGGGTCCGGGCGCACCTGGACGCCTTGGAGCAGGGCTGTGGGCAGATGGCGATTGACTATGTACCCATGAGCACCGCCACCGGCTTCGACGAAGCCCTGGCCAACTACCTCGCCGCGCGGCGGGGACGAATGTGAGAAGCAGCTGGTTATTAGTTATTAGTTATTAGTCGCTAGTCGCTAGTTGCTAGTTGCTAGTTGCTAGTCGCTAGTCGCTAGTTGCTAGTTGCTAGTCGCTAGTCGCTAATCGCTTAGATAGAGATGGACGGACCCGAGAATTGAGAGAAGATCCATCGACAACGAGGCACCCCCCAATTGACCTTCCTTAACTTCGCCATGTTGGCTGGGCTCGGGGCTGTCGCGGTCCCGATTGTGATTCACCTGCTGAATCGCCGCAAGGCGACGGTGGTGCAGTGGGGGGCGATGCGCTTTCTCGAAGAGGCGATGGCCTCGCAGAACCGGCGCATCCGCATCGAGGAAATCATTCTCCTCGCGCTGCGGTGCTTCCTGCTGGCGCTGCTTGCTTTGGCGCTGGCCAGGCCGTTCGTGCCGTCCCGGTCGGTGGTGTCTTGGGCGCTGGTGATCCCGGCGGTGCTCATCGCCGTGGTGCTCTACGCGGTGGCCGGCGGAATGTGGACCGATCCGAAGGTGCGCAATCGCCTCCTGGGCGTCGCTACCGGGTTGCTGCTGCTGGCCGGGGCGTTGTCGCTGCTGGAGAGCATCCTGCAGCATCGCCTCTGGGACAGCGGTGCCGGGCAGAAGGACATCGCCCTGGTTATCGACGGGTCCACGTCGATGGGGCTGGAGGTGGATGGCAGGCGGAACTTCGACCGCGCGGTGGCCGAGGCGCGGGCTGTGGTGGCTGCCGCCAATCCGTCCGATGCGTTCAGCCTGGTATTGGCCGGTCAGGCTCCCAGGCCGATCATCGCCACGCCCACCAACGATCGCGAGGAAATCCTCGCCGCCCTGAACGATCTGGAACCGATGGGCGGTGCGATGCAGGCCGTCGACGCCATGACCCAGGCGGCGGCTTCGCTGTCGTTGGGTTCCAACGCGGGCAAGAAGGTGGTGCTCATCTCCGATGGTCAATCCATCGGCTGGCGGATGGACGATAGCGACCCGTGGCGATTCGTCGCCCGACGCCTATTGGCCACCGGCCCGGGCGGGACGGAGCTGCCCACCTCGCCGGAAATCGTCTGCCGCTCGCTGCCCACCCCCGAAACCTGGAACAACCTCGCCGCCGGTGAGATCAAGCTCAGCCGCGACGTGATCGGCATGGATCGCCCGGTCTCGATCACCGTTCGCGTGATGAACACGGGCACCGCCCCCATGACGCCCGAAAGCGTCGAGTTGCAGATTGACGATGGTCCGCCCCTGGTCGCGCAGATCAAGGAGATCCCGCCCGGGGCTGGGGAGGTCGCAGCCTTCACGCATCGCTTCTCCACGCCGGGTCGACACGTGCTGCGTGCCCGCGTGCGGGCCGCCGATGACCTTACCGCCGACAACGAAGCACACCTCGTCGCGGAGGTCAAATCGCGATTGGGTGTGCTGGTCGTGGACGGATCGGTCACCCCCGACCGCGACGGCCCGGCCCGTGCGATCGCCCAGGCCCTCGCCCCGGACGCGAACGCCCCGATCTCGCCGGACGAGCAGGCGGACATCGAGTATCTCGTGGACCCCGAGGTGGTCCCGGTCGCGGAGGTCGGGCAGATCGCCGACCTGACCGGCTACGCCGCGGTCGTACTGGCCAACGTGCCGATTCTTCCCGACGAGTTCGCCGAGAAACTCGCCGAATACACGCGGGAGGGCGGGGGCGTGCTGGTGTTCGCCGGGCACTGGGCCGAGCCGGAATTCTACAACGCCTGGGCGACCGACGCCGGCCGGGCGATGCTGCCGGCCCGCCTTTCCGAGCAGCGCCGGATCGATGCCGATCGGCCCGCGCGCCTTGCCGTCCCGACGTTCTCGCACCCCGCGTTGAGCGAACTGACTCCCCAGCGCAGCGGCGACGTCGTGGTCCGGGCGTATTGGCCGATTCAGCCCGACCCGAAGGACCCGTCCGTCCGGGTGGCAGGGCGACTGGACGACGGTACGCCGCTGCTGGTGGAACGTTCACTCGGCAAGGGACGCGTGCTGCTGGCGCCGTTTTCGCCCCAGCCCCAGGACACCAACCTCGCCTCGAAGGCGTGTTTCGTCTACCTCATGCACGAGTCGATCTATCACCTCGCCTCGCCCGGGGCATCCCAGCCGAACTACCCGCCGGGTCGCCGCGTGGCGTTCCCGCTTGGGGGGTCGGCCGGTACCGGTGAGGTGCTGGGCGTGGGGCTCAAGGCCGAGTACTTCAGTGACAAGGCCTGGAAGAAGCGCAGGTACACCCGCACGGATCCGACGATTCACTTCGACTGGGACGGGGGCTCGCCCAAGGGCCTCCCGAAGGATGATTTTTCGGTTCGCTGGACGGGTTGGCTGGTTCCCCCGCGGACGGGCAAGTACACCTTCCACGTGAAGGTGGACGATGAGTTGAAAGTCCGGATCGACGACGAGGTGGTCTTTCATCAGCCCGACTACACCGGCAGCGAGGACGAGTTCACCCTTCGTTTGCGTCGCGGGCGGCGGTACGCCTTCCGGGCCGACTTCCGGGAAGGCAGCGGCAGTGCGTATTGCCTGATGGAATGGTCGACCCGCTCGCTGTCGCGTCGGCCGATCGCCCGGACGCAATGGTTCCCGCCGGTCGACGAACGTCACCAGACGCGCAAACTGTTGGCCGACTGGGCCAATTCCGATCGGACCATTCCCGTGACCGGTCCGGGAGGCGAGGCGATGGGGGCCCGCCTGATCCGGCGGGAGGAGGACGGAAAGTTCCTGCTGGCGCTGCAACGCGTGGATCGCCCCGGGGTGTACCACATCTCGCCGCCGACGCAGCTGGCGTCCCTCTTGCCGCCTTCCAGCGACCCCAACGGCCGCGTTCCGCTGGCAGTAATTGCCGATGCAGCCGAGAGCGAACTGACCCGCTTCGAGCCCGCGCAGATGCGCCCCGTCGCCGATGCCCTCTCGGGCGGAAACGTTCGTCTGCTGCCGGCCGACTCCACCGACGAACTCACCGCCGCGGTCAGCGGGGACGTGCCCGGGGAGGAATGGTGGAAATACCTCGCCTTGGCCGTGGTGGCGGTGCTGATCGCCGAGATCGCCCTGACCCGGTGGATCGCCACGAATCGCCGGACGGCGTCGGCCTCGGAGATCGACTTCGAGGGCGAACTGTCCAAGCTCCGCACGTTCCGCGCCCGGGCCAAAGAAATGCTCGATGAGTCACCCGACCGGCAGGAGGTGACCGTCCAATGATGCTCGCCCAGCCCGATCCACATTTCCTGCTTCCATCGGCCCTGCCGACTTGGCTGATCGCGCCGGCAGCGCTGGCGGCGATCGCACTTTGGGTCCTGTCGCACCGCCTGCTGCAGCGATACCTGCCGGACGGACACCGCGTGGCGCGCGGGCTGATCCGGACGGCCGTCGGGTTTATCGCTGCCTTGCTGGTGATCCAATGGCTGCACCGGACGCTGACGTTGACGACGAATTGGCCGCTTTGGCCCATTGCGCTGGCGGCCGGGGTGGGCGTGGAACTGCTGCTGTGGTTCTACGCGCTGGAACGTCGGACGGTCTCGCGTCGGGTGGGTCTGGCGCTGGTGGCGATGCGGGTGGCCGTGCTGGTTGTGGTGCTGGCGATGCTCACCCAGCCGGTGCATTCGTTCACGCTCCGCGAAACCACCGACCGCTACGTGGCCGTCCTGATCGACGAGTCGGCCTCGATGCGATTGGCGGACCCGCAACGGTCGGCCTCGGCGCAGTTGCGGCTGGCGCGGGCGATGGACGTGGACGCACCCGACCGCACCTACCTGCTGGATGACGTCCGCCACGAGCTGGATGCCATCGCCGAGGAGGTCGCCGCCGTCGGCGAACGCATCGCCTTGCTCGAGACACTTAAACGCCCCCAGCGCGAAGAACAACTCGCCGAGGCCCGCGACGAACTGCACCATGCGGTGAAAAACATCGTCGGCCGCGCCAAGGCGTTGCCCGCCCGCGTCGAGGCTCCGCTCAACGGCGGCGAAACCTTACCCGACGAACTCCGCGCCCGCCTGGGCGACCTCAAAGGCCGCATCAGTGTGCATGTTCGCGATCGGCTGACCGAGGCGGCCGGCGTGCTCGAAGACGACGACACGAAACGCCTCGCCGCCCGCCTGGGTCGGTTGAGAGAGATTCTCCGCTCCGTCTCCGCCGCCGCGAGAGAGGCAGCCCCGCCGGCGTCGACGATCTCCGAAACGCTCGATGAACGCTTCCTGGCGAGTCTGCCCGCCAAGACGCGCGACGCGATCAACGCCGTTTGCGCCCGGAGCCGATCGCAACTGGCGCGGGACGTGCTGTTCCACGCGCCCGCCGACGGAGGCGAGAGCCTGCACGAATCGCTGGCGGACAACTACACGCTGCGTGCCATCCGCTTCGCCGAGTCGCCCACCGAGGCGAGGCTGGCGTCCATGAGAGACGACTACGGCACCTCCGCCGGCGTGCAGCCGACCACCGCCCCGTCGTCGCTGGACGCGAACTACCAGGCGACGGACCTGGCCGAAGCGATGAGCGAAGCACTCGCCTCGCTGCCCAACGGGCGTCTCAGCGGCGTGGTGATTCTCACCGACGGACGTCACACCGGCCCGGACAACCCGGCCCCACTGGCCCGCCGCCTGGGGCAACTGGGCGCGCCGGTCTGCAGCGTCGTGCTCGGGGCGAATCGCCCGCCGATCGATGGCGCCATCACCGACGTCGACGCCCCGGAGACGGTGTTCCTGGAAGACGAAGTCCACGTGCGGGCCGAGGTGAAGCTCACCGGCATGGGCGGACGGGAGGTGAAGGTCTCCCTCCGACGTGACGGCAAAACCGTGGACAAACAGACCGTCCGCGTGCCGACCGGCAGCGACGATTTCCGGCGCGAGGTCCGCTTCAGCCACGAGCCCGACAAGGAAGGCCTGCGACAGTACGTGGTCCACCTCGATGCGGCCGACGACGAGATCACCGCCGAGAACAACGAGTACCCCGTGACAATCTCGGTGACCAAAGACCGCGTCCACGTGCTGCTCATCGAAGGTCGGCCTCGCTGGGAATTCCGCTACATCAAAAACCTCTTTGCCGATCGCGACAAGTCCGTCAAGCTGCAGTACGTGCTGATGAATCCGGACAACGTCGCCGGTCGGACGGATCGGCCGGAGGTGTTCGCGTCGGTCACTGCCGAGGACGGACAGGTCGAAGCGACGCGTCTGCCCAGGACCGAAGCCGACTGGCTGAAATTTGACGTGGTCATCCTCGGCGACGTGGACCCCGCCGCGGTGACCGACGAGCACCGGGCGATCCTCGATAAGTTCGTGACCTCGCGGGGCGGGACGTTGGTGGCCATCGCCGGGCAGTACCACCAGCCTCATGCATATCACGGGACGAAGCTGGCCGACCTGCTGCCGGTGACGTTCCCCTCCGAGAAGGAACTCATCGCCGCCCACACCAGGCGGTCCGGCAAGGACGAGAAAAACCCCGACCCGCGCGAATCACCCATCAACGCCGGGGTGAGGTCGCCGGAGACAATCTTCCGCATGGCCCTGACGCAGGAAGGGCTGAACAGCGTCGTGATGAGCCAGGCCGTCGCAACGGAAGAAAACCGCCAGGCCTGGGAGGCCGTTCCCGAGCTGTACTGGCGGTACCCGATCACCGAGGCGAAGGAGGCGGCGACGGTGCTGGCGTACGCTCGTCCGGGCGTGCGCAAGGGCGACCATCTGGAGTTCGACGACGAGCCCTGGAACCGCCCCGCGCCGGGACGGGCGGATCGGAAGGCTTCGGCGACCACGTCGATGGCCCGGCTGGGCGAGGCCCGCGAGAAGGAGCTGCAGCGTCGGCTGGCGTTCGAGCGTGAGCACGCCCTGATCGTCCAGCAGCAGGTGGCAATGGGGCGGGTGCTGTTTCTGGGCTTCGACCGGACGTGGCGATTCCGCTACCGCATCGGCGACACGGTCCATCACAAGTTCTGGGGCCAGGTGATTCGCTGGGCGACGGCCGACAAACTCTCCGGCGGGACCGCGCACGTGAAGATCGGAACCGACCGGACGCGCTATCGCCCCGGACACGACGTGGTAGTCCGGGCGAAGCTGGTCGACGAAGAATTCAACCCCCTCCAGAGCGACGACGTCCACGCGGTGGTCTATCGTGAGGATGAGGCCGTTCTGCGTCGGAAGCTGACCCCGCGCGAGGGGTCGGTGGGTCTCTATGAGGGCGACCTGGGCGAGTTGCCCGGCGGATCGTACCGCGTGGAGCTGGAGGCGGACGTCGCACGACCGCTGCTGGCGAAGAAAGGCCTCAAGACCGTTTCGACGCAGTTCTCCGTGGATCCTGCCGTCCCGGCTGAGCAGATGGAACTGGGCGCCACGCGCGAGCTTCCCTCGCAGTTGGCGGCGCTGTCGGGCGGGGCGGTGTACGACGTCGCCGACGCCCGCGAGCTGATCGGTCGACTCGGCGAGCCGAGCGAAGTGTACGAAGATCATCAACAGATCGTCCTTTGGGACTCCTGGGGCCTGCTGGTGGGGGTGGTGCTCCTGACCGGTGCCGAATGGATCACACGAAAGAAAGTGGGGCTGCCATGATGCGACTGGCTGCTGATGCGAGCAATGCACTTCCCAAACCGATCGTCGATCGGTTGGGCGAGCTGATCCGCCGTGCCCGGGCGGTTATCGTGGTGCGCGGAACGCTGGCGGTGGCGGCGACGGTGGTTCTCTCGCTGCTGGTGGTGATGGCCATTGACGCGAGTGTTACCATTTTCGCGACCTGGCCGCGCTGGCTGCTGACGCTTTCGGCGCTGTCGGTGTCCCTGCTGTCGGCGTGGTGGTTCCTGGTGCGCCCCCTGGCGCGGACGTTTTCGATGGCGGGTATCGCCCGGGCCATCGAGCAGCGCCACCCCGAACTGCACGAGCGGATCTCGTCGGCCGTCGAACTGCTCGACAGTCGGGACGCCCCGGAGCTTCGGGGTTCGGAGGCGCTGATCCACGCGCTGGCACAGGAGGCCGCCAACGACGTCACCAGCGTCCTGCCCAAACGCGAGATCAGTCTGCGCCCGCTTCGGGCGTACCTTCTGTCAGCCGTCGGGTCGGTCGTGGTGCTGTTGGGGCTCATGCTGCTCTGGCCGGACAAGACGTCCCAACTGCTGGCCCGTGCAATCGCCCCGTACGCCAACATCGCCCACATCGGGGCCGCCGACCTGACGATCACTCCCGGGGACGCGACGATCACCGCCGACGATCGGCTGCGCGTGGAAGTCACCGTCCGCAACAGCGCGGTGACCTCCGCCCAACTGCGATTGGACACCGGCGACGGCAGCGACACGGTGCTTCCGATGTCCTCGGTTCGCGAGGGTGACGACGAATGGCCGCGGTTCGCGCTGACCTGTCCGCCGGCCAGCGAGAGCTTCCGCTATCGTGTGTTCGCCGGCGACGGGCCCAGCCGCTATTACGACGTCACCGTCGTGCGTCGCCCGGCCATCGAGAACCTGCAGATCCGCTACGAGTATCCCTCCTACACGCGCCGAGCAACGCGGACCGAGCAGAACGCTCCGGGCACGATCCGTGCCCTGGCGCGGACGGTGGTCACCATTCGGGCGACGCTCAGCAGCGTACCGACCAGTGCGCGGTTTATCGTGGCCGGTAAGACCCGGACCGCTGCGCCCGAGCCGATCGATGATGGGCGAAGCGTCGTCGAGACGGCCGTCACGCTGGTGGACGGAATGAAGAGCACCTGGCGGCTGGAGGTGGTCGACGAGCACGGCTTCGAGAACCGCCCGACGGACTATCGCATCGAGGCGCTGACCGACACGCCGCCCAGCGTACAGGTGGTTCGCCCCGAGCAGGAAACCCTCACGCTGCCGAAGGACGATCGCCTGGCGATCCGCTACGCCGTGGGCGACGACGTGGGTCTCAAGACCGTCGAGTTGGTCGCCGAAACCGGCGGGCGAGAAACCATCTTCGACCTGAGCCCGCGCAAACGCCCCGACGGAACACTGCTGCGGGCGGGGGTGCGCGAGACGATCCTGGACCTTTCCAAGCTCGACCTCCGCGGCGGGAAGGTGACTTGGCACATCCGGGCGGCCGACTCGCTGCCGGCGGACCTGGACGGCCCACAGGTGGGAGAGTCCCGCACGTTCACCATCCGCTTCAGCGACAAGGCCGAGACGTACCTCCAGCAGGTGCTCAAGCACGAGGAAGCGACCCTCCGCGATATGCTCAAGGAGGCGCTGGAGGACCTGCGGGAGGCACGCGAGCGGTCGCGCCCGTTGGCCAAGACGCTGGCGAGACTGAAGGACCCTTCCGCGAAGGTGCTGGGGCGCGTCGGCGAGGTGAAGACGCGACTTACCGACGCCGACGGAACGGTGGGCAAGGTGGTCGCGGAGGTTACCGGCGGGGTCTACAGCGGTCTGGGACCGGCGCTGCAGGGCCTCTCCGATCGGCACATCCGCGTGGCGATCAGCCATGCCGACCGCATTCGACTGGTCTCGTCGGCCAAGGGTCGCGCCTCGCACGCCGAGAAGGTGGACTTCCACGTGGACCGGTCCATCCAGATCGTCGAGGATCTGCTCCTGCGGCTGGGAGACCTGACGAAGATGGCCATCAATGTCCGCGAGCTGACCGACCTGGCGCGGGATGAGCAGACGCTGGCCGATGCCCTGGAGCAACTGCAGGAGGACCCCAACACCGCCGTCCCGCCGGGGGACCGGGAGCAGGCGAGCTTGGCCAAACCCTCCATGTCCGAGCAGGAATGGGCCGATGCTCAAAAGAAGCTGGTCGAGAACGTCGGCGAGATGATCGCCGGCCGCGATATCCCCGGGGCGATGGAGGCGACGCTCACCAAACAGGCCGAGGCCCAGAAGACCCTCTCGCAACTGGCCAAGTCGCTGGCGAAACAGCAGGAAGAGGTCGCCGGCGATACCGAAGCTGTCGCGAAGCTCCGGGACATCGAGAAGGAGTTGGCCGACTTCGCCGACCAGCAGCAGGGCTTGCAGGATGAGACGCTTCGCAAGGCAGCCCAGCGCGTCGAGCAGGCGAGAGAGGAACGTCTCAAGGCGCTGCAGGACGCCGCCGAGCGGATGGAGAAAGCCTCCAGGGACCTCGATCGCGGGAAGATGGACCAAGCCCGCAAGCACCAGGCAGCCGCGGAGAAGACGCTGGGCGACGAAGGCCTGCCCGACCTGGCCGAGAAGCAGAAAGCTCTCCGCGAGGAGGCTCGCTCGTTGGCGAAACAGGACAAGTCGGACACGAAGGAGCAGCGCGAAGCTCTGAAGAAAAAGCAGGACGTCTTGCGGGAGGAAACGCTCAAACGGGCTGTTGAGCCGATCCGCGAAGAGTTAGCCAAAGCCCGCGCTCTTCGCCATGCCGCCGAGAAGGTCGGCCAGGCCTTGGAGGAGACCGAGAAGAAGCATTTCAATCGGGCGGAGCGCCAACAGCGCGACGCCGAAAAGCAGCTCGCCAAAGCCGATCAACCCGAGCTGATGGACGAGCTGAAACAGCTGCAGGACAAGACGCGCGAACTCGACAAACGCAAGCAGGATCCGACCAAGAAGGAGCTCGCCGAGTTGGCCGGCGAGCACGAACAGCTCCGGGAAGAGCTGCTGCGAAAGGCCGCTGAGAGCCTGCCCCGGACGCCGGCTGAGCGGGCCCGGGCCTTGCGGGAAGCGGCCCGGAAGACGATCGAAGCCGCCGAGAAGGCCGAAACCGGTGAGCTCGCCGAAGCAGGCAGTGAGCAGGGCGAAGCCCGGGACAAGCTCAAGAAGGCCCATGCCGCCGAAGAACTGGACGAGAAGCTCAAAAAGCTCCAGGAGAAAACCGCCCAGCGCGCCCGGGCGGAGAAGAAACCCGCCGGGCAGGAATTGGCCCAGCTGGGCCGGGAGCACCGGAAACTCGCCGAGCAGATGGACAAGGAAGCCGACCAGGCCGAGGCGGCAGCAGGCAAGGAGCCCCGGAAAGGCGAACAGAGTCGGAAAGGCGAGCAAGGCCGGAAGACTCCTTCGCAGACGGCCCGGGCGACCACCGATGCCGCCCGGGAGATGGGTCAGGCGACCGGCGAGATGACGAAGGGTCAGCTCCAGCAGGCCCGGAAGCACCAGGCCGCGGCCG
This sequence comes from Phycisphaerae bacterium, assembly GCA_046541875.1. GTDB lineage: Bacteria > Planctomycetota > Phycisphaerae > SM23-33 > SM23-33 > CAZFPT01. Next base: position 341 of record JBKHCL010000098.1, on the reverse strand, counting down.
AGAAGAAGCTCTCCGAGGACGGTGAGAAGGGCCTCGCCCGGAAGCAGAAGGACCTCCGCGAGAAGACCGAGAAGCTCGCCCGGCAGCGGGGTGAACTCGTCCGGGCCGCCCAGCAGGAGGAGATGAAACGCCTCCGCGAGGAACAGGAGAAGGTCGCCCGGGAGGCGGCCCGGTTGGCCGACGACGCCAAGGCTGACGCGCCCACGAAGGACGACACCGCCACGGAGGCAGCCATAACCGCGCGGAAGGCGGAGCGGTCGCTCGACGAGGGGCAGTTGGCCAAAGCGTCTGCCGACAGCAAGCAGGCTGCCGAGACCATGCGGAAGCTGGCCGACCAGATG
>JBKHCL010000097.1:0-11526 GCA_046541875.1 Phycisphaerae bacterium | reverse complement strand
GGCAGTTCGCTTTTCAGGGCATTGCCGGCCACGCGCGTCACCAGCACCACCACCGCGACGGTCACGACCAGTCCGACCCCGTAGAAGACGTAGTCGATGGTGGTCTTCTCCCGCCCCGTGGCGACGGCAGCGACGTTGCGGGCCAGCGAGCCGAAATACACGTACATGATCGTGCCCGGCAACATGCCGATCCATGAAGCCGGCACGTACGACCAGAACTTCACGCCCGTCAGGCCGTAGGCGTAGTTCAGCAGGTTGAACGGGAAGATCGGACTCAGCCGCGTGAGCAGCACGATCTTGAACCCCTGGCGTTTGGCGGGCCGGGCGAAACCGGCGGTGACCCGGCGTGTTCCAACTTCAGCCGTCGCGTCGCGTCGGCCGACCGATAGAACTCCACCAGCACGGAGAGACCCATGCGAACCATCATAATCTGCACACTCGTGGTTCTGACCAGCACGCTCGTGTTGGCGGCTGAGCCGTCCTGGGAGAGTCTCCAGGAAGCCCGCCACCAGCTCCGCCGCACCCAGGCGGACCTCCGACACGTCGAAAGCGAACTCGCCGTCCTGCGCGAAGGCACGCCGTCGGACGCCAACGCCGCCTTGGCCGCCGCGCGACGCGCCCTGCACGACGCCCAGGCCGACCAGGCCGACGCCCATACCGCCGCCGGGCTGGACCCCCTTCGCCAGAAGCTCCGCGACGCCCAGGCCGACCGAGACGCCAAAGCCACCGGCCTGCTGACCGCCTCGCCGATGGGCAAGCAGGCCGTCGAGCGATACAAAACGATGGACCGGCGCATGACCGAACTGACCGAACGCATCGACAAGCTCAGCAAAGAAGAGGTCTCCGAACTGGCCCGCCTTCGCCGCGAGCACCGCCACCTGGGCAGGACGCTGTATGGCATCCGCCGGGCCCTGTGGGAGCGCAGCGAGGTGCTGCCGGACTTCCGCAAAGCCGACGCCGCCTACAAAGCGTATGGCCGCGCCCGCAAAAAGAGCAAAGAGCTCAACTCCGCCGACAAAAAGGCGAAAAACGCCGAGCGCCATCTCGCGAAGGTGCTGGCCGACCTGCAGCCCAACGGCGCCCTGGCGCGGGAGCTGATGAAGCAGGAATCCGCCCTGCAAAGTCGGCAGGATGAGCTCGCCGCGAAGGTCAAGTCCATGCGAAACGCCCTGCTGGACGGCGCGAAGGAATACACGCTCAGCGTCGAGATGCCTCCGCGCAAGGGCAAGCCCCGCAAGCCGCGCCGCGTGACGCTGTGGATTCCGCCGAACACCGATCAGGTCCGCGGCGTGATCGTCGCTCACCCGATGATCAGCAAGATGGCGACTCACCCGCTGATCCGGGAAGCCGCCGCCCGGGGCGGGCTCGCGACGGCCGTCGTGCCCAACTACGCCTACAACGGCCATGAGACGGTCAAACGGTTCGACGCGATGCTCGCCCGCTTCGCCGAGAAGAGCGGCCATCCGGAACTCAAAGGCGCCGCCCTGCTGCCCGCGGGTCTCTCGGCGAGCGTGTTGGCCGCCCGCAACGTGGGCTACGCCGCGCCGAGTCGGACGCTGGGCATTGTCCACGTGGCCGGTGGCAACATGCACCACAACATCGTGGATCCCAACGAGTCGCTCTCCGGCGTGCCGTTTATCGCGATGAACGGCGAGTTCGAGTGGTGCGGGCCGGAAGGCGGCATTCGCCCGGAGTTCGGCCGACAGACGCAGTGGGTCATGATCCGCGAGCAGCTCCTGCGACGCTGGCGGACCGACCATCAGCACCTGATGAGCCTGGTGGTGGTGCCCGGCGGCGATCATGGCGACTGGGACGTCGAGCTGGCGGCGATGTTCGTCCGCAAGGCCGCCGAGTACCGGGCGCCCAAGGGCAAACGCGACGGCAGCAAGCCCGCGACGTGTCGGACGATCAAGGCTGAGGACGGCTGGCTGAGCTCGGCGGACATCACCGATCCGGAGCACAAGCCCGCCCCCTTCGATGAGTACACCGGCGATAAGGATTACGTCTTCTGGCACTTCGATGGCGAGATGGCCAAGGCCGTCCGCGAATACCACAAGGGCGAGCTGCTCCTGCCCGACCCGACGGACAAAACCTCCATCCCCGCCCATTGGCCGAAGAAGAAGTGGAAGAAGTAGACCCGCCGGCTGAACGCTTTACTCGACATCCAGCGGGTCGGCGGGCTCGCGTGCAGGCTGGGGGGCTGGTGCGCGGCGCATGCGTGCGCGTCGGACGCCCAGCAGGTAGGCGAACCACAGCGCCGCCGGGGTGAGGGTGAGCACCAGCAGCAGACGGGATGACGTTCCGCTCGCCTGCCCTGCCCACGCCAGCAGCAGCCCCACCGGCAGCGCGCCGATCAGCAGCGCCGGCACGAACCGCCCAAGGCGCATCCTTGCCAGGCCGGCCATGAACGTGAGAACCTCCGGCACGACCGGCAGCGCCCGCGAGGCGATGATCCCGCCGACTCCCCACGTGTCGAAGAACACCCGCAGATCGGCCATCTCCTCCTCGCTTGCGAGCAGTCGCGAGGCCCGTTCACCGAGCAACCTCGCCAGGCCGTAGGCGACCAGCCCCGCCAGGACCGAGCCGGCCGAGCCGATCAGCCCGCCCAGCAGGACACCGTACAGCACGCCCAGCGTCGCCATGATCGGCGTGGTGGGAATCGGCAGCACCAGATCGCCCACGAGCAGGCCGATGGCGATGGCCCAGGCGTACGGACGAACCGATTTCAGCCAGTCTTGGTAGGCCTGCGAGGCGAAGTAGGCGTCCATCGGCTCATGCCAGATAAAGTACGGGACCAGCACGAAAGCGACCACGCACACGACGAGGACGGCGAGCTTCAGATGGAATGCGGTGCGATCGGTCACGGACGGCGTCTCCTTCGGCCAGTCGGCTCTCGACCCCTGCCTGGCCGAGTCCGATCCATCAAGATGATCTATTCAAGAGCGTCGGGGGCAAGCAGTGCGTGGAGTTCGTCGTGAAGGCGGTGTCCCGCAGCCGGCTGTACCGACGCCACGCCTCCACCCCATCGGGTGGAATGCAGCGGGAAAATACGCAGATGGTCCAGGAGAATGGCGGGCCCGATCGGCCAGGGGTCGCGAAGGCGCCGGGCCATCTGCCCCGGGTTCATGCTGGACCCGAACGCAGAATACAGCTTACGGCCGACGGGCTTCATTCGCTCTCCCTACACCTGCGACTCACACCATACGATCGTCCGATCCACACAACTCAGCGCCCATGCGGGATCCATCCTCACCTCGTCGAAATCGCCTAAGTCTCCATACCGGAAAGCGACGCCATAGGGTGTCAACTCCGGCAACCGCGAGGCATCGGGAGGGTTGCCACACCCCGCCTGGGTCAGCTCAGTAAGGAGCAACGCCAGGTTGTGCGTGAGAGGATACTCGACACCCCGGGCGGCCAACACTGCCTTCAGGGCCTTCTCAATGGCTTGCTGGGCGTGGAATCCCACCGGCCAAAGCGGAGCAGCACTGTCGCCGGCCAGAGACGCCACGACAAAGCGGTCATCCCTTGCACGGGCGAGCAGTCGCTTGGCCGTCTCAAGCCGCAGGTTCAAAGAATGTGCCCTCCCGGACAGCGCGAGACACCACGTTGTTCGGTTCGTTCCGCCACCGGTCAAACATGGCTTTGCTGACGACGACAACATCGGCGGGGATGCCCGATCCGCCCAGGATCTCCGAGAGGCGTGCCATCTCGGCGAACCGGTCGGATACATCGGTCTCAACGACCAGGAAGTCATAGTCGCTGTCATCTTGATGCTCGCCCCTGCCGCGGGATCCGAACAGAATAACCCGCGTACCGGCCGGGGCGGCCCCGAAGATCAGCGACACTGCTCTGTCAAGGCGATCATCGCTTTGCATGTCAGTTCTCCGCCGGGAATCAAGCCTTTCGCCCGCGATATCTTACATCCTACCACCTTCGTCAGCAAATGCCTTAACGCCCGGCCTATTCACTCTCCCGTCGGCGGATGTCGACGACGATGCGCGAGACATGGACGTGGGAGGTCTGGATGAATTCCTCGTGTCCGGGCTGTTTTCCGCCCACGGCGGTTCCCGCCACGTAGACCCCGTTGAGGTTCGTTTCCATCGTGTTGGGGTTGTGCGACGGCGGGCCGTGCGGTGTGGCGAAACTGCCGCCGGCGTCCTCGAACAGCGTAAAGTCGCCCTCGTAGCCGATCTGCACGAGCACGACGTCGGCAGGGATCTCCTCGCGCGGCGCGTCCGGGTCGGCGGTCAGTCGGCCATGGGAGTTGGCTACAATCGCGCCGGTCGGGGTGAATTCGGTCACGGCGCGGGAGGGAAGGAAGTCGATGGCGTTGGAGTCGATCAATTCCGAAATGCCGGGCTGGAGCTTCGGGCTGATCAACTCCAGGGGCAGGTGTTCTTCGGCGCAGGCGAGGGCAACGCTGCCGCCGATGCGATGGATGCGCAGCACTGCCTCGACGGCCGAGTTCGCCCCGCCCACCACCAGCACTCGCCGGCGAAAGTACGCGTGGGGTCGCTTGAGGCGGTGATGCACGTGCGGGAGGTCTTCGCCGCCCACCCCGAGGCGTCTGGGGGCGGCCATGTCGCCGATCGTCAGCACGACGTAGCGGACGACGGAGGATTGCTCCTGCCCGCTGCGCCGACTTCGGACGGTCCAGCCGTCGTCGCGGGGCTCGAGGGCGATGACCGGCTCGAAGAGGCGCACGTCGAGGTTGTGCCGTTTCACCACGTGGCGCAGATAGCGGAGGTATTCCTCCCCGAGGGGGCGTTCCTGGTGGGCCGAGTCGATCGGCAGACCCGGGATCTGGATCCATTCGGGTTCGGAGAGGAAGCGTGTCTTCGGCGGCCAGGATGCAATGGTCTCGCCAAGTCGGCCGGCCTCGAAGTGGATCGTCGAGATCCCCTGCTGCTGAAGGCAGACGGCGAGCTCCACACCGATGGGGCCGGCTCCGACGATGGCTACGGTTGCGTCGATCATGATTCGGAAGACAGGTAGACACCGGCATCGACGGGGCGGGGTGTCCCGCGGCGTCGGGCGATCAGCATCGAGCCCAGGTGGCCGGCGTGGTCGGTTGGGTCTTTGGTGAGCACGTCGCAGCCGCGACGGTCGAACACGGCCAATACGTCATCAACGGGATAGTGGAACATCGGCCAAACCCTCGGTTGGGTGCTCGACCCACCCGGCGCGATCCGGGGGATGCCCCCGCCGATTCGCAGTGCCTGGCTGTGTCGGCTGTGCGTGAAATGAATCGACGCCAACCCGCCGGGCGTGAGACGTTCGACGAGGCGGTCCAACAGCAACAGGCCCTCGGCCGGCCGGATGTGCTGGAAGACCGTGTAGGAGTGCACCACGTCGAACGCACCCTCGATACCGGCCAGGTCGTGGTCGGCATGCAGGAAGGTGGCGTTGGTCACCTTCCGCTGCTCGGCGTGCGCGCGGGCGAGTCGCAGGATATCCGCGGAGGTGTCCACGCCGATGGCCTCCCGGCAGCGTCGGGCGAGGGCGAGGGTGAACCGTCCCACCCCGCAGCCGAAATCCAGCACGCGCCCGGGCTGGGGGGCCTCGCCGAGCCGCCGGACGAGAAGATCCCACAACTGTGAAACGTGGCGCGCGCCGGCGTCGAAGAAGGCGTCCACCCGGGCGGCGGGCACGTCGCTGCCGACGTACTGCTCGCCGGGGATGCCCGGCGAAAGAGATCGGCCGGGAAAACGCATCATGTTGAGGTCCGAGGGAATCATTGCTTCAGTATAGCCTCCGTGACCTTCTCTCGGCGAGAAGCCCGCCCGCGCGCAAGTGCTTTTCATGAAATCCGCACAATCCCCACCACCGGCGCCTCTGGGCGGATCAATACAGGCCCGTCGTCTCGGGCAGGTCGAACATGAGGTTCATGTTCTGGATCGCCTGGGTGGAGGCGCCCTTGAGCAGGTTATCCAACGCACTCATGAGGATGACCCGGCCTTTCTCGACCCGCACGCCGACGTCACAGAAGTTCGTGTCCACCACGTACTTGGTGGCCGGGAGGACCTCGTCGCGCACGCGCACGAACGGGGCGTCGTCGTAGGCGTCGTGGAGGGCCCGGCTGATCGCCTCGGCCGACCCGTCGGGCGTCGGGGTGGCGTAGATGGTGCAGAGCATTCCGCGATCCATCGGCGAAAGATGCGGAACGAACAGCAGATCCACGTCGGTCCCCGCGATCGTCGAGAGCGTCTGCTCCATTTCGGGCATGTGGCGATGCACGCCGGGGGCGTAGGCTTCGAAGTTCTCGTTCCGCTCGGGGAAATGGAACTTCAGGCCCGGCTTGCGCCCGGCGCCGCTGACGCCGCTGATGGCGTTGACGACGATCCCGCCCGGCTCGATCAACCCGTTCTTGATGGCCGGCGCGAGCGCCATCGCGGCGCACGTCGGGTAGCAGCCGGGGTTGGCGACCAGATCGGCCGAGCGGACCTCACCGGCGAACCATTCGGGAAGGCCGTAGGCTGCCTCGGTGAGGCGGTCGGCGTCGGTGTGGGAACAGTACCACTGCTCGTAGACGGCCTGGTCCTTGATGCGATAGTCGGCCGACCAGTCGATCACGCGCAGCCCCGCATCGCGCAGGGCGGGGACGTAGCTCATGGCCACCTTGTGGGGCACGCAGAGCATGGCCAGGTCGGCATCCAGCGCCTTGACGGCATCGACGGTGAACAACTCCTGGGCGAGAGTCACCTGCTTGCTGAGGTGAGGATAGAACTCTTCCATCGGGCCCAGCTCGCTCTCGGGCCCGAAGACGCCGACGACCTCGGCGTTGGGGTGACGGGCCAGCCAACGCAGGACCTCGAAGCCCGCGTAGCCGCTGCCGCCGACGAGAACAATCTTGATGGGTGTGGTGTTCGTAGGGGTCATGTGACTTCCTTGGACAGCGACGAGCAACCGGGTGCAGGCCGTTGGCTGTTAAAAAGCCCCGACGCGGGCGAACCGGCCGGGGCTTGGTGTGTGGGTGTTGCGATGACTCGGCGGTTACCGCTTGGAGAACTGGAAGCGACGTCGGGCGCCGGGCTGGCCGGGCTTTTTCCGTTCCTTCATGCGGGCGTCTCGGGTCATCAGTCCGTGGACTCGCAGGTCATGCTCGATATCGGGGACCGCTTCGCTCAGCGCGCGGGCAAGGCCCAGCAGGATGGCGCCGGCCTGGCCGGTGGATCCTCCGCCTCGGACGTTGCAGTGCACGTCCCAACTGCCGGTCATCTTGGTGACCTGCAGCGGGGCGACCACGTCGTTGCGGTCGCGTTCTTCGGTGAAGAACTCGTCCATCTGGCGATTGTTCACGAGGAACTTCCCGTCGCCGGGGCGAATCCGCACGCGGGCGATGGATTTCTTGCGACGCCCCGTCCCCCAGAACCAATGCCTGTCGGCCGGCGGGGTCGGAAGCTTGATCGGACGGGTCTGCGTCTGGGGAGTTTCTTCGGCGGGCGCTTCGGCGACGGCGGTCTCCGTCTGGGGAGCCTGCTCGTCGCTGGTCGCCTCGGGGGTTGCCTGTTCTGTCTGCTCTTCGGCCATGAGTGGGTTTCCTGCCTGTGGTTAAAGCTCGATCGTCTCGGGCTGCTGTGCCTGGTGGGGATGTTCGGCGCCGGGATATACCTTCAGCTTCAGGAGCATCTTGGTTCCCAGGCGGCTTTTGGGCAGCATTCGTCGGACGGCTTCGCGGATGACGCGCTCGGGGTCTTTCTGGAGCATCTCCCGCAGGGACGTCTCATGCAGGCCGCCGGGGTAGCCGCTGTAGGACTTGAACTGCCGCTGGTCGGGCTTGTTCAGGCCGGTGACACGGATCTTCGCGGCGTTGGTCACCACCACGAAGTCGCCGGTGTCCACGTTGGGGGTGTACTCCGGGCGATGCTTGCCCATGAGCACCCGTGCGATCTTCGTAGCGACGCGGCCGAGGATTTTGTCGGTCACGTCCACGACGTGCCACTTTGCCTCGATCTCGCCCTGTTTTGCCATATAGGTTTTCATCGAACCGATTCCTGTCTAATGCGATTCCTGTCTTTGCGACTTCGGGTTCTTCGTAAAGAGTCGCGCATTATGACAGGTTCGCCGGACCTGTCAAGTCTTTTTCAACAATGGTCGGGAGGCAAAATTCCGACCACCAGAGCCCCTCCCCTCCGGGCCGAGGTGGTTGGCACTGGCAAGCCTCCCGGCAGAGTTGATCCTATGGGAAACGGCGGTTCAGTCAACCCCGTCCTGGCCGATTCCTCCCCCGCTTCCGACTGGTCGGACCAGGAGGAAGCCTCGCAGACTCTCGGGAGGGGGAGATTTCGCTTGAATCGCCGGCGGGCTGGGGTACGCTGTGGAAATCAGATCGCTCGCCCCTGCGATCTCGGCGCCCGGCGTGGCCAGACACACGACAGCAGTTCAGCGTGTTTTTTTGCCGGGGGCGAAGAACTTTTGCGTAAGCCATTTCTGAGCAAGAGTTAAGCGTATCATCTGCCCGCCTGTTTTCGTGAAAGGACTGTTTTCGGCGCCCCGGAATCGCCGACAGGATGCGTAGAAACACTGCAGGAACCAAGACCTGCGTTTGCCTGCCTGTCCGGTTGTATCGGATACTAACCTCACGCTTTATCAGGAGTCTGAACGGCAGGAGGCAGCGCAGCGGTTTCCTGGACGCTCGCGACATCGGAGAATCTGACCGCCCCCGGCGGTGTGCCGGGTGCAACTCAACAGACACAAGAAAGGAAGCGAATCATGCGTGCAGCGACAAAATGGGCAGCGATCGCGCTCTGCTCGGCGGTCCTCCTGGCCGTCATCGTACCGGCCGACGGCGACGCCGTCTCGGACCAGAAGAAGGCCCAGAACAAGCTTTTGGCGTACCGCGCCGCCCGGGCCGACGCCATCCGCAAGCTGGCGGAGCGAATCAACGGCCTGGCGATTTCCTCCAACACGACCGTCAAGGATTTCGTCACCGAAAGCGACACGATCCAGACCGCGATGAAGTCTTTCCTCAGCGGCATGAAGGAAACCGACAAGGAATGGGACGTCGACGGGACCTGCACCGTCAGTATGGAAGTGAAACTCTCGCAGCTGGTGGGCACGCTCAAGCAGTTCCACAAGGAGCTGTACAAGGGCGATAAGATCAAAATCAAGCATCTCGAAGAGCTCACCGTCCACAACAAGATCACCATCATCAAAGAAACCGGGTCCGGCGCGCCGCGCGAGGAGTTCGTCGAAGAGCCCCTGGTGGAAGTCAACGGCGGAAACATGAAGCTCTCCAAGCTGTCGGCCGACGCCCGGGCGTTCTGGATGGCCCGCTGCAGCGCCCGAGGACGCCTGATGGCCGAGCGCGCCGCCCGCGTGGTGGCGATGCGCCGATTGGCTGAACGCATCAAGGGCGTGCACATCTCCTCCAAGACCACCGTACGGGACTTCGTCACCGAGAGCGACGAGATCCGCATGGGCATGCAAACCTTCCTCCGCGGAGCGAAGGAAGTGGGCATGCGGTACCACGACGATGAGTTGATCGTCGAGGTCGAGATGGCCGTCAAGCTGCGCACCGTGCTCGCCCAGCTCAAGAGCCTCACTCAGACGCACCTGAAGGGCGACATGATGAAAGTCAAGGCGATCGAGCAGGCCATGCTCTCGGTCAAGGATCGGGTCATCACCGAAACCGGGTTCGGCTGTCCGCCGGAGAAGTACCTCAAGAAGACGGTCACCGTCGTCGAGCAGCAGACCATCGGGGTGGCCTCCAACGTGCCCGAATGGGCGACCACCACGCTCAGCGCCACCGGACAGGGCGCCGTGGGCGACGACGCCAGCAGCGCCGCCCAGGCGAAGCTGATGGCCTACCGGGCCGCGGAGTTGGACGCGCGACGCAAGCTGGCTGAGCGCATCAACGGGCTGGCGATCACGTCGAGCACGACCGTGCGCGACTTCGTCACCGAAGACGACCAGATCGAGACAGCCATGCTGGCCTACCAGCAGGGAATCAGGGTCGTCGAAAGCTCCAAGAGCATCGAAGACGGAATCGCCACGGTTCGCGTCGAGGTCGACGCCAAGCCGCTGTGGAACATGATCATCCACTACCGCAGCAAGCTGAAGATCAAGCTGAAATAGTCCCCTTCCGGGCGACGGGTGGGCGGCGCGCCGAGGCGCATCGCCCGCCCGCCGGCTCGGGGTACATTCCGTTTGAAAGGAACCCGCATCATGCTACAACGGATTCTTACCGCGATGACGCTGGTGGTCTTGGCCGTCGGGCCCGCCCTGCTGGTCGGCTGCGCCCAGGACGAAGTAAAGATGGAGAAGAAAACCACCGTCGAGAACGTTCCGTTGACCGAACCGACGCCCGTTGTCGACTAGCGCCCTGACTCTCGCAGAACCGCCGTCCACCCGCGACGGCCGACAAGGAGACACCATGCGGACCAACGTGATTGTGTGGATTTTGCTGGGACTGACGCTCGCCGCGATCGTCCTGCCCGCCGCCCCCGCCGTCGCCCAGGACACCCCCAAAGTCGAAGACGTCGTCACCGTCGTGGTGACCGGATCGGGCACCGACAAGGAAGAAGCCGTCCGCGACGCCAAACGCAAAGCCTGCGAGAAAGGCGCCGGGACGTTCATCTACTCCCAGTCCAAGGTCAAGGACTTCGTCCTCATCAAGGACACCATCCTCACCCGCTCCAACGGCTTCGTCCAGAAGTTCACCATTCTAAACACCGACGAAGAGGACGGGATCGTCACGGTCAAGGCCAAGGTGGTCGTCTCGGTCAAGGGCCTCGCCGACGCGTGGGGCGTGGTGAAGAATCTCCTCTCGGAAATGGGTCGCCCGAAAGTGATGGTCTACGTTTCCGAGAAGATCGACAAGGAGAATCAGGACTCCTCGCGCGTGCAGACGCAGGTCGAGAAGCTCCTGCTGAAAAACGGGTTCCTGCTGGTGGACAAGAAGCAGATCAAGGCCATCGACGAAAAGGCCATGGAAGCCGCCCTGCTGGAAAACAAACCCCAGAAGGTCCAGGCGATCGCCCGCCGATACGGCGCGCAGCTGTTCATCACCGGGGCCGCCAATGCCCGCCTCGGGCAGACCAAAACGGTCTACGGCGTGAAGCTTCATCTCTACGGAGCCACCACCGAACTTCGCTGCTTCCGCACGGACACCGCCCAGATGCTCTCCTCCCAGAGCGCCTCGGGGTCCGGCTCGGACCGCATGCCACTCAACTCCGCCAAGAAGGCCCTCTCGCAGACCGGCGAGAAGATCGGCCCGTCCATCCAGTACGACATCCTGAAGTTCTGGCAGGACGTGCTGGAGGGCAAAGGCGAGGTGCAACTGGAGATCTCGGGCGGGGACTTCATGGTCTTCCGCAAAGCGAAGAAGGCCTTGCCGGACGTCAAGGGCGTCAAGGAAGTCAGCGGCAAATTCCACGCCAAGACGGCGATGTTCTCCATCGAAGCCGACTGCAAAGCCGAGGTGCTCGCCGAGCGCATCATGGACGCGATGGACTGGGTGGAAATCACCGACGTCTCGCAGAACGTCATCAAGGCGACGTATAAGAAGGGGGACTAGCAACTAGC
>JBKHCL010000096.1:0-11587 GCA_046541875.1 Phycisphaerae bacterium | reverse complement strand
TCGTCAGGCGGGTCCATCAAGCGTCCGACCGGGCTCCGTGCCAAGACGTGCGACATGTTATTCCATATCCGCCACGGAAATGACGGCCGTCATTTCATGCGTCTGACCGGGGTCGATCGTCACCGCGTTGTCGTGGACGTTGGCGGTCTCGATACACACCATCGTCGGCCATTCGTCGTCGGCGAAGTCTTCCATGCGGGCGGCCTTGTCGATGTGCGGATTCCACACGACGGTCGAACGCGAGTTCCGCTTGCGGACGATGATCCGCCGACCCAGCTCGGGGTCCACCAGCGTGCAGGCAGACTCGGTATCCAGGTACGGCCGATCCACCTCGCCCTCGAACGTCACCGGCTCGTCGCCCTGCTGCTTCCGCCCGGAAGCGGCGGCGACCTTGTCGATATACGTCGTGTTCTCCAGCCCCTCGATGCGCACCCGTTGAACGTCGCCCACGCGGAAGTAGCTGTGCAGCGCTTCGCACAGGCTCAGCTGCGACTTGCCCGGGTTCCGCGTCCGCAGCGTCATTTCCAACGTCGCCCCGACGGTGATCTCGTGACGCAGCTCGAACGAGTACGGCCAGACCTGGCGGGTCTGCTCGTCGCTTTTCAGCAGGAAGGTCACGCGGAGAGAGCCGTCGTCGAGCAGTTCGAGCGATTCCACCTGCCATTCGCGCGTCCGGGCGATCCCATGGCTGGGCAGGTCCGGGGCGCTGCTGTGCGGGCCGAACCAAGGCCAGCACACCGGAACCCCGCCCCGGATGGGCTTGCCGTCCTCGAACCACGATTCACGCGAAAGCCACAACACCGGCTCATGCTGCGTGACGGGCTGAAAGTGCGTAACGTGGGCCCCGTGCGGATAGACATCCGCCTGCGAGGCGTCCGTCTGCAATGCGATCACGGGCAGCCCGCCCTGACCCTCGGCCACCGAGGCACCGGGGACGTCGCGGCAGATTTCCTTGAGCGTTTCGAACGTCATACCATCTCCGTGTGGGGTTGACCCCGGTATTGTATCATCCGCCGGCCCGCGGTGCGATGACCGCCGCGAATCGACCGGCCGATTCTCCCTGAACCCGATGACTGCAGAAATCCTCGCCGGAGCAGATCGTACACACCTCCGCCGGATGCACCTTGCCCACCGGCAGGCCGAACGCCCGCAACTGGGCAATGTTGGCTGCCCACAGGTCGAACCGCCACCGGTCGGCCTCCGCGTCGGGCAGGAAGAACCGCTCCGCCCGGGCACCCAGACCCGCCAGCGCCGCCTGGCGCACCTCCGGGCCCACCTGGTAGCAGCAGGGACCTGCCGACGGCGCGATCGCCGCGACCAAGTCCTGGGCGCCCACGCCAAACTCCCGCGCCATGGCCGAGCAGAGCTCGCCCGTCACCCCGGCCACCGTCCCACGCCACGAGGCATGGGCGACTCCGACGCATCGGCCTTGCCGCTCGGCGAGCAGCACCAGCGGGCAGTCGGCCGAGACGACCATCACGCCCAGCCCACCTGTGTCCGTCATCAGCGCGTCGCACTCGCCTGCAAACCCGGGCGCGTCGACCCGCTTGACCTCGCAGCCATGCACCTGCTCGGCATAGGCGACGCCATTCAGCGCCAGCCGCCCGGCGATTTCCTCCCCGGCCGCGGCGCGGTCCTTCCGGATGCGGTGGGAATCAATCCCGTGGCGGGTCGTCACCGCATGGGTGAGCCCGGGGATATCGCTCAGCGCGGGGAATCGGCCGACGCGAACGTCCGGGGCGATTTTGACGAGATGGAAGGGTCGGGCAGTCACGTCGGGCGATCATTCGTCGGACGAATCGGGCTCGTCGGTGCCCCACCATCCCCATGGGTCCCACCAGGCCTTCTCGCTGCGCGGAGCCGTTTTGGTCAATCGCCCCTGGGCCTCGCCGGGCCAATCCCACTGCTCGTAGCCGCGGTCCACGCCCGTGAGGAACACCAGCGACTCGTGGGCCTTGTATCGTACGGCGAAATCGTCGTCGCCCAGCGCCTTGACCAACGTCGCGACGCCCTCGGGATGGCGGTAGTAGCGCAGCGCCTCGCAGGCGGTGGCCCGCACGTCGGCGTGATCGTCGTCCATGGCGGCCTGGCTGAGCGGAATCACCGCATTGGGGTCGGGCATGTCCACCAGCGCCCCCGCAGCCGCAACGCGCACCGTGGACGACTCGTCGACCAGGGCATCCAGGATGATCGGCAGGTGCTGCCTCGCCTCGGACCGACCCAGCGCCCGCAACGCCGCCGCACGCACCGAGGGGTACAGATCGTTCTTTGCGAACCCCGCGTACGCCTTGACGTAATCGCCCTCCTGGCCCCAATCCTCGCGGGACATCCCCTCGATCGCCTTGATGCGGTTACGCGGATTCTGCGTGTCCATCGCCAGGCGGTGATAGTGGGCTTTCTCCGAGCGGAACAGGTTGGCCATCCACGTCATATCGACGCGATTCTCCTTCCCGCATCCCGCCGGCAGGCCCGAGGCGACAAACAGCAACAGCACGCTCATTCGATAGAACCACTTCATGAATTCGTCACCACCTCATTGCCAACTCGTTGCCGGGAGCATGGCTCGATGAACCCGACGGGCCACGCGCCCGCCGTCTCCGCGAGAAGATCGGCTGCGGGCTCAGGGGACCTCGCTCGCGTCAGGATTCGCGGGTTGATTCTCCAGCTCGTCGGTGCCCACACGGCGGACACCGGAAATCGCCCTGCGGCCGAACCGCCGGCCCAACCGGGCAAACCGTTCGGGATTGTCCGTGGTATAGCATCTCAGCTCACCGGGGCGATCGTCGCCGGCCAACATGCCCGCCCGCTCCAGACGACGGGCTACCTCGTTGGCCGTGGCGCGGGCGGAATTCACCAGCGTCACCTCCGGACCCATCAGCTTCGCGATGGGCTCCGCCAGCAGCGGATAGTGCGTGCAACCCAGGATCAGCGCCCCGGGCCGACGACGTTGCAGGTCGCGAAGGTAATCGCACAGCACGTGCATCACGATCGGGTCATCGACGGCCCGACCTTCTTCCACGATCGGAACCAGCAGCGGACACGCCCGCGAGATGACCTCGCGATCCGCCTCCAGCTCGTGAATCCGTCGGGCATACGCGCCGCTGCCAACGGTGGCCTCGGTGCCGATTACGCCGATGGGCCCGTCGGTGACTTCGATCGCCGCCTTCGCTCCGGGACGGATGACGTCCACGACATCCACGTCGCAGGCGTCTTCCAGCGCCTCGATGGCGGCAGCGGAGGCGGTGTTGCACGCCACCACGATCAGCTTCGGCCCGAAGCCCGCCAGAAAGGCCGCGTCCTGCAGGGCAAACTGACGGACCGTCTCCAGGGATTTGATCCCGTAGGGCACCCGGGCACTGTCGCCCAGGTAGACCACGTCCTCGCCGGCCAATACGTCGGCCAGCTCCGCGACCACCGTCAACCCACCCAGCCCCGAATCGAACACGCCGATCGGGCGGCGGGACGCCTTGGAATCCGCTCCGTGGGACACGCCCAGAGCGTACCGAGCCCAGCCTCGCCACGCAAGACGGACTCCGACCCGGATCTGAATCACTCGAAAACACCGGCCCCGGCTGATACACTGGACCCGTCGGGCCGATCCGCTGAATGGTCGACCTGTCACGGGAAAAGGAACCGGGAGAAGGACATGAAACTCACTGTTATCATCATCGCGCTGATCCTGCCATTTGTCGCCGGCCTCGTCGGCCGAGCGCTGCGACCCAAAAGCGACCAGGCCGCATAGCGTGTGATGTAAGCCCCCGGCGTGAGCTGGGGGATCGAAACCCGACTGACTGACCAAACGCTGGGCCGGCTCCATACGATGAGCGCTCAATCCACGTTTCGCATCGGCAGCACCCGCACTTCCGGGCCGGCGAACTCCACGCGCAGACAGCCGTCCTGCGCGGTGGAATAGAACAGCCGCTCGGTCTTCAACCAGCGCACCAGCGCCCTGCCGGCGGCGCTGTGCGAGCGGAGCTCGCGCGAGGTGCTCGCCAGCGAGATATGCGGATCCACCCCCACCACGAACCGCTGGAGCGTGGGCTTGTACGCCCCATGGTGGGGCAACAGGAGCACGTCGCTGCGGGGAAAGGTCGGCCGCCCCATCAGCCGATGCTGGACGGCCGCGTCGATGTCGCCCGGCAGCAGGACGCTCGCGCCGTCACACACCACCCGCAGCACGAGCGAACGGTTGTTCTCGCTGCTCCGCAGGGCCGCTTCGTTCGGGTCGGTCGACGGCCAAAGCACTTCCACGCGCGTTCGATCGTCCAGTTCCACCACATCGCCGGTCGAGAGGCGCACCAGCTTCGCCCCGCTTTGCCGCACCTTCCGCAGGAGCTGCTCAGCCGCCCGGGAGGGATTCGTCCAGTCCCGCCCGAAGTGCTCGCTGACGTACACACGCCGGATACCGCCCGCATCGAGCAGCGCGGGCAGGGCGTTGTAGTGGTCGCTGTTGGCGTGCGAGACGAACGCTGCCGTCGGGGCGGGCATCGCCAGTTGACGCATCATCGGCAGGAGCGTGGATCGCCCCACGTCGCGGGCGGCCATGGCGCCGGCATCGAGCACGACGACCGGGCCGGCGGGGCAGCGAAGCAGCGAGCATTGCCCGTCGCCCACGCTCGCCACGTACAGTTGGGCGGTCGATCCGCCACCGGCGGGTAACTGACCCACCACCGACCAGACGACCATGCAAACCGCCCCCGCCGGGGCGATCCATCGTCCCGCCGGCAGCGTGCGGCGAAACACCACCGCCGCCCCGACAAGATACCAACCCACCACCCACATCCAGTGCACCGGCTGCAGCTCCACCCCCGCCGCCGGAAGACGGTCCACCTGCTCCATGACCCACGCCAGCGAGCGACCCGCCCGGCGGGCGATGAGCCCCAGCTGCCAGGCAAGGTTCGGCGCCCACGCCGTCAGCGCCAGCGACAGATACCCCGGCACGAGCACCGCCCCCACCCACGGCAGCAGGATGATACCCAGGACAGCCGCGTACGGACTGAAGACCCCGAAGTGATACGCCACCAGCGGCGCGGCGATCGCGTAGGCCAGCAGACTCGCGGTGACCGTGTCCATGGCGACGTCGGCGACGCGCCGGCGGAACGCACCCCATCGCCCCGTGTGCGGCGAGACGGTCAGCCCCCGGCGGCGCAACCATCGGCCGAACAGAAACCGCCTCAGCCGCCGGTGGAACAGCACCAGTCCGGCGACGATCGCGAAACTCAACTGGAACCCCGGCTGCACCAGTTGCAGCGGATCGACGATCAGCACCACCAACGCCGCGACGGCCAATGCGTTGAGCACCGCCCGAGGGCGTCGCAGGAGCACCGCCCCGCAGAGCATCCCGGCCATGATGGCCGACCGCATCAGCGGCACGCGAGGCTGGGCGACCAGCAGATAGGCTCCCAGCACCACCAACACGATGGCCGCCGAGACGCGACGGTTCTGCATCGCCAAGCGGGAGAGTACGTAAACGAACGCCAGAAAGACGCCCAGGTGCAACCCCGAGATGCTCAGCAGATGGGCCACCCCCGCCCGCACCATCAGCCGGGACAGCGAGCGAAGGGCCGGGTGACGCTCACCAATCACCAATGCCGTCGCGATGCGCGAGCCCTGCGCGTCGCGCGGGGTAAAGTGGATCCGCCCTGCTGTCCGCACGTTCCAGGAGATCCGCTCCCACGCCCTGGGCGGTGGGCCTCGCCGAACCACGCCCTCGCCCACGGGCACGGTGAACCACACGCGTTGACCGGTAAGACGCGCCCGGGCGGCAGCATCGTACTCCCCGGGGTTCTCCGGCGGCGGGTAGCGCCCCATCCGGCCGATGAGTTCCACCCGCGTGCCACCGCCAAGCCGGGCGACGGGCTCGTTCACACGGACGCGGACCGTTCCGGTGGTCTCCCGCCAGCCGTCCCGCGTGAGAATGGCCGAGGCGTCCAGCAGGAATCGCGTTCGCGGGGGCGGGGAGTATCCCAGGTGCGACGGATCGGTGGGGCTGTAGGTGGAGGGCAGGGAGATGACCGTCCCCCGAACCCGGGCCAGTTGCGGCCTCTGGCCGGTCCAGGTGACAATGCTGTCGGCGGGCACCTGTCGATAGAAGGCGTCGCTGCGGAGGGCTGCCAGGCAGGTCAGCGTCAGGCATACCGCAATACCGGCCGGGATCAGCCAACGTCGTCGAAGCGCAAAGACCGCCAGCCCCAGCGAGACCACCACCCCGCCCCAGCACAACTCCGGCGAGATCGGCCAAGCCCAGCCAACGGTCACCCCGAGCATCCACGCGATCGCCGGCAGAAGCGCCGGAGCCCGCATCGACCCAGTCGTTCGGGTTGACCCAGCCGTCGGTTCCACGCCCGGATTGTACCGATCCGAGGCCGACCCGGCCAGTCGGTCCCAGATGCTTGCAACCGGGCGCGTCCACGGCGAGAATGCCCGCATGGCCACCCTGTCCACACCGCCGCCGGTCAAGTGCATCTGCGGGCTGTTGGCCGTCTCGAACGACCTGCTGGACGAGGCGACCGACGCCACAGCCGAGGTGCTCGGGCCGGTGCAATTGGTCTCGGAAGACATCGCCTTTACCTGGACGAACTACTACGCCGAGGAGATGGGCCCGACGCTGCAGCGGCGATTCCTCGCGGTCGACGGGCTCAGGCATCCCGGCGAATTGGCCCGATGGAAACGGGCGACGCAGGAGATCGAAACCCGATTCGCCGCGCGGAGCGACGCGCCCTCGCCCAGGCCGATCAACCTGGATCCGGGGTATCTCACCGAGGCCAAGCTCGTCCTGGCGAGCCTGAAGAACTTCGCCCACCGGGTGTACCTGCGGGACGGCGTGTTCGCCGAGGTGACGCTGCAGTACCGCGACGGGCGGTGGACCTCGCTGCCCTGGACGTTTCCCGACTACGGCTCGGGACGATACGACGTGTTTTTCACCCGCGTACGCGACGCGCTGCGACGGGAAACCGGGAAAGGGACCCCCGCGCAATGAGTTGGATCATTCTGGGATCAATCGGAGTATCGCTGGTGCTCTCGCTGCTGGCGACGCCGGTGTCCAAGGCGATGGCGTTTCGTTTCGGGCTGCTGGATCGCCCGGGGCACCACAAAAAGCACGCCGCCCCCACCCCGCTGCTGGGCGGGTCGGCGGTGCTGATGGCCGTGCTCGTCCCCGCACTGGGTGTGCTCGCGTTGGCCGGCGAATGGGCTGCCTGGGGCGTGCCCGACTGGATGCCCGATCTGGTGAAGGTGCATGCCCCCGGAGCCGCCGCCCGCGCTTCGCAGGCGCTGATGATTTTCCTGGGCGCCGTGGCGCTGCATGTGATGGGCATCATCGACGACCGTCGAGCGCTGGGCCCGTGGGTCAAGCTGGGCGCTCAACTGCTGGTGGCCGTCGGGGTGGTCGTCTTCGCCGAGGTCCGCATTCTCACTGCCCTCGGATCGGCCGGCAGCATCGCCGTGAGCATTCTCTGGCTGGTGGTGATCATCAACTCGCTGAACTTCCTGGACAACATGGACGGATTGGCCACCGGCGTCGGGGCGATCTGCTGTTTGGCCTTGCTGGGAGCGGCCCTGTCCACGGGTCAGCTGTTCGTGGCAGGCCTGGCCGGTCTGCTGCTGGGGGCGCTGCTGGGCTTCCTGCCGACCAACTACCCGCCGGCGAAGCAGTTCCTCGGCGACGGAGGGTCGCTGGTGATCGGCTACCTGCTGGGCGTACTCAGTTGCCTCACCACCTACGTCCGTCCGGGCGAGACCTACTACACCTACGGCATGTTCGTGCCGCTGGTGCTTCTGGCCGTCCCGCTGTACGACACCGCCAGCGTGATGCTCATTCGCCTCCGCGAGGGACGCAACCCCATGGTGGGCGACCGGAGGCACTTCTCGCACCGTCTGCTCAAACGCGGAATGAGCGTGCGAACCGCCCTGCTGACGATCTACCTGTGCACGGCCGCCACCGCCGTCGGTGCGACCCTCCTGCCCCGCGTGGAAACCACCGGGGCGATCCTCATCTTCTGCCAGACGCTCGCGATCGTCTCGGTGATCGGCCTGCTGGAATCGGCGGGGACCAAACCATGACCCAGCCCGGCGACCACCTCAACCAGCCCGGCCGGCGTCTGGGTGTCTGGCTGCAGTCGATCGCCGTGATCCTGCTGCTGGCGGTCTCGGCCGGTCGGTGCTTCGTGGCAGAGCTGCCCCACCGCAGCGGGGCGATGGAGTTCAACGTCGCCGGCGGCGCCTCCGGCTCGGTGAGCCCCACCACCGACCGCAGCGAATGGGCCCGGGCCGGCTTCGCCACGCTGCTGCTGGCCGGGGCACTGCTGGGCGCGGTGGGCATCGCACTGGACCGCCGAACCCCCCTGCCGCCGCACTGGCTGATCGTGTGCGTCGCCATTCTGGGCGGGGCGATGGCGGTGTCCACTGCCGCTGCCGGCGACCGTCGAACCGCACAACTGGTGTACATCGAACAGATGTCCCTGCTGATCACCGGCGTATTGGCCGGCAGTCTGCTGATTCCGTCGCGGCGGCGACGCTGGGCGGTGGTGGCGATGGTCTCGGCGGGACTGGCATTGGCGGCGAAGGGCTATCTGCAGCTGATCTTCGACATCCCCGATCGCATCGCCGAGTTCCAGCAGGATCGAGAACGATACCTCTGGATGCTCAACGCCACCGAAGGCTCGCCCAAGGCGAAGCTCATCGAGGCCCGGGTGACCGATCAGGCCCCGACGGGGTTTCTTTCGCTGGCAAACATTTACGCCTCGATGCTGTTGATCCCGCTGGGGGCGGGGGCGGGAATGGCCGCCGGGGCGTTGCGGCAGGCGGTTCGGCGCGACCGGACCGGCGAGACGAAACGCAAACCAGGCCACATCGACAACAGCATCTTCGCCGCGGGGTTGCTGTGCGTGGCTGTGGGGTTGGCGGCAGTGATGCTCGTACTCACCCGCAGCCGCGGCGCCGTCGGGGCCGCTGCGGTGGCGATCATCGGATCGGTCGCCGCGTGGAAGTTGGGCGGACGGATCATCCGCAATCGTCGGCGATGGGCGGTCGGTGCTCTCGGCGCGATGGCGGCGGCTGTGGGCGCACTCCTGGCGTGGGGGAGTTTCGCCGAAATCCCCGTCAAGACGCTCGCGTTCCGCCGGCAGTACTGGCTGGGCGCGTGGCGGGTGTGGATGGCGAATCTCTGGACCGGCGTGGGAGGCGGCAACTTCCAGTCGGCGTATCTGCAGCATCGCCTGATCGGCGCCGAGGAAGCGGTCCAACTGCCGCACAACGTGTTCTTCGGCGCGGTCAGCCAGTTCGGCCTGGGCGGGCTGCTTCTGGTGGTGGTGGCGGCCTGGCTGGCGATTCGCCCCACCCGAGCGACTCCCGAACTGCCGCGGACACAAGACCGGCAGCAACCACCCCGGCCGGGCGTGTGGGTGATGGCCACCGGCGTGGTCCTGGCAGCGGCGGTGGCACGGACGGTGTTCTTCGACTGGTTCGGAGCCTGGGCGGTCTGGGTGTGGGAAGTCGGATCGATCCTGCTGTTCCTGGCGGTCGCCGCGGTGTTGGTGGCGCAGGTCGCCCGGCGGTGGGAGGAAGACGCCCCCCTGCGATGGGGGCTGCGGGCGGGGCTGGTCGCCTTCCTGCTGCACAACCTGGTGAGCTACAGCTTCTGGACGCCCCAGGCGGCGGGATGGTTCTGGCTGACGGCGGGCATGCTGGTAGCGATGGGGCGCCGGTCACCAACCCTCGCCCCGGGCGACGATGCGACCCCTCGCCAGTCGCAGCTGCGTTGGATTCTCCCTGCCGTGATCGGCATTCTGCTGGTGTTCCCCGCCATCGAAGCGTTGCGTGCAGCCACCTTACGAACATGGACCGCCGACCGCATGCTCCATGCGTACACCACCGGCCGGGGCGGGCGGGCGATTGACCTGGCGTGGGAGCGGATGAAGCTGGACCCCCGCGACCCGCTGGCGGCGGCAACGGCGGGGAAGATCGCCTTGGGAACCGCCGACCGCAGCGACGAAGCCGACGTGTCGGGCAAGCTCGCCTTGGCGCTGCAGGCAGCCACGATCGCCCGGCAGCGCGACCCGGCCGGCTACCAGCACGCCGAGACCGTCGCGGTGATGCGGTGGTTCCACACCTATCCGGACATGTTCGTGCTGAACCCACAGGCCCGGTCCGACGTGCGGGCGATTCGGTCGCTGCAGGAGCGGGCTGACGGAGCGAGCGGTAACGTATTGGCGATGCACGATCTGGGGGCGGTGTACTACAGCCGGGGCGAATGGGCCGAGGCGCTGCAGTGGTGGGCGAAGGTGGCGGCCGAGTTCCCGAACCGTCCCCAGGCCCGGCTGAATCAGGCGTCGGCGGCATGGCTGGCGGGTCGACGCGACGACGCACGCGATACCTGGCAATCACTCACCGTGCGGGCTTGGCCCGGCGGCGCTCTGGAGGCGATCCAGGCCGCCCAGCAGGCCAATCCGACGGATGCCCGCATGTGGCTGCGACACGCCAAACTGGCGTCGATCGCGGGCGACGTGACACGGACGAACGAATGGATCGATCGTGCTTTCGAGCTGAGTGATGCGATCGACCCGAGCAGTGTGTACCGTCTCAGTGACGACGAACGTGCCCGGGCCGAGATGCTGCGGCAGCGGGCGGCGGCGCTCGCACGCGAACGACAGACGCCGGCCGTCATCGGCCCGCGGGAGAATTGAACGAATGCAGAACATGGGAACCATCGCCGAGTGGCGGGGGTGTGACCTCTCCCCCGCTGGCGTCTTGTACTGTCAGCCGCGATCAGGAAAATACGACCATGACCATCAAGGAATTTCAGGACTACATCCGCAAACAATACCACCAGCGGGACGCCGAGAGAGGCACGGCTGCGACGTTCATGTGGTTCGTCGAGGAGGTCGGCGAGTTGGCGACCGCATTGGCCGGCGACGACCACGCCAACAAGGAAGAAGAGTTCGCCGACGTCTTCGCATGGATGTGTACGCTGGCGAACATCAACGACGTGGACCTCACCCGCGCCATCGAAAAGTACACCGTCAAAGGCGTGGAAGGATACAAGTAGCTCTACCGCCGAAGCAGCCACGCCTGCAGGAGCAGGTGTGGCAGCCAGCTCCGGGCAACGATTATTCCGCCCGCAACGAGTTGCGGGCCCTACGACTCCCCAGAGGGAGAGAGGTCGTCTGCGGCCCCCGCCCCAACGGGGCGCAAAGAATGTAGCCGGGCGGCGTAAGCCCCCGGTGAAAGACGCCTGTAGATCAAGAAGCCCCAACGGGGCGACACAGCCTCAGCCGAACGCCTGTCGCATCAGGCCGACAGCGAGATGTGTCGCCCTTTCAGGGCTTTCCCTCTTTGACGTCGCACGCAGTCCGGAGGCTGACGCCTCCGGCTACATCCTGGCGCCCCTCCGGGGCTCGACTATCCGCTGACCAAGGTGTCGTCTTCCGTTCGTGAGAGTTCCTGTCTATGAAGCGGGCTACGCGATCCATCGGTCAACGAGCCGCCTGACAGATCGCCCCGGGAAATGTCGCACACGGAGGCGATCGCGCGGGTCTCTACCGCCGAAGCAGCCACGCCTGCAGGAGCAGGTGTGGCAGCCAGCTCCGGG
>JBKHCL010000095.1:0-11739 GCA_046541875.1 Phycisphaerae bacterium | reverse complement strand
CTGGAAGCCCATGCCACGAAGTCGTTCCGCCCGCAACAAGCTGCGGGCCCACGGCCCATGCCACGAAGAACCCTCTCTTGAAGTACAGCGGGACTTGACACAAAGGGCCCGGTCGGCGACAGTGCTTCTCTGGTTTTCGGAGAGTTCATGAGCAAGGCATCGAAGCACAAACCGTTTGCGCCGGTCGCGGCGCTGCTGGCCTGGTTGATTCCCGGCGCCGGCCATATTTATATCGGCCGACCGGTGCGCGGCGCGGTGATCTGCATCGCCATCGCCGCGACGTTCTGGGCGGGCATCGCCATCGGCGGGGTGATGACGGTGGACTACCACTATCAGCGTTGGTGG
Organism: Phycisphaerae bacterium; assembly: GCA_046541875.1. Lineage (GTDB taxonomy): Bacteria > Planctomycetota > Phycisphaerae > SM23-33 > SM23-33 > CAZFPT01. The sequence goes on along the minus strand of JBKHCL010000095.1, from coordinate 11,394 downwards.
TTTTACGGGCAGATGTGCACCGGCGTGCATGGCGTGGTCGGCTGGTATCGCCAGAACCAGGTTTACGCCGAGCTCCAGCAGGATCCGCGTATCGGCAGGATCGTCGTGCCGGCCACCGGGCAGGTGACCCCCCAGCAGATGCTCGTGGACGAGCGGCTTTCGGAGAACCCGCACCGCGACGCGAATGATCCGCTCTCCGGGCTTGCCCTGGCGACGCCTATGGACAACGCAGCCCGGGCGTATACGGGCATCGCGGGGCTGTTGAACCTGCTGTGCATCTTCGACGTGATCGCGCTGTCGCTGATGGGCTCCCCGCCCGAACCGGGCGACGATGACGACGGCGATCAGCGCACTCACGCCGCCAGTGAAGCGGAGGCGACCGAATGACACTCGCCTGGTCGCTGTTCACCCACCCGATGACGCTGTCCTCGGACATGGTCATGTGGCTGGTGCTGCCGCTGGCCCTGTCGGTGGCGGTGATCTACAAGGCCATCCGCGTCCGTCGCGTAGCCGAGCTTCCCAGGCAGGTGGCGATTCTCATGGTGCAGATGGTCGGCGGATTGATCGCCCTGGGGCTGGTACTCTGGGCCGTGGCGACCTATTGGCCGTAAGGCCTGCCTTGCCGCCTTATACCGCGAAATACTTCGCCTGGGGATGATGGGCGATAATCGCGCTGGTCGACTGCTCGGGAACCATTTCCATCGACTCGGTCAGCGTCACGCCGATTTCGTCGGGCTTGAGCAGCTCGAAGACCATCTTGTGGGCTTCGAGGTCCGGGCAGGCCGGGTATCCGAACCCATACCGCGAGCCGGTGTATTGCTGGGCGGCGTAGCCGAGCACGTCATCGGGGGCCTCGGCGGCGATTCCCATCTCCCGTCGCATCACCTCGTGCCAGTACTCGGCCAGGGCGTCGGTCACTTCCACGCTGAAGGCGTGCGTCAGGACGTACTGGGTGTACTCGTCGCCCTCGAACAGTTCGCGGGTGACCTCCGAGATTCGCTCGCCCACCGTCACCACGAAGAACGAGCAGAGATCCGTTCCCAACTCCGTGGGTCGGTAGAAATCGGCGATGCACAGGTGCGGCGGATCCGCCTGCCGGGGGAAGGCGAACTCCAGCTCACGCCCCTCGTGGCGCACGATCACCGAATTTTCCCGCGAGTTGCACTCGAAGTAGCCATACGCCACCTTCGGGCGAAGCATTCCTTCCTCGACGGTGCGCCGGCAGAGCTCTTCATACTTCGGGCGGACCTCATTGTCCACGAGCTCCTTGTACTCCTCGGCCGACATGTTCCCTCGCCGGTACCCCCACCGCCCCCGGAAGAGGGCCTGCTCGTTGACGTAGGGGAAAATCTCGGCCGGGTCGATGTCCGTCACGTGGCGGGCGCCCAGGAAGGGCGCCGGCGGAACCGGGGTCTGCTCGTAATCGATCGAGACATTCTTTCGACCGGGCTTGTTGGGCCGGACGGCCGCCGCGGCGTCGTACTCGGTGGCGACGAGGGTTCCTTCGTCGAACTCGCTCATGGACTTGAGCCCGGCGAACGCGTCGGCACAGTACACCACCGGTCCGGGATAGTCCGGCACGCAGTCCTCGGCGACGAACTTCTTTGTAAGGGCTGCCCCGCCCAGCAGGATCGGCTGGGTCAGGTCGGCCGCGGCGAAGAGGGGCATGGACTCCTTCATGATGATCGCCGATTTCACCAGCAGCCCGCTCAGGCCGATCACGTCGACGTCGAGTTCCCTGGCCTTGTCGACGATGGTCTCGGCGGGAACCTTCGTGCCGATGTTGAACACCCTGTAGCCGTTGTTGGTGAGGATGATATCCACCAGGTTCTTGCCGATGTCATGCACGTCGCCCTGCACCGTCGCGAGGAGCACCTTGGTTCCATGCTCGCCCTCGGCCCGTTCCATGTAGGGTTCGAGCAGATCGACGGATTTCTTCATGACCTCGGCTGCCTGGAGCACGAACGGCAGGAGCATCTCACCCCGGCCGAACAACTCGCCCACGTGGCGCATCGCGGGCACGAGGATGTCGTTGATAATGCCCGTCGCCGTCCGCCTCTGCAGCAGGATGTGCAGCAGGTCGTTGAGGCCTTGCTTGTCGCCCGAGACCACCTTGCGGGTCATCTGCTCCTCGGGCAGGCGGGTCTGGGTGTCTTCCTCGGTGTCCGTGGTCTCGGTCCGATCGGCGAAATGCTCGATCAGCGCCATCAGCGGCGTTGTGCCCTCGTCGCGCCGGCGGTCGTAGATGAGGTCCATCGCCATTTCACGATCTTCATCCTCGATCGACGAGAGAGGCATGATCTTGGCGACGTCGACGATGGCGGCATCCAGACCGGCCTGGACGGCCTCGTGGAGGAAGACGCTGTTGAGCACCCGGCGGGCGTGGGGTTTGAGGCCGAAGGAAATGTTGCTCAGCCCCAGGACGGTGTGCACGCCGGGCAGCTCTTCCTTGATGCGGCGGATGCCCTCCAGCGTCTCGATGCCCGCGGTCCGCAGCGACTCGTCGCCGGAGGCGATGGTGAATGTCAGCGGGTCGAAGAGGATATCCTGCGGGCGCAGGCCATGATCGTTGACCGCGCGATCGTGGATCGCCCGGGCCGTGGCGACCTTGTCGTCGGCGGTCATGGCCATTCCGACCTCGTTGATGGTCAGGGCGACGACGGCGGCCCCGTATTTCCGGGCTGCCGACGCGATCCGCGCGAGGTTCGTTCCGCCGTCTTCGAGGTTGATCGAGTTCACCACGCAGCGTCCCGGATGGATGCGGAGGCAGGCGTCGATGACGTCCGGCGTGGTCGAGTCGATCACGGTGGGGATCGTCACGTTCTTGGCGAACAGGCGGGTCATCTCGGTCATGTCGGCCAATTCATCCCGGCCGGCGTATGCGCAGCAGAGGTCCACGGCGTGAGCGCCCTGGGCGACCTGGTTCAGCCCGACCTTGAGACACGCCTGGAAGTCGTCGGCCAACAGCAACTCGCGGAATTGTCTGGAGCCGTTGGTATTGGCCCGCTCGCCGATCATCAGCGGCGGGATCTCCTGGCGGATGTCCACCGCGTTGTACAGCGACGACAGCGACGGGGTATGCGTCACGTCGCGCTGGGCGGGCGTTGCGTCCGAGAGGGCGGCGTGCAGCGCGGCGATGTGCTCCGGGGTGGTTCCGCAACATCCTCCGACTACCGAGACGCCCTGGTGGACGACGTACTCGCGGACGGCGGCGGCGAAGTCTTCCGGCGAGAGCGGGTACATCGTCTTGCCGTCGACCACCTGGGGCATGCCCGCGTTGGGAATCAGCGAGATCCGCCCGGCCCAGTGTTCGGCGAGGTACTGGACGTAGGAGGCCATCCCTTTGGGGCCGGTGGCGCAGTTGAGCCCGAGAGAGAACAGCTCGAACGGTTCCAGGGCGGTGACGGCCGATGCGATGTCCGAGCCGACCAGCATGGTTCCGGTGGTCTCGACGGTCACCGAGACGCTGATGGGTACGGAAGTCCCGAGCTTCTCGAACACCTCGCGGGCGGTTACCAGGGCGGTCTTCACCTGCAGGAGGTCCTGGCAGGTCTCGAAGATCAGCAGGTCCACACCGGCCTGGACCAACGCCTCGATCTGCGCCGCCTGGGAGGCGGCCAACTCGTCCACGCCGATCTGCTGCAGCGACGGCAGCTTCGTGCCCGGCCCGACCGAGCCGGCGATGAATCGGTTGTCGTAATCGTCCGCACAGCGGCGGGCGATCTGGACGGCGGCATGGTTGATCTCCGCAGCGCGGTCCTGCAGGTCGTACTCGCCGAGAACCGCCGGCGCTGCGCCGAATGTGTTGGTCTCGATGACCCTCGCCCCGGCGTCGAGGAACTCGCGGTGCATCTGCTCGATATACTCCGGGGCCGAGATGTTCAGCCACTCATTGCAGCCTTCGCAGGAACCCCACGCCTCGGCGGGGATGCTCATCCGCTGAATGCTGCTGCCGCAGGCACCGTCGAAGATCAGGAGTTTGCTTTCAGTCAGTTTGCTCACGCGTGGTCACCGTGTTGGGAGAAGCCCCGGCCGACCGCCCGTCCATCGCCCGGGGGAGAACGTTTGTCCGGGACAGGCAGAACGCTACAGGATAGCCGCTCGGAGGGCGAAGCTCAAACGGTTCTCCGCGCCGAGACGGGGCGAAGCGGGGAAGAAAATGAGAAATCGCACCGATGCGGTTTGATATTCTATGGAACCCGGTCCTAGTATGCTTCGTTGACGCTCGCTGGGTAGCGGAGTCCGGCACCGGCGGGGCGACGACCACGATCACCGGCTGGTATCTCGCTCGCCACAGAGAGAAGCAGCAGAATCCGGAGGCAGGACCGGAGAAACACACCGCCTCATCCCGGAAGGGCAGCGCGACGCGGTGGAAGGAGGACGTTGGACGGCTGGGACGTCTTGGAGGAGACGCCCCGGACGATGAGAAGGAGGAGCAGGAACGATTCGCGGACGGCCCGGAACACGGGTCGTCCGCTTTTCTTTGGTGCGCAACGGCGGGAAGGGGGCTGGGGGAAGAGGCGATTATCCCGACCGGCGATGTTGCCCATTGGAATCATCACGCTAAATGGCTAGGGTGGTGCAATTCCCATGGCCTCCATGACCGACAAAACGGATCTCACCCGCGGACCGGTGGGCGGGACGCTCATTCGACTGACCATTCCCATGGTGGGTGGGATGTTCGGTATGGTGGCGTTCAACCTGGCCGACACCTACTTTGTGGCGCAGCTGGACAAGGGCCTGCCGGCGGCCAGCAATCTGGCGGCGATGGGGTTTATCCACCCGGTGGTGATGTTCTTTTTCATGATCGCCATGGGCATCGGCATCGGAACTTCCAGCGTGGTGTCCCGCGCGTATGGCCGAGGCGACCTGGACCAGGTCCAGCGACTCACCACCGACTCGATCCGCCTGGCGTTCTGCGTGGTCCTGCTGTTTTCGTTTCTCGGACTGGCCTTGATGGAAGTGCCCTTCCGCTGGCAGGGGGCCCACGAGGACCTGCTGCCCAAGATTCGCGAATACATGGTCGTCTGGTATGCGGGGCTGGCGGTAGTGGTGCTTCCCATGGTCGCCAACAACGCCATGCGGGGGGCCGGCGACACGCTTTGGCCGGCGGCGATCATGTTGGTGGCGGCGGCGATCAATGTGATTCTCGACCCGATCTTCATCTTCGGCTGGTGGGGGGTCCCGGCCTTGGGAATTACCGGGGCGGCATTGGCGACGGTGATCTCGCGCGGGCTTACGTTGATCGCCTCGCTGGCGGTGCTGCACTACCGCAAGCAGATGATCGCCGTGGGGCGACTGCATCTTGGTGAGTTGCTGGACTCCTGGAAGCAGGTGCTTTACGTGGGCATCCCCGCCTCGGCGACGAACATCCTCTTCCCGCTGGCGTTCGGCGTGATCAACTACCTCGCCCGTCAGACGGGCACCAGCGAGCAGGCGTCCAAGGCGGCGGTGGCTGCCATCGCGGCCGGCTCACGAATCGAGAGCTTCGCGATGATGGTGCTCTGGTCACTGGCCGGGACGATCCTGGCGTTCGTCGGGCAGAACTGGGGCGCCAAGAAGTTCGACAGAGTGCATCTGGCCGAGCGCGATGCGATGGTGTTCTCGATCGGGTGGGGCCTGCTGTGCTGGGCGACTCTGGCGGCGCTGTCGGGTCCGATCGCCCACGCCTTCACCTCCAAGCCCCTCGTCGCCCGCGACCTGCAACTGTTCCTCTGGATCGCACCGGCGGGGTACGGGCTGCGGGGGGTGTGCTTCCTGGCCAGCCGATCGTTCTCGGCGATCAATCGGCCGATGGATGCCTCGACGCTGGACATCCTGCGGATGTTCCTGCTGTACGTTCCCCTGGCGTGGATCGGCTCGGAACTGGGCGGCCTGACGGGCATCTTCATCGGCGTGGCGGTCGGCAACGTCATCGCGGGGGTCATCTCGTGGGCCCGGTTCCGCCAGGTGCGCCGGCGGCTGGAACACCGCATCCGCACCACCGACGCCGAGCCGGCCACCGTCGTGGCTGAGTAAGTCTGTTTGGTGGATGGCGCGCCCCGCCGGTACAATGCGTCCTACGCCCGCGGCTGAGAGGAGCCCCGCATGACGACACAAATGCAGAAGTACATCTGCACCCAGTGCAGCTATGTTTATGATCCGGCGAAGGGGGATGAGATGAACGGCATCCCGCCGGGCACGGCGTTCGAGGACCTGCCCGATGAGTGGGTCTGTCCGATGTGCTACGCCACGCGCGATCAGTTCGACCCGTTGGACTGAGCGGGCCTCGGCGGCAGAAGGGAGCGGGCATCCTCACGGGGTGCGGAGTTCGCCATGGGGCTCCCCGTGCCGTGAGTGTGCACGGGGTGGGGCGTTGGGGATCTATTCTTCGATGTACTGGGTGACTTTGTCGCCGATGAGTTCCAGCGCCAGCAGGCCTTCGGGCGACTGGTCGAGGTCGAGGAACTCGAAGCCGATGGTGGCCATCCCGCTGCCTTCGAGTTGGTGGTGGCAGAGGACGGCGTCGACGTTCACGCTCTTGGCCAGCGCATCGAACGAGAGGCACACGCCCACGACATCCCGCGGCTGAAAGAAGGTCGTGGCGACCACGTGCGTTCGCAGCTGAAATCCGCCCACCGAGAGGTCCAGCACCTTGCCCGACCACGTGGGGCAGGCCGGGGAGAGCTTGTCCGGCTTGGCGGCTGTCCCGCCCGGCCAGAAGGACGCCCGGACGATCTCGCCGGCGGGAACATTGGCCCGCACGGCATTGCGACGTTCGATCCGCTGGACCTCGGAGGGTTTTTCCAGCATGACGGCCAGCACCTGTTCACCGTCCTGGTCCTGGAGGGGCATTTTCTTCTGCAGGCTGGCGGCGAAGATGTACTTTCGGCTGCCGAGGTTGAAGCTCACCCCGACGTCCACGCCGGGGAAGAGGTGGTCTTCGAGATTCTCGTTGGCGGGCACTACCACGAGCACTCGCTTTCCGTCGGCTTCGACGGCGTGTCCTCTCTGCGAGGCCCACGCGTTGTTCTGTCGGAAGGTGAGGATGACCGGGGCATGACTCTCGACGACGCCGGTCAATGCCTGGTCAATATCACTTCCAGTAATCGTTTGTGAAAGTCCCATCGTTTGTCCCTGCCTGTGGTGCCCTCTGTTTTGACGCCTTCTCCCATCGAGGCGGCGAGCGGATTCCTGCCCGGAGTCGCCCAGCCGGGAGCGCACCGAAGGGCGGGTCTCCACGTTTGTATCGTCTGCCGGCGGGGCGGACATGAGTAGTTTCCCCACTGAAAACGGGCGGTTTTCAAGCTTTTGGCTGCCCCTGCTGCGGATTTCAGGACAGCCGATATAAAAAAGCCCCCGCCGGCGAAGGCCGACGGGGGCGGAAGGATGCTTCGGATTGCGGAAAGACGTTATGCCTGCTCGATCTGGTAAGACATTTCCGCCATCTGCTTGAGCAGGTTCCAGCGGGACTTGATGTCCTTCTGGCCCAGTTCCAGCAGCGCCGCAGCCGTCTCCGGATCGGACTTGCAGAGCATCTTGAACCGCGTCTCGTTGTAGGCGAAGTCCTCGAACGAGGCGGTCGGATCCTTGCTGTCGATCTGCAGGGGGTTCTTGCCTTCCTCGGCCAGGCGAGGGTCGTAGCGATACAACGGCCACAGGCCCGACTTGGTCGCGAGGTCCTGCTGCTCAAATCCGTCGACCAGGTTGATCCCGTGGGCGATGCAGTGCGAATAGCACAGTACCAGGCTCGGGCCGCGATAACTCTCAGCCTCCAGGAGGGCACGGACGGTCTGGGCGTCGGACGCCCCCATGGCCACCTGTGCGACGTAGATGGTTCCGTAGGTCATCGCAATCATGCCCAGGTCCTTTTTGGGGACGGGCTTGCCGCTGGCGGCGAACTTCGCGACCTGCCCGCGGATGGACGCCTTGGAGCACTGACCACCGGTGTTGGAGTACACCTGCGTGTCCAGCACCATCACGTTGATGTCCCGGCCGCTGGCCAACACGTGGTCCAGCCCGCCGTAGCCGATGTCATACGCCCAGCCATCGCCACCCAGCGCCCAGACGCTCTTGTGTACGAGCGAGTCGGCCAGCGATTCGAGCTGGCGGGCACGGGGGTCGTCGATGTCCTTGAGCTTGCCCAGCAGTTGATCGACGCGTTGGCGCTGCTCGGCGATTTCCTTCTCGTCGACCTGCTCGCAATTCAGCAGGGCGGTGACCAGTTCGTCGCCGATCTGTCCGGCGAGGTCCTTGAGCAACTCGGTGGCGAACTCGATCTGCTTGTCGATCGTCAGGCGGAACCCGAAGCTGAACTCCGCATTGTCCTCGAACAGCGAGTTGTTCCACGCCGGCCCTCGACCGTCGGCGTTGACGGTATAGGGCGTGGTGGGCAGGTTGCCGCCGTAAATGCTCGAGCAACCCGTGGCGTTGCCGATGATCGCCCGGTCGCCGAACAGCTGGGACAGCAGCTTGACGTAGGGCGTCTCGCCGCAGCCTGCACAGGCGCCGGAATATTCGAACAGGGGCTGGCAGAGCTGGCTGCCCTTGATGGTCCGCAGGTTCAGGCTCGCGCGGTCCATTTCCGGAAGGTCCAGGAAGAACGCGTAGTTCTTCGCCTCCTGCTCGCGGAGGGGCATCTGGTCTTCCAGGTTGATCGCCTTCTTGCCGGGCTCGGTCTTGTTCTTGGCCGGGCACGCCTTGATGCACAGCCCGCAGCCGGTGCAGTCTTCCGGGGCGATCTGGATGGTCCACTTCATCCCGTCGAAGTCCTTGCCCTTTGCATCGGCGGACTTGAACGTCTCGGGGGCGTCGGAGAGCTTCCCGGCGTCGTAGACCTTCGGGCGGATCGTGGCGTGCGGACAGGCGATCGAGCACTTTCCGCACTGGATGCAGACCTCCGGATCCCACACGGGAATCTGCAGGGCGATGTTCCGTTTCTCCCACTTGGTCGTGCCGGTCGGCCAACTGCCGTCTTCGGGCATCGCCGAGACCGGCAGCGTGTCGCCCTTGCCGGCCATGATCGTCGCGGTGACCTTCCGGACGAACTCGGGGGCCTCGGGCGAAACCACCGGGGGCTTCTCGATGGTCGAGCTGGCCTTGTCTGGCACGGCGATCTCGTGGAGGTTCTCGATCGCCTGATCGACGGCCTGGTAGTTCTTCTGGACGATTTCCTCGCCCTTCTTGCCGTAAGTCTTCTTGATGTATTCCTTGATCTTCGCGATCGCCTCGTCCTGGGGCAGAATGCCCGAGAGGTAGAAGAAGCAGGTCTGCATGATCGTGTTGATCCGCGCACCCATGCCGGTGGCCTGGGCGACCTCATAGGCGTTGATCGCGTAGAACTTCAGCTTCTTGTCGATGATGGTTTCCTGGATGGTCCGCGGCAGGTGGTCCCAGACCTCATCGGCCGAGTAGGGGGTGTTCAGCAGGAACGTGGCCCCCTCGACGGCGGCGTCCAGCACGTCGTACTTCTCCAGGAAGGTGAACTGGTGGCAGGCCACGAAGTTGGCTGCGTTCACCAGGTACTCCGAGTGGATCGGACGCGGGCCGAACCGCAGGTGGCTGACGGTGACCGCGCCGGCCTTCTTCGAGTCGTACACGAAGTAGCCCTGGGCGTAGTTGTCCGTCTCCTCGCCGATGATCTTGATGGAGTTCTTGTTGGCGCCCACCGTTCCGTCACTGCCGAGCCCGTAGAACATGCAACGGACCACGTCGTCCGGCTCGATGGACCAGTCGGCGTCCCACTCGATGGACGTGTGGGTCACGTCGTCGTGGATGCCCACGGTGAAGTGGTTCTTGTTCTCGTTGGCGAAGACCGCCTTGACCATCGCCGGGGTGAATTCCTTGCTGGACAGACCATACCGACCGCCGAGCACCTTGATGTTCTTTCCGTTGGTGCTGACCGCGTCGACGATGTCCAGGTACAGCGGCTCGCCCGAGCTGCCGGGCTCTTTCTGGCGGTCCAGGGCGTAGATCGTCTTGACGCTGTCGGGCAGGGCGGCGAGGAAGTGCTCGATGCTGAACGGACGATACAGGTGAACCTTCAGCACGCCCACCTTCTCGCCGGCGGACGTCATGGCCTCGACGGTTTCGTGGACCGTCTCCGTGCCCGACCCCATCAGGACGATGACCTTTTCGGCATCCTCGGCCCCGACGTAATCGAACAGGTGATACTGTCGACCGACGACTTCGGCGAAGCGGTCCATGACCTTCTGGACGATCTCCGGGGCGGCATCGTAGTACTTGTTGACGCTCTCACGTCCCTGGAAATACACGTCGGGGTTCTGGCTGGTTCCACGCAGGACCGGGCGGTTGGGGTTCAGCCCGCGAGCGCGGTGAGCGAGGACGGTCTGGTCGTCGATCATCGCCTTCATGTCCTCGGCGGTGAGCTCTTCGACCTTGGCGACCTCGTGGGAGGTGCGGAACCCGTCGAAGAAGTGGATGAACGGCACGCGCGTTTCGAGCGTGGCCGCCGACCCGATCAGGGCCAGGTCCATCGCTTCCTGAATGGATCCGCTGGCCAGCAGGGCAACGCCCGTCTGTCGGCAGGCCATCACGTCGGAGTGGTCTCCGAAGATCGACAGTGCCTGGCAGGCAAGCGAACGGGCCGAAACGTGGAAGCAGGTGGGGGTCAGCTCACCGGCGAGCTTGTAGAGCGTCGGGATCATCAGCAGCAATCCCTGCGAGGCCGTGAACGTGGTGGTCAGCGCCCCGGTCTGCAGCGCCCCGTGAACGGCGGCAGCAGCCCCGCCCTCCGCCTGCATTTCGGCGATCAGTGGGACCGTGCCCCAGATGTTCTCTTGGCCGGCGGCGCTCCAGGCGTCGGCGTGCTCGCCCATCGGGCTCGAGGGCGTAATCGGGTAGATCGCCACTACCTCGTTGACCTTGTGGGCTACGTGGGCAACCGCCTGGTTACCGTCCATCATCGTCATGCGTCGTGACATCGTGGGTGTTCCTTGCTTGGGAAAAAGAGAAGCGTTGGTGACTTCTCCCGGACCGGCCGGGCCATGTTTGGGCTCAACCGGAGGGAATCGCAAAAAGCGGCAGCTGGCCATTGTCCACATCCCCCGGCCGGAATTCAACGCCTTTCAGGGGAGTTTCACACGAACGTGTGCGACATGATATTGGGGCAGGGTGGTCTGTGGTTCGTTTCGCTTTGCCCTGCTTGCTTGCCGCCCGTTCAGTCATGCTCTGCACCGATCCGCCCGGACTTTCGGAGACTCGAAACCGATGCGCGATCAGCGCAGTGATTCCCCGCCCCAACGGGGCGGAAAGAATGTAGCCGGGCGGCGTAAGCCCCCGGGACTTTCCTGACGGTGGGGGCTTGTAGGGCTGGCGAACCACCGGGGTCGGGCGTGGCGATTCAAAACATGGAGAGACGTCTTGTTCGCGCGAGGGTGTGGTATCCGAAGAACC
>JBKHCL010000094.1:0-11792 GCA_046541875.1 Phycisphaerae bacterium | reverse complement strand
CGATTCAACGATCGGCCTGGTCCGGTCCGACGACCAGCAGACGTGAGTCGGGGTAGTAAAACTCCAGGATCCTGGCGGCCGACCATCCCTTGGCCGCCTTGGACTGGGCGCCGTACTGGCACATTCCGATCCCATGCCCGAACCCGCGTCCGTCGGTGAACTGCACCGAATCGCCGGCGTTGACGATCGAGCAGTTCATCGAGTAGAGGCGTTTGGCTGCGGGAATGCCCGCGTAAAGCAGGCAGATCCGCAGATCATCAGCCCGCATGCGAATCGCCCGACCCCGGCTGTCGTACGCCTTGACGAACATCGGCCTGCCGTGCTCGGTCCGCTCGGTGACCACCACGCGGTCCACCCCCGCCAGTCGGCCGGCCCGGGCGGGATAGCGCCGCAGAATCGCGTTGAACAGGTCGGCCCGGTGAACCGTCACCGTAGACCAACGGTACTTCGACGACGCGAACGGCTGCCGGCCACAATCGGTGCAGACCTGCCCGCCGCGAAGCGGAGGGATGTCCGCCGATTCCTGCACCACGTCGGCCGGGTTCACCCGCCCACCGCAACAGGAGGAGTACTGGGCCCGGAACAGTCTGTGCTCCCCGTCGATGGGATACGTCAACACAACGCCGGCCGTCGACCGCACAGCCCGGCGGGACTTGACCGTCTCGCCGGTGACGCCGGGATATGCCTGGGAACTCTGATCCGCCCGGACATCGTGATCGCGCGTCTTGCCGTAGGTCTTCGCCTGGTAGAGGGCGAACGTCCGGGCCGCCACCGCCTGGGCACGATACGCCTGGAGGTGCCAATCGCGATACAACTCCTTGGCGATCACCGACGCGAGGTACTGCTCGAGGTCGACGTCGTTGACCACGCGGAGGGCGTCCGGCCCGGCCGGGATCAGCCGCAACGAGCCGCGATAGCTCACGCCGTTGATCGCGACGATCGCCTCGCCCATCGGCTCGAAGATGATCGGGCCGGTCTCCGCCTTGAGGCCATTGAAGCTCCACTCGCCGGCGGTATGGGTGGCCACGATCGGGCCGGGAGCGCCCTGGGAGGCGGCCACGATCTCCTCGCCGGAGCGGAGAATGTACCCGCCGGTGCACTCCAGGCGAACGACAGGCCTGGGGTCGTTGGTGAGCAGCACGCGAATGCGGGGCGCACCGGGCCCGCCGACGGGTCCGGCCAACTCGGAGAGGGTGTCCTCGCCGGGGCGGGCGCAGCTGCTGAGAATGACCGCAGAGAGGACGCAGCAACTCGCCAGGATCGCGCACGGCCCCAGCAGCGGTTCCCACAGACGACGAATGATCTGCCACAGCCGGCGCGCACGGGTCATCGCGGACTCCATTCCGCCCGGTCGCTGTCAACCCGTCGTGCGTGCCGCCCCGGGGCGGTCAGGCGTTCGGGTCTCGCAGGTCCAGGCCGTTCTCGGTCAGTCGCTGGCGCATCTCGTTGAGGCTGGTCTGGCCGAAATTCTTGCACGCCAGCAGCTCGGCTTCGGTCTTGGCGGCAAGGTCGCCCAACGTGTTGATGCCCAGTGTCTCCAGCGCCCGTCGCGAACGCACGGAGAACTCGACGTGATCCACGGACTTGTTCAGCACGCTCTCGTCGACCCCGGCGATCTGCGGCGACTCGGGCAGCGTGGTGGGAATTGCCAGTTCGCTGCCTTCTTCCAGCGCCTGTCCCAGACGCAGGCCTTTGGCCGAGAGCATGTCCTTGATTTCCTTCAGCGAGGTCTCGCCGAAGTTCTTGTAGCCCAGCAGTTCGGACTCGGTGATTTTCACCAGGTCGCCGAGGGTGCGGATGTTCATTTTCTTGAGGCAGTTGCGGGCCCGCACGCTCAACTCGAAGTCGGTGACGGGGATATCCAGCACGGCGTTGCGTTTGGCGATGCGACGGGCCTGGTCCTCGTCGTAGTACATGTTCTTGGAGGCTTCGGCGTCTTTGAGGAACATCTTCGCCCGACCATGATTCGGATTGATCGCCAGCACGCGGCGGACGGCTTCGGTGGCCTGGTTGTACTGACCGGCGTCCTCGTAGAGCACCGCGAGGTTCAGCAGCGCGTTGGCGAAGATCGGCGGATGCGAGATGATCTCGCGATAAAGCTCGATTGCTTCCTCTTCCTCTCCGTGGAGGTCGTAGAAATACGCCAGGCGGAAGGTCGCCCCGTCGTGCCCGTCGGCCAACTCCCGCGCCTGGATGTACAGCGAGACGGCCTCCTCGCCGTCACCGGCGAGTTCCAGCATCATGCCCTTGACGTACAGGAAGTCCGGCGAATCGCCCAGCGAGGCAGCGACCTTCTTGAGGGCCTTGCTCGCCTCGTCCAACTCACCGCGCAGGACCAGCAGCTCGGCCTGCTGCAGGGCGACCTGCCCGCCGTCCCAGCCTCGCGACTCGGCCCGCTCGAATTCCTCGCTCGCCTGGGCGTACTGCTGGAGGTGCTTGAGACACATTGCCTGGAACCAGTGACGGTCCTTGTTGTCCGTCGCCTCGGAGAGGGCATCCAGGGCGGCAGAGAACCGGCAGAGCATGTACCGCAGGATGCCGATTTTCAGCGCGGCGGCACCCTTGGGCTCGGGATTCTCGTTTTCCAGCTTCCGCAATATCGCCGAAAGCCGACCGGCCGGATCGGAAACGTCCAGCAGCTGCGCCATCAGCGCGTCGTGCTCCTCGGCGCTCCAGCTGTCCTTCTCGACGATCTGCTCGATTGTGTCCACGTCTTGCTCCACCTGGTCCATGGTCTCTCCTCGCACGCAAAGTGGCGGCGTCGGATATCTGTTCATTTGCCTGAGTCGACAAACCGGGTATTATAGGGTTCCTGTCGCAATGTTCAATGGCAACTGTGCACCCCGCGGGAGATGGCATGATTCAGGCCGACGCTTCGAACCCACTTCATCTGGTGATCAATCCCAAGAGCGGGTACGGCGGACGGAAGCGAATGCTGGCCGAGCTGCGACGTCGCATCGAGTCGCTCGGGTTGCCCCTGGTGGAGCATGAAACCCGCTGCGCCGGCGACGCCACCCGGTACGCCCGAAGCGTCAAAGACGATGCCGCCGCCATCCTCTCCTGGGGCGGGGACGGGACCGTCAACGAGATCGCCAACGGATTGGCCGGCAGCGACGTGCCCATCCTGCCGATCCCTGCCGGTACCGAGAATCTGCTCGCCCAGGAGATGAGCGTCCCGGGAAACCCGCGAGACATCGTCGAGATCCTCCGCGCCGGAACCGTGCTGGAATGCGACGTCGGCGAAATCAACGACCGGCGATTCCTGCTGATCATGGGCGTGGGCTTCGACGGCGAGGTCGTCCGTCGCCTGACCACCTCGCGACGAGGACACATCTCCCACCTGAGCTACTTCTGGCCGATCTGGCGGACGTTCTGGGAGCACGATTTCCCGCGCATGAAGGTCAACGTCGATGGCGAGGACATCTTCGACGATTATGGCCTGGCGTTCGTGGGCAACATCTCCCGCTACGCCGTGGGGCTTCGCATCTGCCGCGATGCCCGCTTCGACGACGGCCTGCTGGACCTGGTCATCTTCCGCTGCCGAGAGCAGACCGGACTGATGCTCCATGCCGCATGGACGCTGCTTCGGCTGCACCCGCTCAAAGGCGACGTGCTCTACCGCCGCTGCCGAAACGCCACCATCGAAACGCCCGACGGACCCACCGCCACACAAGTCGACGGCGACCCGGGACCCAACACCCCGCTGCACGTGAGCGTCGCGCCGTTCCGCATGCACCTGCTCGTCCCCGAACAGCAGGACTCCTGGGGCTGGCCTTGGGGACTTTTGCAGAAACACGCACCCCTCCCCCCGCGATGATGATTGCCGTCGTGGGCTGCGACGTCGAACGGGCGCCGCCCCGATAGTCGCGGAGTGGTTTGACCCCCCGCCACCGGGCGAGCGCACGAAAAAAGCTGCCCCGTCGGACAGCCTGGCACGACAGCGGGCGGGGGCCGCCCACCCGACAGGCCAGGTCGTCGTCTTCCGCAGTGGCAAGCGGGGGCATAGGTACCTTGCCACCCCGGCCGGCGACGACCAGGCCAAACGCGACGCGGGGTGGACGAAACCCTCACGCCATCTCAAACAATACAATTCGATCTGCCCCACGGGCCAACGGGCCGGGCTATTTTTTCAATTTGTTGGAAAAGGTCACCTTGCCGTCCTCGCTCACGGCGCAGGTGAAGCTCGCCCCGCCGTTGAAACCCTTCCTCCAGTTTCGCCGGCCAGGGGTTGCGCTGATCCTTGCTGACCGTGATCGAAACAGGCACGATGCGCCTTGGACGGAAGGGCTTTGATGCTGTCAAAATGCGCGCCGAGGCAGCCTGACCTGCCTGGCGCGGCAGGGACGGGGGCAATGTGGATAACCTGTTGATAGTCGCAAGTATATTTAAGGCAGAGTTTTAGTTCCTTCGGCATGCGGGTTGCTTGTAGTTGGATATGGAGTACAGCGGTCGGCGTGTTTCCCGGCCGGGCGGCGTTGCGTTGGCAACCCGCGGAATGGACAAGCAAACAACCGCGACAGGTTCTATCTGGAAAGGAGCACCACCACTATGGCGGCGAAACATCTGGCATTCGAAGCCGAGGCCAGGGAAAAGCTGTTGTCCGGGGTGGAAAAACTCGCGCGTGCAGTCAAAAGCACGCTGGGTCCCCGAGGCAGAAGTGCTATTCTCGACAAAGGCTGGGGCGCACCGACCGTCACCAAGGACGGCGTAACGGTGGCCGAGGAAATCGAACTCACCGACAAGAATGAGAACATGGGCGCCCAGCTGGTGAAGGAAGCGGCCTCCCAGACCTCCGACAACGCGGGCGACGGAACCACCACCGCCACCGTGCTGGCCGAGGCGATCTTCAAGGAAGGCTACCGCAACCTCGCCGCCGGCTCGGACGCGATGTCGCTTGCACGCGGGATTCGCACCGCCGTCGAGAAGGTCGTCGCGGAGCTGGCGACGATGACCACCCCCGTGACGGACGATAAGTCCATCGCGCAGGTGGCTGCGATCAGCGCCAACAACGACCCGGTCATCGGCAAGATCATTGCCGACGCGATGGCGAAGGTCGGGCGGGAAGCCCCCATCACCGTCGAAGAAGGCAAGAGCATCGACGACGAGATCAAGGTCGTCGAGGGCATGCAGTTCGACCGCGGCTACCTCAGCCCCCACTTCGTGACCGACCAGGAAGCGATGGAGGTCGTCCAGGAAAAGCCCCTCATCCTGATTTACGAAGACAAGATCTCCAACGTCAACAAGCTCGTGCCGCTGCTGGAGAAGGTCGCCGAGAAGAAAAAGCCCCTGCTGATCATCGCCGAGGACGTCGAGGGCGAGGCGTTGGCGACCCTCGTGGTCAACAAGATGCGCGGCATCCTGAACATCTGTGCGGTCAAGGCGCCCGGCTACGGCGACCGACGCAAGCAGATGCTCCAGGACATCGGCATCCTCACCGGCGCGAAGGTGTTCACCAAGGATCTGGGCATCGATCTGGAAAGCGTCGCCATCGCCGATCTGGGCATGGCCAAGCGCGTCACGGTGGACAACGATAACACCACCATCTCCGAAGGCGCCGGCGACGACAAAGAGATCAAAGCCCGCATCGAGCAGATCCGCGGCGAGATCGAGACCACCACGAGCGACTACGACCGCGAGAAGCTCCAGGAGCGCCTCGCCAAGCTGGCCGACGGACTGGTCGAGATCCGCATCGGGGCGGCCACCGAAGCCGAGATGAAGGAAAAGAAAGCCCGCTTCGAAGACGCCCTGCACGCCACCCGGGCAGCCGTCGCTGAGGGCATCGTGCCCGGCGGTGGTGTCGCCCTGGTTCGCGCCCGCAAGGTGCTGGACAACGTCAAGGCCACCGGCGACGAAGCCATCGGCGTGGACATCGTCAGGCGCGCCCTGGCTGAGCCCCTTCGCCAGATCGCCGACAACGCCGGTGAAAAGCCGGCCGTCGTGCTGCGACAGGTCGAGAAGAACGACGGCAACTTCGGGTTCAACGCCCTGACGCTGAAGTTCGAGGACCTCGTCGAAGCCGGCGTCATCGACCCGACCAAGGTCACCCGCACCGCGCTGGAAAATGCAGCCTCGGTGGCCACCATGCTGCTGACCTGCGGCGCCGCGGTCAGCGAGATCCCCTCCGACGAGGACGAAGCTCCCGCCGGTGCGCCCGGAGGCATGGGCGGAATGGGCGGCATGGGTGGTATGGGAGGCATGGGCGGTATGGGTGGTATGGGTGGCATGCCCATGATGTAAGCCCGGTGAACCCACCGGCCGCTGTAGCCTTATGACGGACACCAGACACCAAAGCACACGAACTGAACCACGAAGGAGAATACAACGATGGCTGTCAAGCCCCTGGATGATCGGATCCTGGTCAAGCAGAGCGAAGCAGAAGAAGTCACCTCCGGCGGGATCGTCCTTCCGGACGCCGCCCAGGAAAAGCCTCAGCGCGGCAAGGTCGTCGCCACCGGTCCGGGCAAACTGCTGGACAGCGGCGAGCGCGGCGAGATGAGCGTCAAGAAGAACGACGAGGTCTTTTACGGTCGATATGGCGGTACGCAGATCAAGATCGAAGGCGAAGAGTACGTCATTCTCCGCGAGAGCGACGTGCTGGCGATCATCGAGAAGTAACGCGTCGCTGCCGGCAAAACCGGTTCGACGATTCAACACACTAAGGAGCGCATCCAATGCCAAAGCAGATGCTATACGATATTGACGCCCGCGGGGCGATGCTGCAGGGCGTGACCAAGCTCGCCAAGGCGGTCAAGGTCACTCTCGGGCCCACCGGGCGAAACGTGCTGCTGCAGAAAAGCTTCGGCGGCCCGAAGGTCACCAAGGACGGCGTGACCGTCTCCAAGGAAATCGACCTGCCCAACCCCTTCGAGAACATGGGCGCCAAGATGGCCAACCAGGTCGCCAACAAGACCAACGACGTCGCCGGCGACGGAACCACCACAGCCGTCGTGCTGGCTGAGTCCATCATGTGCGAGGGGCTCAAGAACGTCGCCGCCGGCGCCAACGCCATGAGCGTGAAGCGCGGAATCGACATCGCCGTCGAGGCGGCCGTCCAGAGCATCGAAGAGCAGTCCAAGAAGGTCCGCAACAACGACGACCTTCGCAAGGTCGCCACCGTCAGCGCCAACTGGAACACGCAGATCGGCGAGATGATCGCCGAGGCGTTCGACAAGGTCGGCACCGACGGGGTGATTACCGTCGAAGAAGGCAAGGGTCTCGAGACCGAGCTGGAGCTGGTCGAGGGCATGCAGTTCGACAAGGGCTACATCAGCGCCTACTTCATGAACAACCCCTCCAGCCTCGAGTGCGTGCTGGAGGACGCCCAGATCCTTATCCACGAGAAGAAGATCTCCTCCCTGCGGGACATGGTCCCGGTGCTGGAGAAGGTCGCCTCCTCGGGCAAGCCGCTGCTGATTATCGCCGAGGACGTCGAGGGCGACGCCCTGGCGGGCCTGGTGGTCAACCGGCTTCGCGGCACGCTGAACGTCTGTGCGGTCAAGGCGCCGGCCTTCGGCGACCGACGCAAGGCGATCCTCGAAGACATCGCCATCCTCACCGGTGGACAGGTGATCTCCGAGGACCTGGGCGTGAAGCTCGAAAACATCGAGCCCGACATGCTCGGCTCGGCGAAGAAAATCGTCGTCACCAAGGACGCCACCACGATCATCGAAGGCGGCGGCACGAAGAAGGACACCAACGCCCGGGCCGATCAGATTCGCGCCCAGATCGAGAAGACCACCAGCGATTACGATCGCGAGAAGCTCACCGAGCGTCTGGCCAAGCTCACCGGCGGCGTGGCCGTCATCCAGGCCGGGGCAGCCACCGAAACCGAGATGAAGGAACGCAAGGACCTCATCGACGACGCGGTGCACGCCACCCGGGCCGCCGCTGAGGAAGGCGTGGTCCCCGGCGGCGGGGTGGTGTTCCTCCACTGCATCGACGCGGTGGACAAGGCACGCTCCAAGGCGCGCGGCGACGAGAAGATCGGCGTGGACATCGTGCTCCGCGCCCTGGAATCGCCGACCGCCCAGATCGTCAACAACACCGGCGAGGACGGCTCGGTCGTGGTCGCGGAAATCCTCGAACGCGGAAAGACCATCGGCTACGATGCCGGCGTGGGCGAGTACGTGGACATGGTCAAGGCGGGCATCATCGACCCGGCGAAGGTCTCGCGGACGGCGCTGCAGAACGCCGCGTCCATCGCGGGGCTGCTGCTGACCACCGACCTGATGGTGACCGACTTCGACGAGAAGGAAGACGAAGAACCGGTCGCCGGCGCTGTGGTCTGACGACCCGGCCCCACCACACTGCAGAGACACCCGGGCGGGGCGCGTCACACAGCGTGACGCGCCCCGTTGCGCGGGCTGAGGCGATCGACGCCCTGCCCCGTTGCACCGCCCGGACACCCGTACACACGAAAGGAGAATCCCATGGCGTTTCTCGTGATAGCGGCAATTCTGGTCGTGGCGGGGGTGGCGTCTCTGTATCGGCGGGAGGTTCCCCGCATCGGCTCGGCGGGCATTTTCGCCGCAGCCATCCTGGCTGTCGTTGCCTCGTGCCTCGTGATCGTGCCCTCCGGTCATGTCGGTGTGAAGGTGCTGTTCGGGAACGTCCGGCAGGGCTATCTCGAAGAGGGGCTGCACCTGATCAATCCATTGCTGAAGGTGCGAAACCTGACTGTGCGGGCCCAGGCGTACACGATGAGCGGGACAACACAGGAAGGCGAGATCAAACGGGACGATTCGATCACCGTCCTGTCCAAGGACGGGCTGCAACTGAAGCTCGACGTCACCGTCACCTACAAGCTGTTGGCTGAGGACGCCGCGTGGGTGTACCAGAAGCTTGGCGAGGAGTACACTCAGAAGATCATCCGCCCGGCTGTTCGGACGGCGATCCGCGAGGCCTCCAGCGAATATGAGTCGTCCCAGGCGTACGCCGAGAAACGCAAAGAACTCGCCGCCCGCACCGAGGAGTACCTCAACAAGCGGCTCGGCGAGATTCTCCGCAAGACCGACAAGGGCAAGGCCGGGCTGAAACTCGGCAAGGACGGAGCGTTCGTTGTTCAGCAGGTGCTGTTGCGGAACGTCCAATTGCCTCCCCGCCAGCGCAACGCGATCGAAGAAAAGCTCGCCATGCAACAGGAAGCTCTGCGGATGCAGTACGTCATCCAGAAGGAAGAGAAGGAAAAGGAACGCAAGAAGATCGAGGGCGAGGGAATCGCCCAGCGGATGGAGATCATCAAAAAGCAGCTCACCCCCGAGTTCCTGCGGTTCAAGGGCATCGAGGCGACGCTGGAACTGGCCGAGAGCAACAATACCAAGGTCGTGGTCATCGGAGGCGGAAAGGACGGCCTGCCGCTGATCCTCGACGCCGAAAAGTAACGAATACACGAATCCAAGCCTGCAGAATCGAAGAGGATGTATGCCTCAAAAGCGTGACTATTACGAAGTGCTCGGCGTGGACAAGTCGGCCGACGGCGCGACCATCAAACGCGCCTACCGCCGACTGGCGCTGAAGTACCACCCGGACAACTTCAAAGGCGACAAGGCCGAGGGCGAGAAAAGGTTCAAGGAACTCGCCGAAGCCTACGAAGTGCTCTCCGACGGGCAGAAGCGCCGCCAGTACGACCAGTTCGGACACGAGGGGCTGCGCGGCGCGGGCATGCACGACTTCTCGAACATGGGCTTCGCCGATATCTTCTCGATGTTCGAGGACATCTTCGGCGGCGGTGGTTTCGGGGGAGGTCGGGGCAGAGGACCCGCCGCCGAGCGCGGGCTGGACCTGGAAACCGAGATCGCCATCTCCCTGGAAGACGTCGCAACCGGCGTGGACCATACGCTGGAGTTCGAGCGGATGGACCTGTGCGAGACGTGCGACGGGTCCGGCGCCAAACCGGGCTCGGACCCGTCCAAGTGCGGCACGTGCGGCGGCTACGGGCAGGTCCAACAGCAGATGCAGGGCTTTTTCGGCGTGAGCGTGCGCATCGTCACCTGCCCGAAATGTCAGGGCAAGGGCACGATCATCTCCGACCCCTGCTCGGACTGCAACGGCAGCGGCCGATCGCGCAGGAAGCGCGTGCTCACCGTGCACATCCCTGCCGGCATCCGCGACGGGCAGGTCGTGCGGATCCGTGGCGAAGGTGAGCCCGGCCGATCGGGTACAACCCGCGGCGACCTGCATGTGTACGTCCGCATCAAACCCCACCCGATGCTCATCCGTCGCGGGGACGATCTGTTCTGTCGCGTCCCGATTACCTACCCACAGGCGGCGCTGGGCGGAACCATCCAGGTGCCCACTCTCGGGGGAACCGAGAAGCTCGATGTGCCCTCCGGAACGCAGAACGGCGACCTGCTGACGATGAAAAAGAAGGGCCTGCCCTCACCGAGAAACCATCGCCCCGGCGATCAGCACGTGCAGATCTACGTGGAAGTGCCCCGCAAGCTCACCGCCCGACAACGCGAGCTGCTCCAGGAGTTCGCCCGGACCGAAGACGCCGAAGCCACCCCCGAGCGGAAAGGCTTCTTCGACAAGCTGCGGGACTACTTCGCCGGCGACGACGACGGCGAAAAGGACCGGACACCCCCGACCGATTCGGACGAAGAACCGGTCGAGCGGTAGAATTCCCCGACGAGGCCGGGCGTGAGAAACCCCTCGGCCCGACAACCGAACCAACCCTGAACCACCAGACAACCAACCATGACCGAAGACCGATCACAACGACAGAACGAACCCGACGTCCCCCCCCACCAGGAGCCCGATGTCTCCGACGAGCTCAGCGAAGAGCGCGACGTCGCCTCCGATACCGGAGAGGCAAATAAGGACCTTGACCCGGTCGCCGAACTGGAGGGCGAACGCAACGAACTGATGGGACGGCTGCAACGACTGGGGGCGGACTACCAGAACTACCAGAAACGTGTGCAGAAGGATATTCAATCGGCCCGGCAGTACGCCAATGAGGATATCATCCGGGCGATGCTGCCCGTGCTGGACGACATGGAACGGGCCCTGGGGCACGCCCGCGAAAACCACGACCAGGACGACCCGTTCCTGCAGGGAATGCAACTGGTGCACGATAAGATGCTCGACGTGCTGACCAAGTTCGGCGTGACGGTGATCGATGCGGCAGAGGGCGATACGTTCAACCCCGAGCTGCACGCGGCGATGATGCAACAGCCCAGCGAGGAGCACTCGCCGATGACCATCCTCCAGGAAATCCAGCGGGGCTACCGCCTCAAAGACCGCACGCTCCGCCCTGCCGGCGTGGTCGTGGCGACAGCGCCGGAGTAAGGTAGATATCGTGCAGAGGCGGCCCCGCCGCTTGTGGAACTGGTGACAGGGCTTCGCGGTGGAATGCCCGGCAAACCGCCCCCATAAATGACGAAACCGTGTATAATGCCCGCTTTGTGCGTCGGGGCCGACGCGCAAGTGCTACGTGAGAATCAGGAGACACAGATGCCGACGTATGATTACGAGTGTGACGCCTGCGGCCACGCTTTTGAGAAATTCCAGCCCATCACCGCCAAATCCATCCGCAAGTGTCCCGAATGCGGCAAGCTGAAGGTGCGTCGACTGATCGGAACCGGCGCGGGGGTCATCTTCAAGGGCAGCGGTTTCTACCAGACCGACTACCGAAGCAGCTCCTACCAGAAGGCCGCCGAGAGCGAGAAGTCCTCCGCCAAGGGCGATGATACGCCCAAGCCCGTCGAGTCGTCCTCCTCGAAGGAGCCCTCGACCGCCTCGGACGCCAAACCCGCCAAGAAGGCCGAGAAAAAGGCCGACTAGCCACCCCTGCC
>JBKHCL010000214.1:0-2514 GCA_046541875.1 Phycisphaerae bacterium | reverse complement strand
GCCCTACAAGCCCACGCTACGGAAGTAAGCCCTGCTCCGCAGCGCGAATTCCCATCGATATCGCCTCGCGAAACGATAGACTTAGTTTCGGGACGAGCACGACAACCGGATTCAGCAAGGACAAACGGATGCGCATAGCGTTGGTGAACCCCGTCGCGAGACGGTGCGAAGGCTATCATACGATCGGCACACGGATTCCGCAGTTGGGGCTGCAGGTCCTGGCCCGTCTCGTTCCGGACGGGCACGAGGTGGACATCGTCGATGAGATTTTCGGATCCGCCGGGACGATGGATCGGCTGACCTCGGGCGAGTACGACCTGGTGGGGCTCACCGCGTACACCAGCGGGGCCACGCGTGCGTATGAGATCGCCGGCGCCTGCCGCGAAGCCGGCCTGCCGGTGATCATGGGAGGGCCGCATGCCTGGGCGATGCCCGATGAGGTCCAGCCGCGGGTGGATGCGGTGGTGGTCGGCGAGTGCGACGAGATCTGGCCGGGCATTGTCGAAGATGCCGCCGCCGGGCGACTCGCCCCGCGCTACCAGGGCAGGTACAGCGATCTGTCTAAGGGCTACGGAGGGGCGCGTCAGGAACTCCAGCCGATTAACGGCCGATACGACGTCGGCTGCATCCAGACCTCGCGAGGCTGCCCGCTGGGATGCGAGTACTGCAGCGTCACCCGATACAACGGCCCGGTGATCCGCCGTCGGCCCATCGGTGACATCGTCGAGGAATGGAACGAGACCACGCGAAAGTTCCTCTTCGTGGTGGACGACAATTTCTACGGCGTCGGCGAGCAGCACGCCGAGTGGTCCAGGGAACTGCTGCGGGCGATCATCAAACACGGCAAGAAACGCCTGTGGTTTTCCCAGACCTCCCTGAACATGGGCAACGACCCCGAGGCGCTGCGCCTGGCGTATCGCGCCGGCTGCCGCGGAATGCTCGTGGGATTCGAGAGCTTCAACGAGACCAGCCTCGAAAAGTACCAGGTGAAGTACAAGAGCAATCTCGTCTCGCAGTACAAGCGACTGGTGGACGGGTTCCACAGCGCCGGGTTGGCCGTCTTTGGTGGGTTCATCATCGGGGCCGACGAGGACGATGAAAACACCGTGGCCGAGACGGCGCTCAAGGCCGTCCAGGTCGGCGTGGACATCATCCAGATCACCAATCTCACGCCGCTGCCCGGGACCAGGCTCTTCGACCGGTGGCTGGAGGAGGGCAAGATCTTCGCGACCGACTTCCCCGAAGACTGGGAACGCTACACGTTCGTGGAGACCGTGTTCACCCCGGACGGGATGTCGCCCAAGCGACTGGACGAAACGATGTACGAACTGCGGAAAGGCGCTGCCGAGGAGTCGTGGGTGTGGAAGCGGACGGTGCGGTCGTTCCTGAAGACACGCTCGCTCACCACGGCGCTGTTCGTGCATGGGATGAATCGCGGCTGGGCCGAACTCGCACGCAACCAGGTCCCGCGCGACATGGAACGCTTCGGGTATATCCCCTCCGACGAGACGACACGGGCCCGCACGCTGAAACGCGCCTGGTCGCTTCGGCCGGGAGAGTAGAACAGCATCCGGGGGCAGGGCCAAGATCTCTCGGGGCTCTGTAATGCCTTTGTGCCTACTCCTTCTGCTCGTCTTCCTTGCCGTCGGGGCAGAGGTCCTTCATGGAGCAGCTCTCCCCGCCGCCACACCCGGCGCAGCCGCCGCCTTTGCGCGACAGCGCCCAGGCCAGCACGCCCATCGACGAGAAAATCAACACGAATACGATGATGCCTTCGATCATGGTCGGCCTCCTCTGGGCCGATTACGTTTCACACTCTCTGCCACACGCCTCGCCGCGGTCCATGGACGCGATCCATTGACCCCGGTCGAACTGCGGGCAACTCTGGGCAAACTCCGCGAACGCCTGCAGCCGCTGCATGACCTGCTGGTCGACGGCGTGTTCCATGCGGCAGGCGTTTTCCTCGGCGGTCTCCGGATCGATCCCGAGAATCGCCGTCAGAAAGTCCTTGATCACGTGGTGCCGCCTCTCGACCCGCTCGGCGGCAGCTCGCCCGGCCTCGGTGAGGGTGATGTACTGATACGGGTCGTAGTTCACCAGCTCGCGTTTGGCGAGCGTTTTCAGGGCGGCCGTCACGGAAGGCTTGCCGACGCCCACGTGGGCGGCGATGTCCCGAACGCGCGCGACGCGACCTTCGCGAACCAGCAGCAGGATCGCTTCGAGATAGTCTTCCTGGGATGCGGTGAGCTTCTTGCGGGCCATGCGGTTCTCCGGGTCGGGTTTGAAATCCGGTGAAGAACGTGACGCGTTTTGTCGTCCACTCCATTATACGCCCCGGGCGGCGAATATCGAAGAATGTTTGCTATATCAAACTTGCCGAGCACGCGACATGAATCGCAAGCGGTTCATCGAACTGCCGCTCTCTCCGGGATCAGAGGGGGGCATAGCACGGCCTTTCCAGCTGAAAATCCTGAGCGAGGTCGAAGCGGCGGGCATACATGCTGGAAGCCCATA
>JBKHCL010000093.1:0-12052 GCA_046541875.1 Phycisphaerae bacterium | reverse complement strand
CGCAAAAAAGTTCGGCCGACCCGACGAGGGGATCGCCGGGCCGACCGAGGCACCAGGTACAGGACTCATGAGGCGAGTTGCCCCGATGATCCTGACGGGAGAATCGCAGTCCCGCCGTGCCGTGCCACATCGCGGCGGGAGTAAACCCCGGCCCGGGCGGAGGAGGAGGAGGAGGCGCTCATCCGCCCGGCCGGGTGGGATCAGCCGATCGCGTCGCTGCCCTCCTCGCCGGTACGGATTCGCACGCACCGTTCGAGTGGCATTACGAAGATCTTTCCGTCTCCGATGTTTCCGGTTCGGGCACCTTCGATGATGGCGTCGATGGTTTTCTGGACGAACTGCTCGTTGACGGCGATTTCGATGCGGACCTTCTTGAGAAGGTTCACCTCGACGTCGACGCCGCGATAGGTCTCGTGGTAGCCCTTCTGCTGCCCGCACCCCATCGCGTTGGTGACGGACATCTTGTAGACCTCAGCCGCGTAGAGAGACTGCTTGACGTCGCTGAGCTTCTCGGGCTGAATGTAGGCGGTGATAAGCTTCATTTTGTTGCTCCTTGTTTAGGCGTTTCTCTGGGATGGTTCGGATGGGTTCCGTCGGGCCTGCCGTGAGTGCGACGGCGGGACGGATCTCGCCGCCGCACTCGCCGGGGCCGCTGCTTACGTTGTGGTGAAGATCTGGAACCCGGTGTAGGCTTCCATCCCGTGCTCGCCGACGTCCAGGCCGCGGAGTTCTTCCTCTTCGCTCACTCGCAGACCGATGGTAAACCGGATGGCGAAGAACATGATCAGCCCGGCCACGAATGCGTAGGCAAAGACCGTGACGATCCCGACCAACTGCACGATGAGCTGATCGATCGTGCCACCCACGAGGATGCCACCGATCATCGGTCCGCCTTCCCACGCCTCTACGGGGGTGTTGAACAGGCCGGCCGCCAGCGTGCCCCAAGCGCCGCAGACGCCATGGACCGCGACCGCACCGACCGGGTCGTCCACCTTCAGGACGCTGTCGATGAAGATCACCGCCAGCACCACCAGCACGCCGCCGATGGCTCCGATGACCACCGCCCAGGCGGGGGTGACCGTCGCACAGGGCGCGGTAATCGCCACCAGCCCGGCCAGAATACCGTTGAGCGTCATGGATCCGTCGGGCTTCTTGCTGATGACCCACGAAGTGAGCATCGCCAAGGTGCCGCCGGCCGCTGCCGCCAGACCGGTGGTAACCGCGATTCCGCCCAGGGACATATCGAACGTGGTGGTGGAACCGGGGTTGAACCCGAACCAGCCGAAGAACAGGATGAACACGCCCAACGCTGCCAGCGGGATGTTGTGACCCATGATGGCGCGGGGCTTGCCGTCCGGTCCATACTTACCGATCCGCGGGCCGAGGACGATCGCACCAGCCAGGGCGAGCCAGCCGCCCACCGAGTGGACCACCGTCGAACCGGCGAAGTCACTGAAGAACACCGAGTAGGTCTCGCCGTTGGGCATGTCCAGGGCGTAGAACGTTTCCAGCCAGCCCTCGCCATCCAGCAGCGATCCCCACGCCCACGACCCGCTGATGGGGTAGATGATGGCACTGATGATCGCCGAGTACACCAGGTACGAGACGAACTTCGTCCGCTCCGCCATCGCACCGGAAACGATCGTCGCCGCCGTGGCGCAGAATACCGCCTGGAAGATGAAGAACGTCATGCCCCAGTCGGCCGCCTGCGTGTTGCCCAGGAAGAAGAGCGACTCGCCGCCACTGAACATCAGGTGGAACCCGATGATGAAGAACGCGATGATCCCGATCGAGAAGTCCATCACGTTCTTCATGATGATGTTCACGGCGTTTTTGGCGCGGGTGAACCCGGTCTCGACCATGGCAAAGCCCGCCTGCATGAAGAACACCAGAAAGGCAGCCACCGCCGTCCAGAGGACCGCGCCAATCAACGCGTGCTTCTCCGTGTCGGTCTTCTCACGGTAGATGGTGACCTCATCCTTGACGCCGGCCACCTCGACCTCGACATCCTCCTTTTCTGGCGTGTCCACCGACTCATAGGCCTTGGACGAACCCTCGGTCTCGTCGTAGAGTTTCTTGAGTTCCTTCTGCGTCTCCGCGTCCGTGCCGGCCATCTCCATCGCCGCCTTGACGGCCGCCGGGGAGGGCGACTTCTCATCGGCACCCATCGCCGTCAGTGGAATGCCCAACAGGGCTGTCATCAATATCAACCACAGTGCTCGTCTTTTCATTTTCTTGCTCCTGAATCCTGAAGTACCTGTTTGCCAGTCTGTCCTGCTGCGTCGGGTCATCCCTGCCCGGTGGGGTCTCGGCCTCCCTTGCAGCCGCGGCGAGAATCGCGGACCACGAGCCCGCCCCAAACAGCCGCGCTGAGTTGTCGTATGCCGTCTTTCATGGTGCGTCTCCCAAGACTGGCCACCCGGCCAGTCACTGGAACTCTCCAGCCCTTCCAAAGCACTCCGCGTGCCAAAACGGACACTTTTCCCCAGGCCTATTCATGGGAAAGACTTACAGATCAAGCACACCATCCGGACCAGCCCCACAAGGCGACATTTCTGTGATTTCTAGCGCCCTGTATTACATCTTTGTCGCATTGAATACGCCTATAGACGATAATGTTGCCCTGTACGCATGGGCTTACAGATATGTGTTTGGGACTCCTGCTCACGACAGAGATGAGGCCGGTTGAGGGAAGTTGCCACCTCGTTTCGCCACGCTGCCTGAAGATCTCCGGACCCAGATCCGATGAACTGGATAGGTGTTCGGGCCCATCGGGGGTTCGGGTTTCCCGCGGGGAGAGATCATGACGCAAGCAAACAGACGACGGTCGCTGATCGCGGCGGTGCTGCTTTCGGCGTTGGCAGCCGGGGGTTCCCTGGCGATGTTCGCCCTTTTCCGCCCATCCGAGGCGGAATCTGCCGGCGCCGCCCCAACCGGAACGCTCCTGGAACGGACCTACCATCGGCTGGACTGCGTGCGGGATGCCAAAGGCGATCAGCTCCGGCAGTATCTCGACCGGATCAAGTCGCTGGCCGGATTGATCGGCACGGACCGGACGATGCGTCGCTGCTTCCGTCTGCGAAGCAAGTACTACCAGCTCCAGGCGTCGTCCCAGCCGCCCGCCCAGGCCGTCGAAGCCATGGACACGCTGGCGACAAGCCTCCGACAGCACTACCTCAACCACTACAGCGCCTTCCACGACATCCTCTTCGTCAACCGGCGCGGGACGGTGTTTTTCTCTGTCCGTCGCCCTGACCACGTCGGCAAGAACCTGATGAAGGGCGACTTGTCGCAGACATCACTGGCGCGGAAGCTCGCATCCGGGTCCGCGGAAGCATTCGTCGACTATGAACATGCGCTCGTTCCCGACGAGCCCAGTGCCTACTTCGTCGAGCCGGCCTTCATCGACGGACGACACGCCGGGTGGTTTGTGATGCAGTGCTCGATCAACAAGATCAACAACATGTTCGTGCGCAACAAGACCCTCGGGAAGACCGGCGAGGTCTTCCTGGTCAACGAAGACCGCCTCATGCTGACCGACTCCCGATTCCGGCGGGATTCCAGCATCCTCAAGCAGCACCTCTCGGCCGACAACATCCGCAGCAAGTTCAGCGAAGGACGAGGCCACAAGATTGTCACCGACTACCGAAACGTCCGTGCCATCAGCTCTTTCGACGTCTGCCCGGTGATGAACAGCCAATGGCTTCTGATCGCGAAGATCGACGAAGCCGAGGTCGTAACCGACGAATACCGCCGCCTTGGGACGGGCTTCCGCGACAGAGTGGTCAACGAGGCGCGACGGCGGCCCATTCCACTGAGTCCGGGTGTCGCTCCGCCGCGTGACGGCCTGATCGTCGAGATGGACGAGTTCAAGAAGGCCCGCACCGGCGAAACCATCGTCACCTTTGGCGTGCATACCTGCACGGCCGTGCTGGTGTACCTGCCCGGGGAGTTCGCCTACCTCGGCCACGCCAGCTCATACGACACGCTGTACGGTGAAGGGGACCTGGACCTGGTCAGCCACATGCTCAAACGAATCCGGACCTACGAGATCTGCCCCTACCGCATGCGGGAGTTGCGGGCGGTGGTCGTTGCCCCACACACCAAGAGCATCGCCAACGCGATCGACAAACTGGTCGACGAGGGGTTGTTCCTCTCGCAGATCCGCTTCATGCACAACCGCGCCGCCCTGAGTGGTACGCTGTGGCACGAGGTGGACACCAAGAAAACCCGCGTGCTGTGGAGCTATCCCAGCGACCGTCGCCCCCCGGCGCTGCAGAAGGCGGCCGACACACCATGCCTGGGCGACGTGGCCGTCGAGTTGGTGGATTACTGACTCTCGGGGAAGACCATCGCCTCGATGTACTCCATCTGGAAGGCCGGGTCCTGCGAGAGCTGAACATGCTCCGCGCCGCGCGCCAGTTCGTCGGCCCGCTTGCGTACGCCCGTGCTCAGCAGCGCCGCCCGCGCCCCATGCAAGGCTGCATTGCCCACGTAGTGGATCCGCTCGTGGGGAATTTCCGGCGGGATCAGTCCGATGCGCTGGGCGCAACTGCGACGGATGAAACTGCCCAGCCCCCCCGCGATGCACACGCGCTGCAGGTCGGCCGGCTCGATGCCCGCCCCGCGCAGCAGGATGGCGATGCCCGCCCGGATCGCCCCCACCGCCAACTGAAGCTCGCGGATGTCCTTCTGGGTCAGCAGGACAGCCGAGCCGTCCGCACGATCGGCCAGGCGGAAGGCGCGCACACCGTCCACTTCCGTCAACCGATCGGCGAGTGCGGGCGGCACGTCGTCGGGCAGCTCGTCGCCGGCGAGCATGCGTCCCTCGGCGTTGAGAATACCCACATCCAGCAGCAGGGCTGTGGCGTCCATCAGCGCGCTGCCGCACAGCCCCACCGCCTCGCCGCCGCCAATGACACTCGCGCGGAGTTCGTCACCGTCGAAGAGCACCTTCTCAATCGCGCCGCTCGCCGCCCGCATGCCGGCCGAGATGCGCGCTCCCTCCAAGGCAGGCCCCGCAGCCGTCGAGGCCGCCATGAGCCGACCGCCCCCGTCGACCAGAACAATCTCGCCGTTGGTGCCGATGTCCACCAGTAATGCCGGCACGTCCCCGGCGGGCAGATCGGTGGCGATGAGCCCCGCGACCGTATCGCCGCCGACGAACCCGCCGATCACGGGCATGATCCACACCGCCCCGCGCGGATGGATTCCCACGGGCAGTTCGTCGGCCCGCAGCATCAGCGCCCGCGCCACAGCCGGCGCGAACGGGACCAGCCCCAGCGGGGTGGGGTCCATCCCGCAGAGGATGTGCTGCATGGTGGTGTTCCCGGCGATGGTGGCTTCGTAGATTTCCCCTGCCTCGACGCCGGCACTGTCGGCCAACTCCGCCACCAGTTGCCCGAGGGCTTCGAGCAGGTCGGATCGCATCGCCGCCATCGAGCCCTTCCCGTCGCCCGCGCAGACGATGCGGGAGAGCACGTCGTCGCCGAAGCGCACCTGCGGGTTCAGCCGGGCCGCGACAGCCAGTTCCGTTCCGTCGGACAGGTCCAGCAGCGCCCCGGCCAGCGTGGTGGTGCCCACGTCGATGGCAACGCCGAAGCATCGCCCGCTCGGGTCGCCCGGGATGAAGTCGATCAACTGATGGTCCGCCAGGACGGCCGTCCCGCGATACCCGTTTTCGCGAAGCACCGGTGGGATCGCCCGCAGGCTCGCCAGGTCCGCCCGGAAAGCGCCGGTCTCCGCCGTCAGCCGTTCGAGGTCGGCGGCGGGGTCGTCCAGCGTGGGCTCGTCGAGGTCCACATGCACCAGCCGGATGGCCGAGTCCACCTCGCCGGCGGGACCCTCCGAGCGGGTAAGGATCTGCGCCCCCGAGGCGATCAGCGACGAGGAGGGAATCTCGATCGTCGCGTCGCCCTGCAGGTGCGTTCGGCAGGCGAGACGCCAGCCTTCCTCGACGGTCGACCCCAGCGCTTCTCGATCGGCGGCCGTTGCTTTTGGGGCGTCCGGGGCGAACCGGACGCGACACTTCCCGCACGTGCCCGATCCGCCGCAGGGCGTCTCCAGCGCCAGACCGGCCAACCCGGCTGCTTCGAGGACCGTCGTGTCCCGCAGGACGCTCACACGTCGGCCGGTGGGCTGAAACGTTACTGTGACCTGTTCACTCATTGGGTGTCCTGCCGAAGTTCGCTCGTGCCGACGACGCGTGAAGTCGACGATTTTCGAGAGTATAATCGCCCACCATGAGACTTGCCACGTGGAACGTCAACTCGATCCGCACTCGGCTGCGGCGGGTGCTGGACTGGCTGAACACCCACCAACCCGACGTGCTCTGCCTGCAGGAGCTGAAGGTGACCGACGAGCTGTTCCCCGCCAAGGAAATCGCCCAAGCCGGCTATCACGCCGTCTGCCACGGCCAAAAGACCTACAACGGCGTGGCGATTCTCTCGAAGATCCCGCCGGAAGACGTGCAGAACGGGCTGGACGCCGACCCGGCCGA
This sequence comes from Phycisphaerae bacterium, assembly GCA_046541875.1. Taxonomy (GTDB): domain Bacteria; phylum Planctomycetota; class Phycisphaerae; order SM23-33; family SM23-33; genus CAZFPT01. The sequence continues at coordinate 5,553 of JBKHCL010000093.1, read as the reverse complement.
CCCGCAGGCCCGCCTGGTGGGCGCGACGGTCAACGGCGTGCGCGTCTACAGCGCCTACGTCCCGAACGGATCGGTCGTCGGCAGCGACAAGTGGACCTACAAGCTCGCCTGGCTTGGGCGGCTGCGGGCGAAGCTCGCCGCCGAGGCCGACCCTGCCCAACCGGTGGCGCTGCTGGGCGACCTGAACGTAGCCACCCGCGACGCGGACATCGCCAACCCGGATGCCTGGGCCCAGTCGGTGCTGGCCCATCCCGAAGCGCGGGCCGCCCTCCAGCAGGTCACCGATTGGGGATTCGTGGACGTCTTCGGTAAGATTCACCCCTCCGGCGGCATCTACAGCTGGTGGGACTACCGCCGCGGGGCGTTCCATAAGGACGACGGGTTGCGGATCGACCATATCCTCGCCACGACCTCGCTGGCCGACCGCGTGCAAGACGCCTGGGTCGACCGCGAGGAGCGAAAGGCTGCACCGAAAGACGACGCGCGCGGAAAGCCGTCCGACCATGCCCCACTCGTGGCGGACTTCAACGTCTGAAACCGCACACGACCTACCCGCCACCGCCGGAGTTGCCGCCGCTGGATGGACCACCCGAGTTGCCTCCGCCCGAACCGCCGGAGTCTCCGCCGCCGGAGGGTTTCTTCTTCTTGCGTCGGCGTCGGCGACGTTTCTTCCTGGGCTTGCCATCGCCACCGTCACCGCCGTCACCGCCCTGCTTCTTCTGGTTCTGGGGCTGACCGTCACCGGAGGGTTTTTTCTTCCGTCGGCGTCGGCGCTTCTTTTTGGGTTTATCCTCGCCCTGATCGGCTGAGCCTGTCTTGGCGGTCTCCTTGGCGGGGTCGGCTTTGCCCTGGTCCGAGCTTTCCGTGGAGGGCTTTTTGCCGGCGTCTTCTTTCTGCTTGGCCCGGTCGGGCTTGCGCGCGGGTCGCTGCTCGGGCGGTGGCGGTTCCTTCATGTCCCGCTCGATGATCGCCTCATTGGCCACTACCTCGGACGTGCCATCCTGCAGCCGCAATTCCACCAGTTGGGTGATGATCTGGCAGTTTCTGACCTGCCCGCAGCGGTCCTCGGTGCGAACCCATGTGTTCTTGTGAGGCAGGCGTCTTTTCAGGTCGCGGTAGGTGTCGTCCTCGTAGCGCAGGCAGCACATCAATCGTCCGCATCGGCCTGAGATCTTGGACGGATCCAGCGTCGCCTTCTGCACCTTCGCCATGCGCATGGAGACGGGCTTGAGGTTCTTGAGGAACTGCTGGCAGCAGCACCGTTGGCCACAGCGCTCGTAGTCGGCCACCAGGCGGGCCTCGTCGCGGGCGCCGACCTGTCGCATCTCGATGCGCGTGCGGTACTGCCCCGCCAGCGTGCGAACCAGCTCGCGGAAATCCACACGATGCTCAGCAGTGAAGTAGAACACGATGCGCTCACCGCCCAGCAGGTGCTCGACGGACACGAGTTTCATATCCAGCCCGAACTCGGCGATCTGCTTGCGGCAGTAGACGGCCTCGTCGCGGGCGTTGCTGTCCAGGTGCCGCTGGTCGATGATGTCCTGCTTGTTCGCCAGGCGCAGCACCTTGCCCGTCCGACGGAACGGATACTCGCTGCCGCCGTTCTCGCGGATGAACTGTTCGAGCTGGTTGCGTGGGAGCTGGGCGGGGATGTCCGTCTGTTCGTCCACGACGTTGGCGATGACCTCGCCGAGCTCGACGCCGCGATCGGTCCGAAGCACGACCTTGGTTCCGCGGGAGGGCATCTCGTCGAGGTTGTGGCGGAACTGCCCGACGAACTGCATCAGTCCGTACCGGGCCACCAGGCTGGGCTTACGCGGCTGGGATTTCTGCCCGTCGTCTTTGTCGTCGCGCGAATCGTCGGTCCGATTCGACGGGTCATCCGGCGTGGGCGCAGCGCGCATCTCGTCGGCCGACGTGTTGTCGGCAGGAGGGGTTTCTTCTGGCATGTCGGAGACAACTCCAACTCAACCGCGGCGGCCCGCGGAAAACATCCGATTCCGTTCCCCCGGCCCGTTCACCGGGGTCCAATCCGCCCGTAAGGGCTTGCCCCACCACTCGCGGGGAGGCGACGTCGAAACACCCGCAGACTCCCGAAGGGCCCGCAGCAGCAACGACGCATCGAGTATACACGCTGCGGGCGGGGGTTTGCACGTGGGAAACGCCGCTGAAATGTGGCCGGCTTTGAGGGGGACATTGACACGGCCTCCCCGCCGATGGCAGGATAGCGGCGTGCCCCGCGGAGGGCGTCTTCCCAGCCAGTGCAGCCAGGGCTTCGTATGACGCTGAGCATGTCCATCATTACCCCGTCGATGAACCAGGGGCGATTCATCCCCGAGACCATCCACAGCGTGCTGACCCAGGAGGCCGGCGCGGTGGAGCATTTCATCGCCGATGGTGGCTCGACGGATGAGACGCTGGAGATCCTGCGTCTCCACGACGGGCAGGTTTGCTGGGTCAGCGAGCCCGATCGAGGCCAGGCGCATGCGGTGAACAAAGGCATCGCCGCCACAAGCGGGGACATCATCGGCTGGCTGAACTCCGATGACGTATACGCCCCCGGCGCGCTGGCCGCAGCGAGGGATGCGTTCGAGGCGAACCCGGAAGCGGACGTCGTGTTCGGCCGGGCGAATCACATCGACGCCGACGGCAACGTGGCCGGAGCGTATCCCGTCGAGCCGGTCTCGCTGGATCGTCTGCGGGAGACATGCACGTTCTGCCAGCCGGCGGTGTTCTTCCGGCGAGGCGTGACGGAGCGATGGGGCCTGTTGGACGAGAGCCTGCAGTTCTGCATGGATTACGAGTACTGGATTCGACTGATCGCCGGCGGGGCGCGGTTCTACTTCCTCGATACCGTGCTCGCCTGCTCGCGAGTGCACGAGGACACCAAAACCCTCTCCCGCAGAAGCGAGGCATACCGGGAAGCCTGCCGCATGCTGCGGGACCGGTTCGGACGCACGCCGGGGCGTTGGCTGTTCGGCTACGCGGCCGCCCAGGCCGAGGCGAAGGGCTACTCCCGCTCGAAACCGATCCGGATGTTCCTGGTCTCGGCGTGGAACGCGGCGCGGGCGGACCTCCACTTCCACCGCCGACCGACCCGCCACTTCTGGGGCGGACTGGCCGACACCATTCGCCGGTTCAGCTAGGGCGGGTCGAATCCGATGGGCCGCCACAGCAGCGCCGCCAGGTCTTCTCGACCGCCTTGGCCACAAAGCCGGCCGGGCCCAGCTCCGCCATGGCCCGCACGCCCAGAATGGCAGCCCTTTTCCAGTGGGGCATGTGATAGCTCTCGCCCCCCACAGCCGTCATCAGCGAGAAGGCCGGTATGCGCAGCAGCCAGATAGAGCGACGCGCGTCCAGCAGTTCCCGCAACTCACCGTAATCGTAGCCCAGCGAAGCCAGTGTTTCCGGTCCAAGGTTCTCCAGATAATCGTCTGCCAGTGTCCAGAGTTGGGCGTTGGTGAGATGCTCTTTCCAGCGGTCGGCGTTGCGCGGGTCGGCTCGACCCACCTTGAGCGTCTCGCTGTGGTCGCCCAGTGCCTCTTTGGCTTGGTCTTCGCAACCATACCGGACCATCGAAGGGGCGTACTTAACCCCGATCGTAGCGCAGAGGTCCGCAAGCGTCGTTTCCGGATCGGCCAGGAGCGTCTCGTAGTGCATCACGTGGAGATCGGGGATTGTCTCGATCGCCTCTGCCAGCAAGGCCGGCGCTTCGAGCAGGTCCGGCCCGCAGCGGAACAGCCGATACAGATGGCGCGTGCTCGCCCAAGTTCGAACCATCGAAATGAGCACCGCCAACGGATTCCGCAGCAGCAGGATGATCGTCGCCTTGGGAAATGCCCGCCTCAACTCAGGAAGGATGAAATAGTACCGCGGCGTCTTGTCCAGGAAGATTCGCTTGCCCGCAGCCTCCGCCAACTCGCCGTAGAACGTGCCCGCCATGTCCGCCACACCGCGGAGATACGCGTCCTCGGCATGGGGCTGCGATGCGAACACGCCACAAAGCCCCTGCCGCGCGAGATCCAGGTCATACTCGTGTTTGCCCACCTCGTGGCGGATGGGATAGAGCGGTGGCAACAGCATCCACGGCTCGGGCGTGGTGTGGATCTCGGGATGGGCCCCGAGCATTCGCTGGAGCATGGTAGACCCGGCCCGGGGCTGGGAGACCAGAAACACAAGATTCTCGCCCGTGGCGGCTTGGCGGGTGGCGGGGTCGGGAGTCATGTCCCGCCCTCCTCTCGACGGCGTCGAACGCCCCGCAGGGCTCGGCCTACAACGCCCCTGCCGCGACGCAGATTGCCTTTGACGACCGGCAGGATGTCCTCGCGGCCCCACTCGGGCAATGTGGAGAGGAGAAGATCCATCGCGAGTTGGAGCGGGCAAGCCCCGCGTCGACGGGCTTCCCGCCGGGCGGCCCGGGCCCGGGCGCGCTGCCCCTGGTCGGTAAGCTGCATCGCCGACCGTCGCGCGAGCTTGGCCAGGAATGCATCCAGTCCAGCTTCGATGCGGCGAGCCTGGTCCTCGGGCAGGTCGCTCCAGAGAGGCCGATTCTTCTCGGCGATCCGCAGGACGTTGCGAAAATGCTCCTCGCAGGAAGATTTCGAAAGCCTCGGCCCGCTGTGCTCGCGGACCCAGCCATTTACTTCCGGACAATAGGCCGTACGGTATCTCTTTGTCAGTCGGATGCGGAGGTCGTAATCCTCATACATGGACAGAGATGAATCAAATCCATGGACTTTCCGAAGACATTGAACAGGGAGCAACTCATTTCTGAACAGGGTGTTCTCGGGGTAGCGACGGGTGACCGTATCGACGAACACATCTCCCTGCGGCGGCTGTTCGGTCTTCGCCCAAACACGGTGCCGCCGTCGGCCTTCCCCGGACATGTAACCATGGTTGGAGAACACGATCTGAGCCCGTGTACTTCGATCGAGCATATCGCTCTCCCACGCCAGCTTCCGCGGTTCGATGATATCGTCTCCATCCACGTAGGTCACCAAGTCGCAGCGAACCGCTTCGAGAGCATCATTGCGGGTGGCGGCAATCCCCCGATTGCGGTGGTGAAAGACCATCGTAAAGAGGCTGGGATAGCGTGAGGCGTAGCCCCGGATCAGATCTTGTGAACCATCGGTGGAGGCATCGTCGACGACGATGATCTGGTCGGCGGGGCGCGTCTGGGCGAGTACGCTGTCGATGGCCTGGCGCAGGTAGGCCTTCTGGTTGTAGGACGGGATGTAGACGGCGATGGTCATTCGCCGCTCCCCTTGCCCTGGCGACGGCCGGGAGCATAGTACGTCGGCCAGGATATCATGCGGCAGAGGCGGAACCCGTACCACGGCCCCAGAAACAGGATGAATACAGCCCGAGCCAACTGCTTGAGGTGTTTTCGCAGTCGGGTGGACCGGTGCCCTGCCCACACGTCGATTGGGTACAGCCAATGACGATACCACCATGTCAGCGGAACCCGGTCATCACGGTAGCGACGGTACACCTCTTCCAACTCGTCCAGCTTGGCCGACCCGGCGTCGCTGGTCTTGTTCTCGCCGTACATCC
>JBKHCL010000025.1:0-38362 GCA_046541875.1 Phycisphaerae bacterium | reverse complement strand
TAGCACGGCCTTCCAGGCCGTGTATTCATGGGCTGGAAGCCCATGCCACGAAGTCCTTCCGCCCGCAACAAGTTGCGGGCCCTACGGTCTCGCGCCACTGACGACCTCTCCCCCGCCTGCCGGGGAGATGGGGCCGAAGGACCCAGAGGAAGCCCCCACCGTCAGGTGGGGGATAAAACGCGCCCCGTAGCACGGCCTTCCAGGCCGTGTATTCATGGGCTGGAAGCCCATGCCACGAAGTCATTCCGCCCGCAACAAGTTGCGGGCCCTACGGTCCATGCCACGAAAAACCCTCCGAGGGAGCCCCCACCGTCAGGTGGGGGATAGAACGCGCATAACCGTTTGCAGGAGTCGTTCCGCCGGGCTTACCCACCGCGGATCATCACAGGTCCATTGCCCATGGCCGGGATGAAAATATCCTGCACCTCATCCGGCGAAGGCGTGGAGTTTTCCACGGAGGACGACTTGGCGCCGAGTGTTTCCAGGACGGATTCGAGGCGGTGGCGAATTTCGGGATCCTTGCTGCGCTGCTTGAACCGCTTGAGCAGCGGGATGGTCCCGGGCCCGAGCTTCTTGAGCAGTTCGGTCGCCGCCTGGCGGTCGGCATAGCTCTCGGCCCCGAGCTGGGCCACCAGCGTCTCGATTTCTTTGAGGATCTTGGTGTGGGGCATGGTCTGGCTGCGGATGATGCTGGTGCACTGGTTGGGATACAGATCCAGGACCGGCCCACCGGCGATGCGGAAGCGGATGCTGTCCTGCATGAGTTGGCCGCGAAGGACCGAGCCGTTCCACAGCACCACCGCTGCCCGGCGCAGGTGACGAGGCGAGAAGCCCACGATCTTGATGTGGCCCGGCTTGAGGGGCACGGTGCCGTAATCGGTCTTCAATTCAACCAGTTGCTCGTCCACCTCGCCGAAGAGTTCGTCGCCGTTGGTGAGCGAAGCGTGCGAGAGGGACTCGTCGCGCTTTTCCTCGTCGGCCAACTCAAAGTGCGAAACCAGGTTCCGTGTGATGGTCACCGGGGTGTTCTCCACGCGCAGCGTCGCGGAAATGTCGGCCGGCAGGAGAAACCCGCCCAGCTTGGATCCGTTGAGATAGGTCACCGAGTGCAGCGTATTGGCCCCGTTGTCCAGCGAGATATTCAGCAGCGCCTCGGGATCCAGCTTGATCTGCCCGTAGCGGGTGCGGAAGTGCAGATCGATCGATCCGGCGTCGAACGCCAGTCGATCGCCCGTGCGCAACGTCACGAACGGGCCCTGGAACGGGATCTCATCCGGGCGTTCCTTGGTGATCTGGAACGACCACTCGGTCATGCGATGAAACGGAATTCGCAGCGTCCCGCCCGATGCCAGCGAAATGCCCAGTTTCTGGTCCGGAATCGGTCCGCAGAGCACCTGCCCGTCGTCCAGCAACGTAAGCATGGTGCGGTCTTCTGCGCTGACCGCCTGCATGCCCACGACCCGGCTGGCCGGGAGCGTCACGTCTCCGAAGAACGTGCGGACGGTAAACCGCTCGTTGTCCACCGTGCCGTGGACGCGGTCACCATTGGCCAGGTGGGCCGCGTCGGCGACGGCAGAGCGGTTGAGCTCGACTCCCTCAAAGCCCCAGCCGGCCTTGAAATTCACAATCAGCTTGCGCACCGCCGGGGAGAGATCCTTGAGATATTTCCGCGGCTTGAAGTTCTCCATCATCTTCGTGAGGGCTTCTTCGCTGCGGTTCTGCGCCTCGAAGTAGCACAGCACGATGGTCTTCCCGGCCGGGATCGTCACGTTGTACCGCACGTACAGCGAGCTGCCGTTCTGCTGGACGGAGGGCTTCACGTCGCTCTTGGGCCCGCAGACCACGTGCAACACCGACGGAACGGTCCCGCTGTTGTGGCGTGGGGTGGTGTAGAACGCGAAATCCTTCTTGCCCAGCGAGCCGCTTCCACCGGAATTGGTCTTCAGCGAACCAATCCCGTAGCTGAACGACGAGTAAACCTGCACCTGTTTCTGGATATCCGTCGAGGTGGGGTTGTGGATTATGTCCAGCCAGCGGCAGAGCCCCTCGTCCTTGTAGACCCGCACCCGTCGATAGGCGACGAGCTGGTTGATCGGGCAGGGTCCGATCTCGAATTCCCGCCCGTCGGAGCTCAGCCATCCCTGGCCATTGCGTGAAGAGATATTGCTGCCGTCGATCTGGCTGTAACAGCCAGAGCTGTAGGCATGGTTTGTTCCCTGGTAGACGTTTCCATACTGCTGGAAACGCCAGGTGTATCCCTCACCGTCATTGAGCGTAAAGTAGCGCTGCAGGTTCGTGGGACGTTTCCGCGGCAGGTGCAGACCCTTGACGTTCCCATTCCTGGGCGAACCGGCCTGGGCGACCGGGCCACGAAGCAGCGCGATCGACGCCAGCAACCCGGCCAACAGCACGCCGGCCAGGATCGATCGTCGCGTCATTTCTCGTCGTCGCGTCCAACGGATGGATTTCATCGAACTCCCTTTCCACAGGGCAACCGCAGCCGATGCGCCTCGACGGACACATCCCCCAATAGGACGCCGCCGCGGACGCCGTGTTTCGCAGCGGAGGAAGTTTTTCCCACGCCGCGTTCACTATACATCACCGCCTCGTCCGGGTCACGCAGGAACCGCAGCAGCAAACCATCGCATCGCGCGGGACAGCCGCCCCCTTGCCTCGCTTGCGAGCAGGGGTTTCTGACCGGGCGGTCCGGCGGAAGTAAAGGGCGCACTCCAATCGGTCGATAGCGTCTCTGGAGGAAACTGATTTGATGAGTGATCGTCTTAAGGTACTGTCCCGGCAGGATCTCTCGCAGGAGCTGGAGATCGCCGAAGATGCCGCAATCGTCGCCCGCCCTGTCAGCACGCGGGACGATCTGTTCATCGCCCTGAAGCTCGTGCACGACTGCTACGTCCGGCGTGAGTACATGCACCCGCGCGAGGCGGGAATCCGCATCTGCCCGCACTACGCCGTACCGGGCGCGAGGACGTGGATGCTGGAAGTGGCCGATCAGCCCGTGGCGACCGTGTCCATGTTCCCGGACACCCCGCTGGGTCTGCCGGCCGACGCGCCGTATGGCCGCTCGCTGCGGGGGCTTCGCCGGCGCGGACAGCGCCTGGCCGAGATCGGCATGCTCGCCGACCGACGCACCAGGCTTTCGCGATCCATGCCCGGCGTGATGCGCATGATGCCCCTGATCCTCCAGGCCGCCCGCGACGCCGAAATCGATCACCTGATCATCACCTGTCATCCGCGACACGAGAAATTTTACAAAAAACTCCTGGGCTTCGAGCATCTCGAAGGCCCGCGAGCCCATCCCTCGGTGCTGGATGCCCCCAGCGTGCTGGACGGGCTGGACCTGACGAAGGCCAACCTCTCGCAGGTGCGCCACAAGCGCCTGCGCGAGATGTTCGCCGAGCTCCAGCCACCCCCGAATCCGGGCCCGCCGTACGAAATGACCGCCGACGACGCCGCGTGGTTCTACATCCACCGGAGCGATACCTACTACCGCCTGCCCAACGCCTGGCGAAAACTCATCCGCCGATGCCACCCGAAGCTCGACCCGGCCGACGAGCGAGAGAAATCGCGCGCCGAAGGCGATTCCTGACAACCTCGCCTTCGCCCGCTATCTCAGGCTCACGCCGACCGTTGCACCGCTCATAGGGGTTTACACCCAGCCAACCCCGTGCAAACATAGCGTTTCGGGGGTTGGGTTTGCGCAAAATGCGACCGGCGAGGCTCCGATACATGAATCAGGTGCTGGCGCTGGGTGCAGTACTGCACCCTACGCTATCGTGGTGGTGAGTCGGCTGTCTTCGGATGGCCGACTCCCATTTTTTTCGCCGGTGATGGGGGAACGCAGGGGCGGCTGTTGGTCGAACGCTCTACATCAGGGCGATCGGATCGACGTCGGCGAACACCTCGGCGGGGTTGTCCCGCACGATCTCGCCCATCCGACCTGCGATCGCCTGCTGCACCACACCGGGCTTGGCGGTGATCAGCAGCACCTGGAAGCGGAACTGCTCGCGGATTCGCTTGACGGCGGCGGGCATGGGGCCCATCAGCATCGCCGCCTCCGGGGCAAGCGACGCGCGAAGACGGTCGGCGAGCTGGTTGGCCCCTTCCTCGGCCCGGGCGAGGTCTTTGTGACGGGCGATAAACCGCACCATCCGCGAGAACGGGGGCAGATTCGTTTCTTTCCGCGAATCGAGCTCCCACCGGGCGAACCCCTCGAAGTCGTGGCTGGAGGCGTACATCACGCTGGGCTCGTCGCCGTGAAGCGTCTGGACCACCACCTGCCCGCCGCCCCCGGCGCGCCCGGCCCGGCCGGCAACCTGCACGATCAACTGGAACGTCCGCTCCGACGCCCGGAAGTCCGGTATCGCCAGCGATGTGTCAGCCGAGGCGATTCCCACCAGCGTCACCTTCGGGAAGTCCAACCCCTTGGCGACCATCTGCGTGCCCAGCAGGATGTCCACCTCCCCCGAGGCGAAATCGTCCAGGACCTTACGGAACTGCTTGGGCGAGGTCATCGTGTCCGAGTCCATCCGCGCCACGACGGCTGTGGGAAACTTCCGTGCCAGCTCGCCCTCGATGCGCTGAATGCCCATCCCGAACAGCAGAATCTTCCCGCTGCAGGCAGGGCAACGTTCCGGAAGCGGTGCGGTGGACTGGCAGTAGTGGCACATCGCCAGTTGGGTCGCCTGGTGGAAGACCATCGCCCGGGTGCACTGTTCGCACTCGAAGATCCACTGGCAGGACGGGCAGAAGACATAGCTGGCGTACCCGCGACGATTCATCAGCAGGATCACCTGATCGCCGCGATCCATCGTGCGGGCGATCGCGTGAGTGAGCGTTCGGCCGATCAGTTCGATCCGGCCGGGCTCCATTTCCTTGCGCAGCGGGACGATCTCCAGGTGCGGCAGTTGCAGGCCCTTCACCCGGCTGGCGAGCGTGAGCAGTTCGTAGCGTCCCTGCCGGGCATTGTTCCACGATTCCATCGACGGGGTGGCCGATCCGAGCAGGACGGGGATCTGCTCGATGGACGCCCGCTTGACCGCGACATCTCTGCCGTGATAGCGCGGAGCGGTATCCTGCTTGTAGCTGCTCTCGTGTTCCTCATCGACGATGATCAGACCGGGGGTCTTCACCGGGGCAAACACGGCCGAGCGGGGCCCGATCACCACCGACGCCTCGCCCTGCTCGATCCGGCGCCAGTTGAAGTCGCGCTGGGCGTCGGTGAGTTGGCTGTGCATGACGGCCACTCGCGGGAGACGGTCGATCAGCCGCTGCGTCGTCTGCGAGGCCAGGGCGATCTCGGGCACCATGAGGATGCACTGCCCGCCGCGGGCGATGACCCGACGAATCGCGCGGATGTACACCTCCGTCTTGCCGCTGCCGGTGACGCCGCGCAGGAGCGTCACCGAAAACCCCGCGCCCTGATCGAGCTTCGGCGCGAGCGTTTCCAGGACGGCGGCTTGGTGCTCGTTGAGCTCGAACGGGTCGGGCGCGGGCTCGCCCTGCAGCGATTCCAGCGTCACCCGGCGGGACTCGGTGCGAATCAGCTCGCGATGAAGCAATCGGCGGATGGTATCGCGCGACGCGCCGCTGTTGTCTCGCAGGTGCTCCAGCGTGAGCGGCTCGATGCCCTGACGCTTGGCCTCCAGCAACTCATCCAACACCTGTCGCTGGCGCGAGCCCAGCGACTTGGGCCAATCCGACTTGGTGGACGCGAGATACGCGACCGTCTCGCTTCGCGGGCGCTTTTGTCCGACGGCGGTGGGAATCATCGCATCCAGCGTCATCCCCAGCGGGGTAAGGTAGTATCGACTGATCCACTCGCCCAGTTCCCAGGTGGCCGACGTGAAGCGCGAATGCTCGTCGAGACGCTCGCGGACGGACTTGAGTTTGTGACGGCCGGCGGGACGATCGACGTCGACGACCACTCCCAGCGTCGCCCGGTCGCCCCGCCCGAAGGGTACGCGCACACGAATACCCACCTCCGGGGAACCCAGATCGCCCCCCCATCGGTAGCTGTACACCGCCCAGACATTGGACGCCACAGCCACCCCCACCACGCGCCCGTCTGCGTCGCCGGCGGGTTGCTCACCGACAGGTTCGTCGAACAGCTTGCTCATGGCAGACATGGTAGCGTGTAAGTGGAACACTGGCGAGACGTCCGTGAAACCAGATGCCCTTTTCCGGCTCCGACGTTGATTTTCCTCGATCTGGGCAAGAAGATACCCTGAGGACTCAATTGAGGAGACACATCCATGCGATATGCCGTAATCATGGCCGGCGGTGCCGGCAAACGACTTTGGCCGCTGTCCCGTCTGTCCCGTCCGAAGCAACTGCTGCCACTGCTGGGGGGCAAGAGCCTGCTGGAAATGGCCGTCGATCGGCTCGCACCGGTTTTCGGGGCGGACAACGTGCTGGTCATCACCAACGCCGAGTACGCCGACCAGGTGGCCGACTCCGTCTCGTCGCTGAAGCCCGAGAATGTCATCGGCGAGCCGGAAGGACGCGATACCGCCAACGCCATCGCCCTGGCGGCGGAACTGCTGGCCGCCCGCGACCCGCATGCGACCATGGCTGTCTTCACCGCCGACCACGTCATTCGCCCGCAGGATCGTTTCGCCGCGGCCGTCGAGCGTGCGATCGAGGCGGCTGAGTCCAACCCCGACGCGCTGGTGACGTTCGGCATCCGCCCGACCTGGCCTCACACCGGGCTGGGATACATCCACTGCCCCCAGCCGGAGGGCGACGCCCGCCCCGTCAAAGCCTTCCGGGAAAAGCCCGACCACCAGACCGCCCGCCGGTACGTCGACAGCGGGGAGTACTTCTGGAACAGTGGCATGTTCGTCTGGTCGCTCGATGCGATCCACACTTCGCTGCGGGAATTCCTTTCGGACTCCATGACCAAGCTCGGACCCATCCGCGAGGCCGCCGAGGCCGGGCAGGACTTCATCGCCCTGCTGGCGGAGGTGTACCCGACGCTGGAGAGGATCAGCATCGACTATGCGGTGATGGAGAAGGCCCCCACCGTGCTCATGGTCGAAATGGACGCCGAGTGGGTGGACGTGGGCTCCTGGCCGGCGCTGGACCGCGTCAGCGAACAGGACGAGACCGGAAACGTCGTACTGGCCGAAAAGAGCCTGCTGCTGGACAGCGGGCGAAATGTGATCGTCTGCGAGGACGCCTCGCACCTGATGGCCGTGGTGGGCATGGACGACTGCATCGTGGTCCACGCCCCGGACGCAACGCTGGTGTGCAACAAGTCCGACTCGCAACGGATCAAGGAGTTGGTGGCGCTCGTCGAAGAAAAGTTCGGCCCAGAGCATCTCTAGCGATGGCGCGCTGGCTTGCGATCGATCATGGAACGCGGAGGCTGGGCGTGGCGCTGGGCGACACGACCGACGGGCTGTCGATGCCCCTGACGATGATTCCCGCCGGCAGCGAGGAGCAGACCCTTACCGCCATCCGCAGAGTCATCGCGGAGTATCTGCCGGTGGGCCTGGTGGTCGGTTGGCCGGTGAATATGGACGATACCGAAGGCCAACAGGGCAAGCTGGCCAGGCTGTTCGGTGAGATGCTCGAAGCGAAGCTGGACCTTGACGTCCGCCTGTGGGACGAACGTCTCAGCAGCTTCGTAGCCGATGAGGCGTTGGCCGGCGAATTCACCCGCAATAAGCGGCGCGCACGCCAGGACGCGGTAGCCGCCGCCGAGATCCTTCGCGACTTCCTCGCCTCCGACGGCCCCGCCAACGCCCCCAAACCCTCCGAGGCCACCCCCGACAACGCGCGGGGACATTGACCCGCCCCGAGCTGCTCTTAACGTCTCCCTTTCCGGACCAATGTGGCATGGACTTTCAGCCCATGTGTTCACGCCCTGGAAGGCCGTGCTACGGGGCGCTTTTCGTGGCTCGGCCGTAGGGCCCGCAACTTGTTGCGGGCGGAAACTCCTGCAAACGGTTATGCGCGTTCCGTCCCCCACCAATGAAACGGCCCGGCAAGGGCGAACTTACCGGGCCGGCAGGGTTGTTTCCTCAGGCGGGGGTTATTTCTCGTCTCTGTTCTGCTCGGCCGCCAAGGCTTCGAGGGCGGAGATCGGGTCGATCTCCTCGTCGCCCATGACGTCTTCCTCGCCGCTGTCCTGGGCGGTGACGTCGGCTTCGAGGTCCACCACTTCGTCCATGCCGGGCTCGCCGGCCTCGGCGAGTCGCTGCCCGCGCGTCTTGACGGGTTTGACCTCTTCGGGTTGTCCGTCGATCTGCACGGTGAACACGATCGGGCCGATCACCAGTCGGTCGCCCGCCTGGAGGATCTGCTCATTGACCCGCTCGTTGTTGACGTACGTCCCGTTGGACGAGCCGAGGTCCTTGACCACGAGGTCGCCGTTCTCGGCAGTGATCTGCGTGTGGTGCCGCGATACGCTCATGATCGGCACGCGGAGGTCACAATCCTCACCGCGACCGATGACCATCTTCGGCGTTTTTACCGAGAAATCCTTACGCTGACCGTTCGCCTTGAACATCACCAGTTTTGCGTTCATAATCCGATCCCTGCCTGAATACGCCCCGAGGGGCCGAACAAACCCCAGCCCGGGTTCACCACGCGGGTGTTCCGCCCAAGCCGGTCCGGACCTATTCTAGAATCCTGAGTATGTGCTGCAAGCAAAATCACGACGAACTTGAGACAGCCTCCGCTGAGGCGCTGTACGTCCACGTACCCTTCTGTCGGGCGAAGTGCGCGTACTGCGACTTCTGCTCCGTGCCTCTCAACGAGAACCTGGCCGGCCGCGTGACCGCCGCCACCCGCGATGAATTGGCCAGCGGCGGGGCCGTGCTGACCGATCCGCCGGGGAGCATCTTCGTGGGGGGCGGTACGCCCACCGCCCTGCCGGCTTCGCTGCTGGGAGAGTTGCTGGGCGACCTGGCGACACTGGCTGGAACCGGGACCGAATTCAGCGTCGAGGCGAACCCGGGAACGCTGGATTCGACGACGATCGCCCGGTTGGCCGACGCCGGCGTGAATCGCGTGAGCCTGGGCGTCCAGAGCTTCCATGCCGACGAGTTGGCGATGCTCGAGCGCATCCACACCCCGCGGCAGGCGAGGCTGGCAGCAGAGAATCTGCGCCGGGCGGGGTTTGAGAATATCGGCGTGGACCTCATGTACGCCCTGCCGGGCCAATCGGCCGACAGTTGGCGTCTCAGCCTGCTGGAGGCGATCGAACTGGGGGTGGATCACGTCAGCTGTTACGCCCTGAGTTTCGAGGAAGGGACGAAGTTCGCCTCGCGACGGTCGGCCGGCGAGCTGAGGGAGATGGACGACGACCTCCAGGCCGATCTGTATCACCAGGCGCGGGAAACGCTCCAGGCGGCGGGGTTGAGGCAGTACGAGATCTCGAATTTCGCCCGCCCCGGGTTCGAGTGCAGACACAACATCGTGTATTGGCGGAACGAGCCGTACCTGGGCGTCGGGCCGGCCGCCGCCGGCTACATCGGCGGGGAGCGTCGGGTGAACTCCCGCTCGCTGGAGGAATACATCCGGCGAATCGAGACGGAGGGATCCGCCACGGCAGAATCCGAGTCGCTCAGAGGGGCAAAACGCCTCGCCGAGACGCTTCTGCTGGGTCTGAGACTGACCGATGGGGTGAATCGCCGGGCTTTTTTCAGGCGTTTCGGGACCGATCCGGTGGCGATTTTCCCGAGAACCTTCCGCGCTTGCGCAAAACAGGGGTTGATTTCCATTTCCGAGTCTCACATTCAACTCAACGATGAGGCGTTGTTTATCTGCAACGCGATTTTCGCCGATCTGCTGGAGGAGGCCGAGGCGATCGACAGGCGGGAACCGGGTGAATCGCTTAGTTAACCCCCCGGCCTGATCTCCCGATACACAGTGCAGAGGCCGGCCGCATGCGGAGGAGCCCGCGTGGCTGGAGCCCGGCCTGTAACGTATTTTACAAAATGGAGAAGGTGTGTCGTAACGGAGGAGGCGCGCCGCGGCAGCGAGGCTGCTGGGCCGATTGGATCTCGCCAGGGAACGGCGAATCGTCGACCCGCCGTAACCAGCCCCGCTTTGCAGGACGCCAAACGGAGAGGTCAATCCCTGCCCCGGGAATCGACAGGAACGTCACCATGCCCGACAAATCACAGAACCCCGACGCGCTTCCCATTGGCGTGGATTTCGGCAGCAGCTCGGTGAAGCTGGCCCAGGTCCGCCCAAGCGAGCCCGCCGGATACGAACTCGTCGCGACGGCCGTCGCCGACGTACCCGCTCCCTGCCGACACAAACCGACCATGCGCCGTCGCTTCCTCTCCGAAACGCTCCGCGATCTGATCAACACCCAGGGGTTTACCGGGACCGAGTGCATTCTTTCGCTGCCTGCCGGTGAGACGTTCGTCCAGCCGATCCGCCTGCCCAAATCCGCGTCGGCCGACATGGACGGCGCGATCCGCGCCGAAATCGCCGACCAGGTCCCCTTCTCCATCGACAGCGCCATCGTCCGCCACATCCTGGCCGAGGAAGTCTACGAAGCCGGCGAAGCCAAGCAGGAAGTCATCGTCGTGGCCGCCTCGGAAGCGACGGTGCATGAGTATCTCTCGGTCGTCAGTAAAGCCAAGCTCGAACCGGTTGGCGTGAACGTCGAGCCGCTGGCGATCGTGGAATGTTTCGCCCGTCTGTTCGAGGGCGAAGGCGGCGGGCAGACCGTGCTGTTCGTGGACATCGGCGAGGACACCACGCAGGTGGTCCTGGCGCGGGGCACGAAGGTCTTTTTCATCCGCAACCTGCCCACCGGCGGGCGGCAGTTGGTCCAGGCGGTGGCGGCGGCCAAGAATATCTCGCCCGGACAGGCGTGGGAGATGCGTCTGGCGGCCCTGCGCGCGGGCAGTTCGCCTGCCAACGACGCCGAAACGGAGCAGATGCTGGCCGGTCCGATTTCGGCGTTGTCCGGCGAGTTGACCCAGTGCCTTCGGTACTGCGAGTCGGTCTTCAAGAACGAAAGCGTCGAGCGGGCGGTCTTCCTGGGAGGCCAGGCCTACGACCGCACGCTCTGCCAGAGCATTGCCCGACGAATGAACCTGCCGGCCCAGATCGGCGATCCACTGCTGCAGATCCGCCGGGACAGCGAGGTCCAGACGCCCCCCGAGCCCCGACTGGCAGTGGCGGTCGGATTGAGTCTCGGTGCCCAGGTGGTCGTGGCGTAGCAAGCGAGGAACACCATGCCAATTGTCAATCTGCTTCCCGAGGACTACCGCAGGCGACGCGCCCAGCAGCGTGCCAACGTGCTGTGCATCGCGCTGTTCGCGGTGGTGATGGCCGGGGTGATGGGGGCTGCCCTCGTCTCGGAACAGTCCACCGAGCACACCCGCGAGGTCCGTCAGCAGGTGGACTCCGAGTTCAACCGGGCCGCCCAACTGATCAATCAGCTCCAGACGCTCGAATCGCAGCGCAGCGTGCTGCTGGAGAAGGCATCCAGCACGGCCGCCCTGATGGAACGCGTGCCGCGCAGCTACCTGCTGGGGTTCATCACCAACGCGCGTCCCGAGGGCGTGTGGATCGACACACTCCGGATGGACACGGCTGTGGATGTCGGTCGAACAGCGCCTCCCAAGCGGGCCAAAGCAAAGGCGATGCACCAGAAGAGCTTCAGCCCCACCAGCCCGGTCAGTTCGATGAGCATCGTCATCACCGGCGGGGCGTTCACGGACATGGAAGTGGCGCGATTCATCGCACGGTTGAGACTGAACCCGCTGGTGGAGTCGGTAGAGCTCGGTCACAGCCGAGAGCAGAAGAGCAATGATGACGTGGTCCGTTCGTTCGTGTTGGTACTGCAGACCTACCCGGGCAGCGACGCGATGGAAGCCATGGAACAAAACGCCCCCGCCGAGTCGGCTGAACAGGTCGCCCGGGGCGATATGACGGGAGGTCTGGAATAATGAAATTCGGACTCCGCGAAATGATATTCATCGTGTTGCTGATGGCAATCCCCCTCAGCGCATGGTGGTTCGTATTCAAGCCGCGCGACACGCACAACGTCGAGGCGGCCCGGCAGATCGAGGCCAAGCGCGCCAAGCTCCGCCAGTTGAACCGCGCCACGGCCACCCTGGGCGACCTCAAGAGCGAGATCACCGACCTGGAAGAGGCGATCGGTTACTTCCGCTCGAAACTCCCCCACGAGAAGGAAATCGAGAAGGTCCTCCGCGAGATCTGGACGCTGGCCCAGGCGAACGACATGCAGACCACCAGCATCAAACCCTCGCCGAACGAGGGCAACACGTTCGGCGGGAAGGGCAAGTACTCCGAGCAACTGATCGCGGTGCAACTGAAGGGCAGTTTCATGGGGCTCTACGCGTTTCTGCAGGACCTGGAGAACCAGCCCCGGATCACGCGGATTCTGGACATGACGATCAGCCGGGTCCGCGGCAACGACTCGGACAACCCGGTCGTCACGGCCAAGTTCACCATGACCGTATTCTTCGAGAAGGCGAAATAGCATGATGACCGAACTCGACGACAACCAGGGCGATCCGTTCGCGCCATCCACCGACCAGGCCGACCAGCCGGCGACGCCGGTATCGCCGCCCGGACCGCTGGATCAGTACGTCAAGCTCGCCCGCAAGCACGGGGCGAACCTCATTCTCGCGGGCCTCTTTGCGGCCGGGCTGGCGACGGTCTATCTGCTCAGCCTTCGTGGCGGTCCGGAGGAGAACGTCGGAGCCCTGACCCCCCAGGAGCTTCGCGTCAGCAGCGCGTTGGAGAAATTCGGCGGCCCGCAGGAGCAGACCACCAAGGCCAAGAACATCATCAAGTCGTTCTACTTCGACTCGAAGCAACGTCAGATCGCCCGCAACGAACTCAGCGGCGATCCGTTCGTCGTGCAGGAGATCGAGCCCGAAGAGCCCGAGCAGATTGTCCCCAAGACGGTCGCACCCAGGGTGGACACCGCCAAGGCCGCCGCCCTCTCGGCGGTCAAGGAACTCAAGCTCCAGTCGACCCTCTCGGGGCGGGGCGGACAGATCGCGATGATCGGAAATGAGCTGCTCCGCAAGGGCGACAAAGTCGTCGGCTGGACCATCACGAGCATCGAGCCTACCCGCGTCGTGCTGCAGTGGCGCGACCAGCAGCACGTGCTGTACATCCAGGAATAGACACCGCCCCCCACCGGGGGACATGGGAAGGAAGGAACGTGGCGTGGCGAAATCTTCCGCCAAAGCCAACAAAGAGCAGTCCCCGCCCCGACCCGCTGACGGATCGGCCCAGACGCCCCGTACCCAGTTCGCCGACCTGTGGTGCCCGGAGCAACAGGGACACTCCGCGCTGCGCGGACCCGAGCGCGTGCTCATCGAGGCAGGAAGCATCACGCCCCAGCAGCTCGACAGCGCCATCGCCCTGCAGAAAAGCAAGCCGCATCTCAGCGTCATCCAGGCGCTGGTGGAAGGCGGCGCCATCGACGAGCTGGTCGCCCTGCAGGCAACCGCGACGTTCTTCGACCTGCCCTTCCAGCGACTCACGCACGACGACGTGGACCCGGACGTATTTGCCCTGATCCCCATGCCGTTCGTTCGGGAGAAAAGCGTTATTCCAATCCGCCGGGGCGAAAAGGGCATCGTCCTGGGCGTCTCGGACCCGGCCGACATCTTCCTGGTGGAGAACGTCGGACGCCAGATCCGCAAGCCACTGCAACTGGTCGTGGTTCCGCCGATGGATATCGCCGCGATCTGCGAGGAGATGGCCGTCTCGCCGTCCGAGCAGGTGGACGATTTCATCAAGGACATCTCCGAGGACTCCGTCGAGGTCGTCGACGAGAAGGAAGAGGAAGTCGCCGACCTGGAGAAGATCGCCGGGGAAAGCCCCGTCATCCGGTACGTGAACTTCATGATCTCCTCGGCCGTCAAGGACGAGGTCAGCGACATCCACATCGAGCCCTGCGAGAACAAGCTGCGCGTCCGCTGCCGAATCGACGGAATCCTCTTCGAGCAGCACGCCCCGCCGCTGCAGATGCACGCGGCGATCATCTCGCGATTGAAGATCATGGCGAACCTGGACATCGCCGAACGCCGCCTGCCGCAGGACGGAAAAATCCGGGCCACCGTCCATGGACGCACCGTGGACCTCCGCGTCAGCACGCTGCCGACCACCCAGGGCGAAAAGTGCGTCATCCGAATCCTGGACCAGCGGTCCATCAGCGTCGGCCTGGAAAACCTGGGCATGCGCAAGGAGGTGCTGGAAGGCTTCCGCGAGCAGATCCTCCAGCCTCACGGCGTGGTGGTGGTCACCGGCCCGACCGGCTCGGGCAAGAGCACCACGCTGTACTCGGGGCTGGCGATCATGGACTCTGCCGTGCTGAACATATCGACCGTCGAAGACCCGGTGGAATACGAGGTGGGATACGCCAACCAGATCCAGGTGCACGACAGCATCGGAATGAGCTTCGCAGCGGCATTGCGGTCTCTGCTGCGTCAGGACCCGGACGTGATCATGGTCGGCGAGATCCGCGACGAGGAGACCGGGCGCATCGCGATCCAGGCGGCGCTGACCGGCCACATGGTGCTCTCCACGCTGCACACCAACGACGCACCCTCCAGCGTGACACGAATGATCAACATCGGCGTCGAGCCGTTCCTGATCTCCGCGGCGGTCAATGGCATCCTCGCCCAGCGCCTGATTCGACGCATCTGCCCCAACTGCAAGGAAGTCGTCAAGGACGTCCCGAAGAAGTGGTCGGCCGCCCTGGAAGCCTGCGGCCTGTCGGCCGACGAGCTCTATCACGGTGCCGGCTGCGACAAGTGCCGCGACACCGGCTACAAGGGACGAATGGGCATCCACGAGCTGTTGATTATCGACGAGACGATGCGCGGGATCATCGCCGGAAACCCGGACCTGACCGAGCTGAGGAAGGCCGCCCGCGAGAGCGGAATGACGTCGCTCCGCCAGGACGGGATGATCAAGGCGATGGAAGGACACACCACGATAGAGGAAGTTCTCCGCGTCGCGGAGGCGTAAGCACGGGAGCTGAGCATGAGCGCGTTTCTGGACAAACTGCTGACCAAGGCCATCGAGAGCGGCGTTTCCGACGTGCACGTCGTGGCGGGAATGCCCCCGCTGTTTCGTCTGCACACCGTGCTCGAACCGGTCGAGGGTGCGCCGGTGATTCCGCCCGACAAGGCCGAGGAGTTCGTGCTGGACATGGTCGGCGAGAAGCGCTTCCAGACGTTCAAGGAGCAGCGCGACCTGGACTTTTCCACCCAGGTGCCCGACGTGGGGCGATTCCGTGTAAACGCCCACTGGCAGCGGAACACCGTGGCCATCGCGTTTCGATCCATCACGACCGACGTTCCGAAGCTCGAAACGCTGAACCTCCCGCCGGCGATCGCCCAGTTGGTGTCGCTGCCGCGCGGGTTGGTGATCGTCACCGGGCAGACCGGCTCGGGCAAGAGCACCACGCTGGCGTCGATGATCAACGAGATGAACCACCGCTTCCAGCGCCACGTGCTGACGCTCGAAGACCCGGTGGAATACGAGCTGGTCTCCGACAAGTGCGTCATCGAGCAGCGCGAACTGGGATCCGACGTACCCACCTTCGCCAGCGGGCTCAAGCACGCCCTGCGGCAGGACCCGGACATCATCCTCGTGGGCGAAATGCGAGACCTCGATACCACCTCTGCCGCCATCAGTGCCGCCGAGACCGGCCACCTGGTGCTCTCGACGCTGCACACCCAGTCGGCCGCCCAGACGATCGAGCGAATCATCGATATTTACCCCGCCGGTCAGCAGAACCAGATCCGCGCGATGCTCTCCAACACCCTGCAGGCGGTCATCTCGCAGGTGCTGTTCAAACGCATCGATCGTCGGGGCATGGTGCCCGCCTGCGAGGTCATGCTCTGCTCGTCGGCCGTCCGGAACTGCGTCCGCGAGAACCGCATCCACGAAATCCCCAACATCATCGAGACCAGCCGATCGGTCGGCATGTGCACGCTGAACGACTCGATCAAGGAACTGGTCCTAAGCGGGAAAATCAATATCGACCAGGCGCTGGCGCAGTCCAACCAGCCCGGGCACCTCAAGCAGGTGCTCAACGTTGAGTAAGAGGTCCAGCCATGGCTGAATTCCAATACACCATCCGCGCCGCCAACGGCAAGAACACCACGGGAAAACTCTCGGCGAGCAACCTCGCCGAGGCGACCTCGAAGGCCCGCAACAAGGGCGGAACCGTCCTGGACGTCGCCCCGGCCAAACAGAGCATCATGGAGAAGCTCAACAGCATCTCCGTGGACTTCGGGCCCGGCCTGAAGGATATCCTGACCTTCACCTCGCAACTGACGGTGATGATCGGGGCGGGCATCAACATCCGATCGGCCATCGGCTCGATCGCCGACCAGGTCGAGAACAAGAAGTTCCAGGCCGTCCTCTATGAGATCAAGGACGACGTGGAAAGCGGCGAGACCTTCTCCGACGCCCTGGCCAAGCACACCAAGGTCTTCCCCACGATGTACATCAACATGGTCCGGGCCTCGGAACTTTCGGGCAACCTCGGGCACATGCTCAAACGCATCCAGGCCTACCTCACCCAGCAGATGGAAACCCGCCGAATGGTGATCGGGGCGATGTGCTATCCGATGATCATCTTCACTTTGGCGATCTCGACCGTCGTGTTCATGCTCGCCTGGGTACTGCCGAAATTCACCGGGCTGTTCGCCGGTAAGGAGCACCTCCTGCCCGCCCCCACCGTGGCGCTGATGGCGACCTCCGACTTCCTGCGCAACGATTGGCCGATCCTGGTCGGCGGGTTGATCCTCGTCGGCGGTACGCTGACGGTGCTGGTCAAGAAGACCGAGAAGGGCGCCGTGATGATGGACGCCTTCAAGCTGAAGATTCCGCTGATGAAGAACATGTTCCGCGCGCTGTACATCTCGCGCGGGCTCAACACCATGGGCGAGCTGATCCAGGCGGGCGTGCCGATGCTCGACACGCTCAAGATCACTGCCGATGTCAGCGGCAACCGCCTCTACGAAAACATGTGGCTGCGCGTGCACGACGGGGTCAAGCAGGGCAGCAAGATCGTCGACCCCCTCTCGGGGCAGACGCTCCTGCCGCCCAACGTGGTGCAGATGATCGCCGCCGGGGAGGAGTCCGGTAACCTCGGAGAAGTCCTCGGCGACGTCTCGGACTACTACCAAGACGAACTGAAGGCGACCATCAAGGCCGTCACCAGCATGATCGAACCGTTGATGATCGTCTTCATGGGTGCCGTTGTCGGCTTTATCGCGATGGCCGTCATGCTGCCGATCTTCCAGATATCCAACATGGCCAAAGAGGGTTGACGCGGATCGACCCGACACCAAACCAGGTGACCTGACAACCGGGCACGGACGCCACACCGCAACCCCGGGAGGGACCCATGAAACCAAGGAAACGACAACCAAAACGGCGAGGATTCACGCTGCTCGAGGTCGCCATCGCCACGCTGATCGTGGCGATCGGGATCACCGCGCTGCTGACGGCGTCGGCCTCGTGTACGAAGACCAACGCCGCCGGCCAGGAACTGACCAACGCCGCCTTCCTCGCCCAGGAAATCCGAGAATACTGCGCAGGACTCAACCCGAGCGACCTGAGCCTGGCGAGCGAGTATTCGCCACCGGTCGACGCGTCGCTCAACTCGATTTCGGGCATGTCCAACTGGAAGCAGGTCATCACGCTTCAGTGGAAGGACCCCAACGGCCTGGCCGACAGCGCCACCGAGACCGACATCCGCTACGTCCGCGTGACCGTCCAGCACTACGACGCCAACGTGCTGTCCACCAGTTGGCTGGTTACCAAGGCGCCGGAGTAACCCGACGCCCTGCACGAGGAGACCCCGGAGGTCACCCGCAACCACTCCACAGCCCCGGCGACCGCGGAGTCACCTCGTTCGGACGCCCCACCACCGGCGTCCGTTGCAGCGTCTTCTGTTTCCGTACAAATGCGCCCCGCAGTGCCGACGAGAGTCGGCCGGCGCACGGGAGGGTATTCCCGATGAGTCATCCCAACACGAATCACAAACGAGGAACCGTCTACATTCTGGTGATCCTGGTACTCTGCGTCCTGGGATCGCTGGCGGTGTATCTCGTCAACGCCGGCGACATGAACATGCAGAAAGCCGAGAACTTCCGCCGGCTCGCCGAGGCGCGAAACGCCGCCGAGAGCGGTCTGGGATATCTCGGCCATGTCCTGCGCGAACTCGATCTGCCAAATGACACCACCGCCGAGAACCTCATCGTCAACATGTCCTCGGCCCTGGGCGACGAGATGGACGGCAAGTACGGCTGGGGGACCGACCAGACCGTCAGTTACAACGCCAACACCATCACCATCCCGGCGATCACGCTGGACGGGGCGACGTTCTCAGCCTCCGTCACGTTGCTCGCCACCGAACCGGTCGCCCGTGTGCAATTGAAAGTAACCGGAAGCTCGGGCATCGTCTCCCGCTCGCTCTCGCGCGAGTACGCCGCAGCGGGTACGAGCAAGACGATTTTCGATTACGCCGTCGCCTCCAAGGGCAAGGTCGCCTTCGGATCCAACTCCAAGCTCATCGACAAGGACGACGCCAACTCGGCCGACATCCTCGCGATGCAGGTGGTCAAGGACACCATCAAGGTCACCGGCAGCGCCGAAGTTCAGGGCGAGTTGATGGTCACCGGCGGCAAGAAGGAAGACCTCGTCACCCTGGGCAAAGGCAATAACAGCATCGTCCACGGGATCAGCGATCCCGACGAGATCATGAGCGATTACGTGCATGAGGTACCGCCCCCGCCCTTCCCCACGATTGACATCACCGAGTTCACCGACCAGGTCCCCTCGTGGACCACGATCGATTCTTCCACAGGCAAGGTCAACAAGAACAGCAAGAGAGCCCCCATTGGGGAGATCAATGAAGACGATCAGTGGGAGCTGAACAACATCGTAATCGAGGCGGGCACCAACTACACCTTTGGGAAAGACACCGTCATCAACGGGGTGGTTTACATCAAATCGCCCAACAACATCACGTTCGGAAGCAAGGTGACCATCAACGGCGTGATCGTGACCGACCATGGCGATACCGATGGGGACGAGACGACTCTGAACTCCAGCATCACCTTCACCGGCCAGGCGTCCACCGGCGGGATCGACTCGCTGGACTCCGATGATCCGCAGTTTGCCGGACTGGTCGACAAGACGGGCACATCGATTCTTGCCCCGGGGTTCGGGCTGACCTTCAAGGGCACCAGCGACTCCTACTCGGGGACCATCGCCGCCGACCATATCGAGTTCCGCGGAAACACCTCCGGCGGGCCGGGCCTGGATGGAAGTGTGATCGGTCTCAACGAGAACTTCTCCGTCGAAGTCAGCGGAACAGCACAGCTGGACGTCAGCCGAAGCAAGGGCTCGACCGTGCCCCCCGGATTCAAGCTCAACAACGAGGTCACCCTGGAACCGGTCGCCGGGACCTACAGCGAAGAGTAGACCCGAACCTGTAACGGACAGACCCGCCCGGGCGACGCTTCCCAGCGCCCCGGGCGGACGAAAGGATTCTCCCATGAGAGCGTGCAACAACAGACATCGCGGGTTCACGATCGCCGAGCTGCTTGTCGGCCTGGCGATCATGGCCATCCTGCTGACCGCCCTGGCGACCGCGTTCGACGTGACCTTCATGAACCACGCGGAAAACCGAAAAATCGCCGAGGCCATGCAGGTCAGTCGAACCGTGACCGACAGAATCTCCCGCCAGGCGAGGACTGCCGACAACGTCACCGTCACCGACACCGACCCCAACGACCTCTCCAACGCCTGCGTGCTGACCATTGATTCCCCCGCCGACGGCAGCGGACTCACCAGCGCGGTCTACACCTTCGACCCCGTCGGAAAGACGCTCAAGTACAACGCCTCCGACGCCAACGAGGTAACGCTCCTGGGACGCAGCGACGACACCGTCAAGGTCACCGGGTTCGGAGCCTCGATTCTCGCCGACCCGAACTCAGCCAAGGCGCTGTCCACCACCGTCATCCTGAAGTTCGAAGCCGACGGCCAGGAGCACCAGGTCACCGCCACCGCCTGCCAACGACAGAATCTCTGACGTCTGACATCCCACCACCCGCAAGGCCGACAGCTCGGACTTCCAGCCCGTGTCTGCGTTCACGTAGCACGAGCTTCCCGCCCGTGTCTGCATGGACAGGATGTCCATGCCACGAAGCTGCCGGCGATTCCCCGGTACTTGTCGGCCGCGATCCATCTTGGTAGCATCCTGCCCAAGAACCGCGGCGGTCGCGGACGAGGTCCTCTTCGAGAGCTGGAATGGATCCGGACCGGCAGCAGACCAGCCATCCTCGTGTACTGGTGATCGTACCGGCCTACAACGAACAGCGTCGCATCCGCGTCGCCCTGGACGACCTCCGCGCCCAGGCCCCCTGGGCGGACGTGGTCGTCGTCGACGACGGGTCAACCGACGCCACCGCCCGGGTTGCCCGCCAGTGCGGCGTGGAGGTGCTCTCGCTGCCGATCAATCTCGGCGTGGGCGGGGCGATGCAGACCGGCTATCTCTACGCCCGCCGGGAAGGCTACGACATCGCCGTCCAGTTCGACGGGGACGGCCAGCACCGCGCCAACCAGATCGAATCGCTCATCGAGCCCCTGCTCGACCGCCGGGCCGAAATCGTCATCGGCTCGCGACTCACCGGGAAACGCCAGTACCGCTTCTCCCCCCTGCGATGGATCGGCAGCAGACTCCTGGTCGGCCTGATGCGGCTGGTGACGGGTAAACGCATCTCCGACCCCACCAGCGGGTTCCGCGCCGTCTCGCGGGAGGTGATCGACTTCTTCGCCCGGTACTACCCCGAGAACTACCTCGGCGATACCGTCGAGGCGCTGGTGCTCTCGGCCCGCCACGGGGCCCGAGTCACCGAAGTGCCCGCCCGCATGCGCATGACCGACCAAAGCAGCATCACCTCAGCCGCCGGCGTGATGCACACCTTCCGCATCTGCCTGGCTGTGCTGATCGACTGCATGGAAGCCCGCCTGCCGGCCGACCTCACCCCGAAAGGAGAGCAGGACCCATGACCCCGATCGCACTGACCATGCCCCTGGTTCGACGACTCGTACCCATGGTCGTCGCCCTGATCGTATTCGTCACCGTCATCGAGCTGATCCGCCGACGGAAGTTCCGCGAGGAATACGCCATGCTCTGGCTGCTCGCATCGGCCGTCATGCTGGTGTTCGCGATCTTCCCCGGGGCGATCATACACCTCCAGGAAGTTCTGCAGACCAATTATCTCACCATCGTGATGCTCTCGGGCTTCGCGTTCCTGGCGCTGATCATCCTGCACCTGACGTCTGTGCTCACCAGCCGGGCCGACGACGTGCGTAGACTCGCCCAGTCGGTCGCGCTGCTGGAAAAACAGCTCCGAGAGTTGCGCGAGTCCCACATCGACCCGGCGGGAACGAACCGTGACGAACACTGACCCCCACGCCATGGTCCGCCTGTCGCGCGGCGAGATCCGCCGGCTCATCCGGCAGACCCGCACCGAGTTGAGCTCCCACGACATCGACGAGATCCCCGCCGAATCCCTGGACGTGATCATCGCCGCGGACGTCATGGAACACCTCGACGAGCCTGCCGACTGGGCACGCCGCTTCGCCGGCATCCTCAAACCCGCCGGCCGACTGATCGTCTCCGGCCCCAGCGAGAACGCCCTCTACAAGCTGGGTCGGTGGGTGGCGGGCTTTGGCGGAAAGGGCGAATACCATCACACCAACATCGCCGCCCTCGTCGAGGACATCCGCTCAGTCGGCTTCAAGCCGCTGCGACGTCGTAAACTTCCGTTCGGCCTGTTGCCGACGCTCTTTGAATACATCGAATTCCGCCGGCCCGACACGCTCCGGCAGGCAGAGACATCATGACCTTCGACGACCTGAGAAACCGCACCGACCCGCTTGCCTCGCCCAAGGCGATCTGGATCATCGTCGGCCTGGTCGCCGTTATCCAGATCGCGGGGATCTCCGCCAAATGGTGGCCGTCGCCAGACAGCGCCCTCTATCTCGGATTGGCCCGCTCCATCGCCGCCGGAGATGGCTACCTCTTCAACGGGCAGGCGAATACGACCGTCACTCCCGGGCTGCCCGGGCTGCTGGCCGGGCTGAGAATCCTGTTCGGTGAGTCCTTCTACGCCGCCAACGGTTTGATCGCCCTCAGCGGACTGGTCATGCTCACGATGGTCTGGCGAATCTCCGTCGACCGGGTCGGGCGGACAATCGCACCGGCCGTCCTGCTGGTGGTGGCGTTGAGCTATCCGGTGTATCACGCCGGGCACATGGTGCTCACGGACGTCCCCTTCGCCGCGTGTGCCTGGCTGTGTGTGTGGGCCTGCCTGCGCCTGCTGAAAACCGCCCGGCGGCGCTGGCTGATCGTCGTAGCCGCCGCGTGCGTCGCCGGGGTCCTCATCCGCGCTCCCGGCGTGCTGCTGCTGGGGGCGCTGTCGCTGGGCGTATTGGTCCACCGGGCGGGCTTGCTCCGGTGGCCGGCGCGATTGGCCGTCGCCGCGACGATCGTCCTGAGCAGCGCCGCCGTCCTGGGCGCGATGCTTCTGTTGGCCCGCAGCCAGGCGGCCGGCGAGACGCCCCTCTACGTGGCCCACTCGCAGCAGCAACTTGCCGGACTGGGCAAGGTCGCATCCAACATCGCCATCGGCCTGGGCGAACTGCCTCGCTCGGTCTCGCGACTCTACAGCGGCCAGGAGTTCCCGCCCATCGGCGTCGCCCTGATCGCCCTTTGGTTGTGGGGGTCCTGGCGGGCTGTGCGCAGCGGGCAGACCGTCCTGGCGATCACCAGTCTGCTGTACGCCCTGGCGCTGGTCCTGGTCGGCGGCGAAATCGGCGCTCGCTCGCGATACCTGCTGCAGGTTTGGCCGATGATGGCGATGCTCATCGCACTGGGCGCCGTCGATGTCGTCAGCCGCGTCGGCCGGGCGCGGGGCAAGCGGCTCACGCCGCGTGGCCTGGCCACCGTCGCCGTCGTCACCCTGGGAATCGGCATCGCCATCAACGCGCCCCGCACGCTCCGCAACGCGCTGTACTACGGGCCTCTCAGCCATACCGACCACTACTACAAGGTCATCCGCGACGGCGACCACCGCGACCTCTTGGCCACCGCCGACCTGCTCAAGAACCACCGGCGCGAGGGAACCACGATCCTCGCCAGCGGCGACGACGTGTCGATGCTGCACTTTCTCACCGATCGCCGGATTCGATCGCTGCCCACCGGCGACGCGTGGGTCAGCCGAGCCCTCTCCGCCCGTGACGCAACCCTTTACGCCGAGCTCGCCGCATCGATCCCGGGCGAACTGCTCGTGGTGGTGGACCTCAGCGAGGGCGATCGCACCTTCCGGGAAGCGTGGCGCCGGCACCTCGAAGCCACACCGGGCCTGAGAGAGCTGCGAACCGTCGGCCAATACAGCATCGCCCACCGGTCGGCCAACGCATCCACGCCCTGAGACCAGCAACTGCCCCTGTTCAACTTCGCCCGTCGGTGTTCTAATGGAAGCATGCTTCGGGATTCGCTCATCCTGACCGCCCTGTCCGTCGGCGTCCTTGTCGGCTGCGGGGGCCCGGTGGACGGAGAGGTGGAGACAGCCGACGACGTCAAGCCACGGCGCGTTCGTGACCTGGAGGATCAGGTCAACCGCCTCAAAGCCGAGGCGTCGGTTCGCGAGATGACGCTGAAATCCCTGCGTCGCCGCGCCGATCTGCTCGCCCAGCAGGTGCATGAACTGCGACTGGAAAACCGCCGGCAGCTGGACCACATCAAAGCCCTCGGCGGCACGATCACCGAACGCGACAAACTCCGCAAGCGGGTCGCCAGGCTGACCGAACAGATCGAAACCCTCCAGAGCAAGCTCCAGGGCCTCTCGAAGCGAGACCCCAACTCCCGCTGACCGCACACCGGGCGGCGAGATTCACCGGGCGTCGGGGCGCTCGTAATACCGCTCGATGAGTTCACGGTATTGCGAGGGCAGACGTCCGCCGGCCAATGCGTCTCCAGCACGCTGACGGGCTCGCTGCCAGGCCTCTTCCCACGGCAGCGTCTCCGGGCGCGTCGCCCGATCGGCCTGGTCGGGGTCGGCCTGGTCCGTTGTCGGCGGCGTCGCGACGAACACCCATCGCGCCGGACCCTTGGTGGCATTGGCGTCCTGCCCGATCTCGCCGCCGTTGCCGTTCCCGGCCCGGTCGGCGGTTTCATCCCCGCCACCGCCGGCGCGACGGGCGAGTTCTTCCATGACGCCCTCGGGAACGTCCCGCCGCACGTCGTATCCGCGTCGCCGGAGTTCCCGGAGCAACTCAGCCAACCGATCGCGATCGCTCGCGTCGACCATCACCACGGCGGCCTCTCGCAGCAACTCCGCCTTGGCAGCGTCGCTCGACCGCGCTGCCGCTCGCATGGCACGGGCAATGCGCCGTCGCTGACTCTCGTCCAGCTCGGCCGCCGCGTCGGCCAACCGAGCGGAGAACGCGTCGCGCGTGGAAGCCGGGCCCAACGCCCCGACCAGCAGACACACGCCCACCGCCAACCCCGCCAGGGCAGCGGTCCTGCGGGTGCGTCTCCAATAGCCCCCCGAGGTCGGCTGCCGCGAGGACAATATGTTCTCTGCCTGGGCGGCGATCAGTGCCGCCTCCTCGCCGATGGGTCCATCGGAAGTAAGTTTCTCGACGGCCGTCGCGATGCGGTCGCCCGCGTGGAGTTGATGGTCCAACCAGACGGCCGCCTGCCGAACCGAGACCCCGCGAACCAGCGGCGTTACAGGCCCGACCACCGCAACCACCCCCAGCCCCCGCGCCGCCAACCACCAGCCGGTGGGCTCCTCGCCCAGCAGGATTCCCGCCATGGTCCCCGCATAGAGCCCGGTTCCGGCCATGATCGCCAGAACCATCTGCATCGGCGCTACCGACAGCGCCGTTCGCACTCTCCGCTGCAGCAGCACCGCCACCCAGACCACCCACACCTGCGCCCCCACCAGGGCCCAACTCGCCTGCCCGCGCATCGCCAGAGCGTGCATGCCCGCCAGCCAAGCCGCCAACGGCCCGACCAGCGCAGCCGTCACCGCCACCGACTCGGCGATGCGATGCATCATCAGCCGACGTGCGGTCCTCTCGCACTCTCGCAACACTGGATGCGTCACAGCCATGGACTCTCTCCGGGGCTTCACCTATTGTTGGACGATCGTCGCACCCTTTGGTTCGTCGGCAGGTGCGATTGGATGGTATCACAGTTTCAGCCGAATCGCATCGAATCCGCCACACCGTGGGCGTGTTACAGAGAGACAGGTTTTCGTGACGCCACCCCTGTACAATCCGCACATCGGGTTGCGCGTTGCAGACAGATGACAATGAAATGAATGGCCTCCTGTTTGAAAGGCCAAACCGTGCTCCAGCGGGGGCACACGGAAAGGATGCTTGCATGCAAACCGGGCGAATCAGGCTGCTGGCTGGGATGCTGATCTGGACGATTGCTCTGACCATACCAACCGGCGCAGCCGAGAAGTCAGGCAAATGGGGCGAACTGGGCACGCTCATCAAAATCCGTGACCGCCTGCGCAATGAGCTGCGCGATCGCAGCGCCGCCGACGCGAAAAAGGCTGCCCCTCTCGATGTGACGGTCGAACTCGACCAGAGCTGGCGACGCGGGAATCTCACGATGACCCTCCGCCGCCAGGGCAGCCGCTGGCTGGTCCGCGAGGTCAGCCCCTTGCCCGATTCGATTCCGCTCAAGCAGATCGACGCGACGGGGCTGTCCATGACCGACGAGAAGCTCACCGGCCCGGTGGTGTTCCAGGTCGTCTCCGATCCCGAGGACGATACCGAAGCGGCGAAGGCCGAAGCTCACACGATCACGCTGGACCTGGATGTCCGTCCGACCGAGCCGAAGCTCGTCCTCACCTTCCGCCGCTTCAAAGGAGACAACTGGGTTCTGCAGTACACCAAGGACGGCGAGAAATGGGTCTTTGAGAAGGAGCTCAAGGCGCCGCGGATCTTCTACAACGACGGCGGGCCGTTCGAACGGAAGTATTCGCCCATCGAGCCCGACGAGGAAGGCCGATTCGACGCGCGGATCGACCTGACCTTCAAAGGCACGCATGAACAACGCGGCACGCAGTACACCGAGAAAGGTCAGCCGGAAGTCACCTTCAGCGGGCGGATCATCAATGGTCGGCTGGACACCACCTGGCTGCGAAAGGCACCGGGAGGCAAGGGCATGTTCGGCAGCGGGCAGGACGCCCTGAGAGGCGTGATTCGCTCGTCGCGACTGAGCGGCACGTACGTCAGCTCCGGGGCGAAGGGACGCTGGATGGGCTCGGGGGAGGGGGCGATTACTCCCGCCCCGCGCGACCCGGTGGCCTTCCTGGCCGCCGACGACCCCGACCAGGCCCCCAAGACCCTGGATCAGGCTACCGTACGCGCCGCACGGGCGTACCGCGAAATCCGCGCCCTGGCGATGGCCCTTCGGAACTACCCCATGCCCGTAACCGACACCGTCTCGCGCGTGCTCGTGCCCGCCCCGCAATGGCCCGACGAGGCGAGCGAGAAGAACAAGACTGCCTACCTCTCGCGGCTGGTGGGTTTCGCCAGGCAGGCGGCCTCGCTGGAAGAGTCAACCGTGCCGACCGATCACGTCGCACCGGCGGATGACACCTTCGGGCCCTATTTCGGCCGGGAGGTGCTCGCCAATGCCCGCAAGGGCAACCCGATTCCCAAGGTCGACAGCGATGCCGCCCAGCGATGGCAGCCCATGGTAGATTGGCAGATGACCGGCCCGTTCCCGGTGTACGACCAGGACGCCCCCGTCCGCGCCCCGGAGGTGCCGGCGGTGGACAACGTCGCCTACCAGCGGACGCAGCTGTTCACCGACGGCGAAGGCGGCGTCCGCCAGGTGGACCAACCCGCCCGTTGGATCGAGGCGGGGTTGGCCGGCGCGACCGTGGTGGCACCCAACCGCGTTGAGGCGTCGTCGGGCAGCTGGCGGTATATCACATGGTACGGCCGCAGCGTCATCGACAGTCCCACCGAGCAGACCGTTTGGCTGTCGGTGCGGATGGAAGGTCAGGGCATGATCTGGCTGAACGGACAACCGGTGTGGAAGGCGGGGCTGGACTTCACGCCCTTCCAGCCGGCTGTGTTCCGGGTAACGCTCAAGAAGGGAACCAACCGTCTGCTGGTACGCTGCGCGAGCAACAACTACGTGCAGCGCCATCACAGCCGGGTGAACTGGCACGACGGTTACCCCGATCGCATGTTGGGGCTGGTGGAGTTCACGTCATTCAGCCTGCACATCTGCACAGCCGGCAAGCCCAACCCCCGCCCCACTGTGACCTCCAAGGCCGGGCCGAGCCCCTCGCTGGGCGAGCGATATCGCGGGGACGGTTCGGGCGTGTACCCGGACGCCAACGTGCCCACCGCCTGGGATCTCAAAACCGGCACGAACGTCGCATGGAGCATCGAGATGCCCATGGGAACCGCCGACCCGGTGGTGCGAGCGGGCAAGATCTTCGTGATGGCCGAGCCGAACCGGCTGCACTGCCTGGACGCCGGCGACGGAAGCGAGTTGTGGAAGAAGCAGATCGTCTCGCCCAGCGGGAAAGAGGCGCCGCGCGGCGAGTTCGCCGCCAGTGTCGCCCCGGTGGTCACCGACGACGACGTCTACGTCTACGTGGGGTCGGGCACCGCCGCCTGCCTCGGGCACGACGGCACGGTCCGCTGGATGGTGGACACGCCCGGCTCGTGGAACCACCCGAATATGGGCAACCCGATCCTCATCGAGGGGCAGTACATCGTCCAGTCGCACCTGCCGGGCGGCAAGGAAGGCCAATGGGGGCTGATCTCGCTGGACGCCGATGACGGCAAGGTCCGCTGGACCGCCCGCGGGCCGGAGAAACGCACCGTCTGCGAGAGCGACCGGGCCGCCGGTCTGGGCAACGGATTGGCCGTCATGCAACTGGTCAACGGCGAGAAACGCAAGACCATCGTGATCACCGGCGGAGGAGCCGTCGTCGACACCGCCGATGGAACGCTGCTGCACCGCGACATTTTCCACGTCGAGGCGACCCGCACCCCGCCATACGTGGTGGACGACGTGGTGTACACCGCCCCGGTGCTGGGGCAGGAAGCGGCCAAGCTCTGGTTGGACGAGCAGGGACGGGTGGGCGTGCGGACGCTGTGGCAGAGCCCGCCGAAGCTGGGACGCGGGCAGGTGAAAGCCAACACCACCTTTGGCCCGCGTCATTGGATGAAGGCACCGGTCATCAAGGACGGGCGGATGTACATCGTAAAGGTCGACAGCGCCCACGTGCCGCAGCACTACCCGGTGCAGTGGACGCAGTTGGACATCTATGACACCACCACCGGTAAACGCCTCTCGCGCATGCGGCAGGTGCTGATAAAGACCACCGACCCGACGATTCCGCCGGTGATCGTGGGCGACCGTCTCTACGTGGGCGACGGCGGCTGGCCTGTCGGCGGGTTCGGCGGGACCACCACCCACGGACAGATGGCTGTGCTGCGCGTCAATGACGCCGAGAAGACCTTCCATATGCACACCGCCACGCGACAGGGACTGTTCGGGCTGGCAACGATGCTCTCGCAGAACATCGCCCCGCGCAGCCGATGCGCACCGGTGGTCGAGGGCGATCGACTCTACCTGCGGGGACTGACGAAGATGGTCTGCCTGGCGATCACCCGCCCCGAGGGCAAGCGCTACCAGCAACAGCAGGCGGCCGCGATGACCGTACGAAGAGTCGTCGGGCGCAAACCCGTCGTTCCGCAGGTGACCGAACTCTCGGGCAGCGATGAACTCCCCGCCGGGGAGGATCTGCCCATCAGCCGGGCGGGCGTCGGCGCCAAGGGAGACCGCCTGTGGGTGCTGGGCCCGGTTGACAAGGCCCGGGCGTCGGCTGCGCTCGAAGCCATCGGCGCGGATGACGGAACCATCCCCGAGGCGGGCAAGACCATCACCATCGGCGGCAAGGAGTTTACATGGACACCGGCCAAGTCCGGCGCCCGGCTAAAATCCGGAGAGTGGAACGCCCGTGAACTGGTGGGCGGAAAGCAGTCCGATGTCTCCTGGGTATTCACCGTGCTCAAGGTCGGCCGATCTCGGAAACTCACGCTCCTGCCCAGCGCCGTGGTCACCGGAACGTGGATCGACGGCAAGAAGGTCCAGCCCAAGGAAACCCTCTCGCTGGACCTGGGGTACTACCCGATGCTCATGCAGGTGGAGCTTTCGCAGGTGCCCGTGTTCCTCAAGACGCCCCGCCTCACGCTGGGGTTCGCCTCGCCGAAGGTCGTCCGCGACACGCCGGAGATGTGGGAACGCCGCGTACACATGCTGGCCGATCAGTTGCGGGACGTACTGGAGCTCCTGCCCGGATCGGCAGAGGCCCGATCGGCCCGGATCGCCCTGGAGAACGCTGGGCTCGAAGCACGACCCGACGCGAAAAGGGCCGACCCGCCCGAAGAAAACACAGCCGATCCGACGCCGAGAAAGTCACAGCCCAAAGCGTCTGCCCCCGATCGGGCAACAGTGCAGGAAGACGACGGCTCGGCGGTAATGATCTACGTTGGCATCGCAGCCGTCGTCGTGATCGTGCTCGTCCTCGTGCTCGTGATGCGGGCCAGGGGCAGCAAGGAAGACGACGTGTTCCAGGGATAGCCGGCGGGCGAGCACCGGCGTGCGCAGCGGTCGGTGAGGCCGTGACATCGTAATCGTGGCCCCAAGGTTCGCACACCGACTCGTGGGCGGCGCTGATGCGTGGTCAGTTGTCTCGGGCGCCGGGCAGCGCGTTTTCGCGATGAGCGATGACGGTCTGCACGCGCTTCGCGCCGGCCAACGCGTGTTCGTCGTCGCCGGCTTGGAGTACTTTCCGGTAGCCCATCAGGGCACGCTGCAATTGCCCGCCGGCTTCGCAGGCGACGGCGTGATTGAACAGCAACGTCGCGTCGGTCGGGCTATCGTCCAAGGCGTCGGCGAACAGTCGGCTGGCCGTGGTGTATTCTCCCTGTTTCATGGCGTCCAGGCCTCGCTGTCCGATGGGGTTCCAGGTGGGTTTCAGCGGTACGGTGGCGGCGATCTGCCCCTGCCGCAGGAGGTCCACCCCACGCCGCACACTGTCGGCCAACAGCTCGCGCAGAACGGTTTGGCGGGGCGGCACCCGGTTCGGGTCCGCAGCGCGGCCGACGGCCAATTCCCCCCATACGCGCGGATCGCGCCGCGAATCGTACGATCGCATCACTGAGAGCGTCACGATCGGTTCGCTTTCGCTGGACCGATGGCGCACCGGGAACTCCGCGCGGACATCGACCTTGCGA
This sequence comes from Phycisphaerae bacterium, assembly GCA_046541875.1. Classification (GTDB taxonomy): domain Bacteria; phylum Planctomycetota; class Phycisphaerae; order SM23-33; family SM23-33; genus CAZFPT01. Next base: position 7,999 of record JBKHCL010000025.1, on the reverse strand, counting down.
ACCAGCGTCGGCAGCGCCACCGTTTTCATTTCGCCGTCGGGGCGACCCCGGCGAACGGTGCGGCTCCCGCGCGTGTCGGTCACCGTCACGTCGATTGCCGCGTCGACCACGCCGGCTTGGGCGTTGGCGTCGAACGAGTTGATCCGCTTGAGCTGCTCGGAGAGTGCCTCACGCACCACCGGAGAGAGCTCCGCCTCATCGGCGCCGGCGATGCTCACCCTGCCCACCGACAGCGGGCGCACCCCTTCCGGCAGCGGGACGGCCGACGGCAGCGTGTGCGTGATTTCCACCTCGCCCGCGCAGCCGACCAGACCGATGGCAGCGGCGAGCAGAACCCATCCCACGACGGTCCGCATTTGCATGTGAGCTCTCCTTTTGAGCATGGTTGCCTGGTTCATGCTAGTCCGCCGGGGCGAGGCAGGCAAATCGGGTTGCTCTTTTTGTGGACATGAATTGGAAGCGTCGGATGGGCGGGCTAGGATGAAGCGAACCCGAATCCGGGAGGAGACCGACATGAACATACGCATGTGGACGGCTGTGGTTTCGCTCGCCTTTCTGGCGGGGTGCGGTACACAGGGGGCCCTGCTGGGCAGCGACGGCAACTACGTCTTCATCGTTCAGGACGCCCTGACAACGCCCGGCGAACCGGCTCGTCTCTCGGCCAGGCTGGAGGAAGGCGACCTTCTTCAAGGTCGCGCCGGCTGGGTCATCCGCTTCCATCGCGAGAGCGGGTTGTTCAAAGCCTCCTCCACGGATGAGGACGGCTCGGCGACGGTTCTTTACACACCCGACGCACCAGGCCGGACGCGATTTGTCGCGTCGGTCTCGCCGATGGGGCTGGAGAACTCTCCGCCCGAGCCCCGGAGTTTCACCGTGTACACCAAGCCGCCCGACACGCCCATCGTGCTGTGCGACCTGGACAGAACGGTCGTCGCCACCGGGTTTGAGACGGTGCTCATGGGCAACCCCAAGCCGATGGAAGACTCGGCGAAGGTGCTCCACCGGATGGCCGAGAACCACCAGGTGGTCTACCTGACGCATCGCCCGGACTACTTCAGCCGAAAGTCGCGGACGTGGTTGTGGGAGAATGATTTCCCGCGCGGGCCGGTGCTGCCGGCGAGCGTGTCGGGGTTTCTCTCCGGCAGCGGAACCTACAAAACCAAGGCCATCCGACGCATGCAGCAGCAGTTCACGAACATCCAGGTCGGCGTGGGCGACAAGGTCTCCGACGCTCTGGCCTATCACGAAACGGGGCTGCGATCGTTCCTGATCGTTCAGCCGCCCGAGGGCGACCAGCCGGAGCCCTATCGCGAGCTGGCCGAGAAGCTTTCCGCCCTGCCGGAGGCGGTCGAGGTGGTCACGAACTGGCAGCAGGTGCGCCGGGCGTTTTTCCAGGGGAAACACTACCCGCCCGGCGACCTGATCAAAGAACTGCAGCGCCAAGCCAGCCGGCTCAACGGCGACAAGGAGCCAACGCAATGACACGCATACATTGGATCATCACCGCTGCGATGGGTCTAACCCTTGCCGTCGTCGGATGCATGCCCAGTGAAGCGATTGGCCCCGGCGAAATGGACCGGACCTGGGCGCTCTCGACAGACCCCACCGACGAGGCGACACTCTCCAACCCGGACCTGGGCGACGCGAAGCTGCCCAGCACGTGGACCATTCGCTATACGGACAATCTCATTCTTTCCACGGTCAGCCTCGTGCGCGCCACGGACGCCCTGCGCGAGCAGGAACCCAACGAGATCGAGTTTTCGCTTTCCCCCGAGTACGCCGATTCGATCATCGACACGCTGGACAAGACCCGCGCCGCGATCCGCGATATCCGCGAGCTGACCGAGACCAAGTCCATCAGCGGCCGAGAGGAATGGGCCTCGTCGATGGCCACCGCGATGCTCCGGATCGAGCAGATCACGCGGCGCATCACGACGGCCGACTCGAATTCCCTGGGCACCGACGAGGACCCTTTCGCCCTGCCCAGCGGACCGGTGACGGACATGATCGCCGGCTATCTCGACGAGCACAGCACCGGCGTGCTGCTGGGAGACGCGGGCCCCTCGGAGACACGCACGCTGCGGACGATTCTCGCCCGGATCACACTGAAGGTCGGCTTCATCGGCGCGGGTCATCGACTTCCCGACGAGCTACCCGGCGAGGTGGCGGACCTGATGGGCCAGGCCACCACTCCCGAGGCGTTCAAGGAGCAGCTCACGCGAAAGCTCACCGAGGCCCTGGCCAACGCGCCGAGCGGCCCGCGGGAGCAGCGCCTGCGCGAGGATGTGCGCGACGTGCTCAAGGGGACCGACAAGGGCCTGGCGGTGCTCCGGAAGCTCATCGGCCAATGGGACCGCGTGGAGTACGTGCAACTGAAGCTTTTCACGCGAAACGACAGACCCGTGGTTCAGGGCACGATCAAGACCCAGCCCGGCAAGACCGTCCGGGTGGCCGACATGGTCATCGCCCAGCCGACGATGGTGTTCCGCGGGGAGACGCGGGTCGTCACCTTCACCGACGAGATTACCGGCGAGACCGTGGTGCTCTTCGAACCGGTCGACGATGGCGGCGTGGAACTGCGCTTCGAGGGGATTATCTGGGGCTTGGCGAAGCTCTTCGCGTTCCCGCTGGACGACGGCAGGCTGCGCGAAGTGCGGGCCATGGTCAACACCCAGTCACGGGGCCGATCGTTGATCCACGTCTCGTTGAAGATGGAGTCCCTCTCGGGCAACGGCGACCGCCGTCGGCTGTTGATGTTCCAGGACGCCCGCGTCACCACCATCCGTCGCCGGCTCGATGCCGTTGAGACGATCGTGCAGCGGATGGAGCAGTCCTTCCATTACGTCACGCCCGAGAAACGCTATACATTCCACCGGGTCAAGCATCACGTGAAACCCGAAGAAGACTGAACAACCCGGCGCGCCGACCAGCAGAAGGCCGAGGATCGCACCGGTGATCGTCGTCGGCCGTTACGGCTTGGTGATTTTGAACGTCCGCTTGACGGGCGTCGCCGTCCGGACTTTCGGCTCCACGCCGCTGCCGAACTGGGCCGCCACCACGGTCACCTCGATCGGGCAGGTCGCCCGGACGGGCACCTCGGTGATGTGCAACTTGCCGTCCTTCACGACGGCCGGCCCTTCGGCGACGTAGTACTGGATCGGCAGATCGGCGTCGCTGGATGCCTTCAGCTCGATGGGCTTGGCGTCGGCGGGAACATCGGGGATCTCGGGAAACGTGATCGTCTGCTTCCTGCCCTTGGTGAGCCCTCGGAAGCCGCGCGGCATCATCCCGACCTGCTCGGTATATCGGTAGGTCTTGTCGCCTTCGCTGTAGGCCAGGAATGTCGCGCGTGAGCGGGAACCCGCCGGGGTGAGCGCGTCGTACTCGATGCGAAAGCGGTGCTTGCCCGCGCGTACGATCGGCCCGGAGACGGGCTTGACCTTGATGGGCGCTTCGGAATGCCCCACCTCCTCACCGGCGTGGGGCCACTTGGGTCCGCGCCCTTTGTGCTGCGAGGGGACCTTCTGCGCGTACACCGGATGCACCTCGAACGTCCGCGGGCCAACCCACTTCATCCCCAGGAAGAAGTACCGCGTGCCGGCGTCCACCCAGTATCGATCCTTCCACCGGATGAACTGGTCTTTCCCGCCCATGCCCTTGTGGTAGGCGACCGTCGCCTCGGCCATCTCCGCGTCGAACACCCACATCGTGTTGCCCCTGTCGCCGGCGTATTTCGCGGGCGGCGCCGGGTCGATCCTGCCGATGTCGCGAAGATCCAGCGAGACCAGCCAGCCGTCATTGGCATCGATGGTCTTCAGCGTCGGCGGCGCGTCGCGCCGGATATCCCACGTCTCGGGGATTCGCGCGTCGGCAGCTTTGCTCATCCACTTCGCCAGGTACTCCGCGTTCCTCTCGGACCACGCAAAGTGCCCTGCCCCCGGCTCGACCACGAGCGTGACCAAGGCATCGGGGTTCTTCGGGCGGAGTCTCGCCAGTCCATCGCGAGCCCGCTGCCAGGCCGGCTCGTTGCCGTCCTCGGTGCGCATTGCCCCGCCGAACTCATCGAACTGCCCCACCATCGCCAGCGACGGCACGCCGTCGGGCAGGCCGTCGCCACCCCATGGAACGCCGCCGCGATACTGCACCAGCGCGAAGCAGCGTTCGGCGTATTTCCGCGCCAACCGGTGCGAGGGAGGCCCGCCGGCCGAGTGCCCCACGAACATCAGCGGTGCCACCGTCAACTCACGGTATCCGCTCTCCCTGGCCAGGGCAGCCAGCGTCTTTTCGATATCCAACCCGCCCACGCCGCCGGTGGAGAACAGCAGCGCGATCTGCTCGTCGCGGCAGGCCTTGCGGATGATCGGATCGCGAACGAACTCACGCTCCATCAGCGTCATTCCCGCGATCGCCACGCCCCGGACCTGCTTGGCCTCGGGGGGGATCCACAGGAACACCGATTTTGTTTGCGTCTTGCCCTTCCGTTCATACTCGATGTCCAGGCGATACTGGAACACCGCCCCAGCCGCAGCCGAGGCCAGCAGTGCAATCAGAACCACACCGACAGTTACACGTTTCATGGAAATCTCCTTGTCCCTGTTCTTCAGGCACCCAGTGTACCCCTTCGCATCTTCAACTGGAAGCCCACGCTGCTACGACGTATCCTGTAGGAATCATGAATACACAAACGACAACCGATCGGCCGAACGTGATCTGGATCTTCGGCGACCAGCACCGCGCCCAGGCGCTGGGGCACATGGGCGACCCGAACGTCCACACGCCCTCCATCGACCGGATGGCCGGCGACGGGGTGACCTTCCGCAATGCCGTGAGCGGCAACCCGTGGTGTACGCCGTTCCGCGCCTGCCTGCTGACCAGCCGATACCCTCACGAGACCTGTGTCCGCACGCCGCAACAGTTGGACCCATCCATTCCGACCGTCGCCCAGCCGTTCAACGAGGCCGGCTACGACACGGCCTATTTCGGCAAATGGCATCTCGATGGTCATCCCGAGAGCGAATCGCGTTCGGCGTTCCACGTGGTCCCGCCCGAGCGACGAGGCGGGTTCAAAACGTGGATCGGCTACGAGAACAACAACTCCCAGTACGACTGCTGGGTGCATGGCCACGACGAGAACGGCAACGACGTTCCGCTCCGGAAACTCCCCACCTACGAAACCGACGCCCTGACCGACCTGCTGCTGGACTATCTCGCCAAACGCCGCCAGGGCGCCGAGGGCGACGGGGGCGACGGGGACGCCGGCCAACCGTTCTTTGCGGTGCTCAGCGTTCAGCCTCCCCACGGGCCGTACGTCGCGCCGCGGGAGTTCATGGCCCGCCATACCCCGGGCGAGATCCAGCTCCGCCCGAACGTGCCCGAACAGTACGACATCGCCGAGACCGCCCGACGCCAGCTCGCCGGCTACTACGCCCAGATCGAAAACCTCGACTGGAACATCGGCCGAGTCCGCGACGCCCTCGATCGCCTCGGGCTCGCCGACGACACGCACGTGATCTTCTTCTCGGACCACGGCGACATGCACGGGTCCCACGCCTGCTTCGGCAAGAGCGTTCCGTACGAGGAGAGCATCCGCATTCCGTTCACCATCGCCGGGCGCATTCCGCACTACGAACACCGCGGCGGTCGGGTGGATGCGCCGATCAACCACGTGGATATCGCCCCGACCACGCTGGGCCTGTGCGGGCTGGACACCCCCGACTGGATGCGCGGGTTCGACTACTCCGCTTACCGCCGCAAAGACCGCCACTGCCCCCCGCCAGGCCAGCCGGACAGCGCCTTCCTGCAACACAACGTGCCGAAGTACCACTCGATGATGCTCGATCGCACGTGGCGCGGAATCGTCACCGCCGACGGCTGGAAGTATGTGGCTGTCCCGCATCAACCATTCATGCTGCACAACCTCAACGACGATCCGTTCGAGCAGGTGAACCTCGCGATGAAGCACAAGTACCGCGACATCCGCAAACGCCTGCAGGACCGCCTGGCCGGGTGGATTCACGACACCGGCGACGAGTTCGCCCTGCCCGAGCTGTAACCTGGAGTGACCGCATGATTCGCATCGGGACCGGATACGACTCGCATCGTTTCCAGGCTGACAGACCGTTATGGCTGGCGGGGGTGGAGATTCCATCCGAGCAGGGATTGGCCGGTCACAGCGACGCCGACGCCGCGCTGCACGCCGTCACCGACGCGCTGCTGGGCGCCCTGGGTGAGGGAGACATCGGCGAACACTTCCCCGACACCGACCCGCAATGGGCCAACGCCGCATCGGGGCGGTTCGTGTCCCACGCGGTTGGTCTGGCCCACCAGGCGGGGCTGGTCGTGGGCAACTGCGACGTGACGATTCTCGCCGAGACCCCAAAGCTCGCGCCACATAAGGACGCGATGAAGGCGAAGCTCGCGGAGCTGCTTGAGGTGAGCCCGGCCCGGGTGGCCATCAAGGCCAAGACCAACGAGGGAATGGGCTTCATCGGGCGGGGCGAGGGGATCGCCGCGATGGCGGCCGTCCTGCTGCAGGAACCGGTGAACCCGTCATGAGCGACGACCAGACGCTCGAAGACCCCGACGACCTGCATGGCCCGGACGAGGCCGACGCCGACCTGCTGGACGACGACGGCGAGACACCCACCGACGCCTGCCCGGTCTGCGGGGCGGAGGTCTACGCCCACGCCGATCGCTGCCCGGAGTGCGGCGAGTACATCATCCCCGGCGCGCCGCCGGCCCCCACCAGTCCGGCCGGTGGAGGCTGGCGGGTCGCCCTGCTGCTGGCGGCCGGCGTGGCGCTCGTCCTGCTGCTGGGGCCCCTTCGCTGCGGGTAAGTCACCCCCAGCCGCCTATACTGAAACACATGGATTCACCAACGCAAGCATTGCTCGGAGCTGCCACCGCGCAGCTGGGGTTCCGCCAGCGGATCGGACGCGACGCATCGTGGGTGGCTGCCTTTACCGCCTACGCGCCGGACCTGGACAGCTTCATTGCGCCCGTCATGGGGTCGATGGGCTACCAGGACCCGTTCGCCTCGATGCTTTATCACCGATGGATCACGCACTCGCTGCTGGTGATTCCGCTGACGGCCCTGCTGTTCGCCCTGCCCTGGTACCTCGGGCGGCGGATCTATAACGGCTACCACCGCAAGCGAGGCAACGACCCGGGCTCGGCGCCGCTGTGGATGCTGTTTCTCTGCTGTCTGGTGGCGGCGGCCACCCACGCGCCGCTGGACTGGTGTACCTCGTACGGCACGCAACTGCTGAGCCCGATCACCAACGCCCGTTACGCCATCGACGTTGTGGCGATCGTGGACATCATCTATACGCCCATCCTCATCGCCACGCTGGTGACCTGCTGGATCGTCCGCCGCGGCAGAAAGAACCTCCACAAGAAGGCCACCGTCATCATCGCGATCGTCGGGCTGGCGCTGTCCACCGGCTATCTCTGCGCGGGACGCCTCATGCACAACCGGGCGATCGAGACGGCCTTGGCGGAGCTGAACTTCTCCGACAACGACGTGCAGCGCGTGAAAGCGTACCCGATGATCGGGTCGATCTTCCTCTGGCAGGCGGTGCTGGAGACCGAGGATGAATGGATCATCGTGCGCGTCCACCATCTTGCCGACCCGGCCGATGATCGGCTTACGACACGATTCGACAAGGTCCCGGAGAACGAATACATCCGCCAAGCGCGGGACACGCGAGGCTATCGCATCTACAACTGGTTCGCCGACGACCAGATCCGGTGGGAATATGAGCGCGGCAGTGACGGTTCCCACGTGGTTACCATGCACGACATGCGATACGCGTTCTACACCAATGACGGCAGGAGCCTTTGGCCGGTGCGGGTGACGTTCGCCCCCGACGGCGGCGAGCCGACCGTGGAGCGACTCCGAGGCCGAGGCGGAGGAGACATGCGGGACTTTGTCGCACGCATCTGGGCGGACCTGACCAACCCGTAGCTTCTTGGGAGATGCTGGCGACCAGCGACTGGC
>JBKHCL010000213.1:0-2591 GCA_046541875.1 Phycisphaerae bacterium | reverse complement strand
GGCCGGCGGGGCGTGGAGCAGCACTTCAATTGTCATTGATACCGGCCGCAGCATTTTTTGTACTTCTTGCCGCTTCCGCAAGGGCATGGGTCGTTTCGGCCTGTTTTCGGGGCATCGTTGACGACCGGTGCGACGGGCTGCATGAAACCGTTGGCATTCTCAATCTGGCTCTGATATCGCCCCGGTGAGGACGAAGGCGCTTCGAGAGGAACGGCGGCGTCGATCCCGAGTTCTTCCAGCATTGCTGTTCTGGGCACGGTGACGGCCGCGTTTCCCATTGGATCGGGAATTGTCCGAATCAGTGTCGCGACCTCCCGTCTGCCGGCTGCGGTGCGGCATGTCTCGCGCGGCGTCTTGTCGCCGAGGACCGGCAGCGGGGTGTCGATCCAATCCATGTACTGCTGGGTGAGCCTGTTCTGGAGGCCGGCGGCTATATCGGGGGGGATCTCCATGAGTTCCGGTGGCGAGATCGTTTCGTCCGGCCGGGGGTCTGAGAGCATCTCTTCGGTGGAGCGTATTTCGACATGGTTGAAGGCCACGCCCGGCAGCTTCGTCAGCCATTCTCGCGCCTCCTCGAATCGCCGCTCCGAATTGGTCGTCAGCACGAGTTCGTCATTCACGAATTCGATTCGCCCCAATAAAACCGGTCCGCCGAGTGTCTCGGCGGCCTTTCCCTCGGTGCGGATCCAAGCGAAGTCGTTGTTGTACTCGTCGAAGTCGATGTCCCTTCGCCGGGATATTGCTTTGCGGGTCGCCGCCGCGTCGTTGATGGAGAAGGAGGCGGTGTGGAAGACCATGTCATCGCCATCCATGTTGCGCAGGATGGGGAGCGGACGATCGGCTTGCCACTCATCCATCCAATCCCACAGTCGCCCGAACAGGTGGGCGTCGCGGGCCAACGCTTCGGGCGTGAATTTCATCCCGAGGTCCTGCAGGAACTCGATTGCCTCGCCCACCATTCCCTGTCCAAGCGGCGGACCGGCAGCGTCCACGAAGTGAAACTGCCCGGCTTGAAAGGGTCGGACAACGAGAAAGACATCTTTGTCGATGTTCTCCGAGAGAAGTTGATCGTGCACTGTGACGGTACCGCCCAGAAGAACATCCTCCAGATCCACGGTCGCTTCACGCGGATTCACGCAGGCCACCCGATAGATGCTCGGATGACTGTCCATGCGGGCTCGCAGCAGCATTGCCTCGGCTTCGGGGAGTCCTCGGGCGAGCATCTTCTCGGCTTCGGTCTTGCTCTTGCGCGTGGGGCGATAGTCCACAACGCCCCAGGTGGAGTAAGCGCCGCTCACTCCGAGCTGATCATACTCCTCCAGGTAAAAATCGAGTTCGTCGTCCCCGAAGTACCGCTTGGCGGCACGCGAAGACCACAGGCGGTCGTCATCCCTCAAGAAGTCGCCGATACGCAGGGACAGGCGGCGGTCCACTTCCTTCCACCCGGCCAGGTCGTCCGAAGCGGGAACCCCGTCGTCTTCGATCGGATCGTCTGCCGAGGGCAGGTGCACCTCCAGCGTGTGCAGCAAATCCGCGATGATATCCAGGAGTTCGGGGATCCACGGCTGATAGCTGTACGCAACGCCTTCCGTTTCAAGCGCCGAGGCCATCGCGTCGCACAGCCTTCGGTTGGAGAAGACAATCTCGTCGGGCAGGCCGCCGGGGCCGCCGGGCAGGGGGTGGCGGAAGGCTTCGATCATCGCGTCCACCGCTTCGCCCATTTCCCCTGCGAAAAATGGCTTGGTCTGAACGACGATCCCGCTGGCCTCGTCCGCCGCCAATACCATTTGCATGCTGCGGTCGTCCCCCTCGACGCCGGTGGGGACGGGCGGCGTCCCCACCAGCCACGTTCCGCCACAACGGGGAAGGCCCGAGAGATCTATCCCGGATGCCGCGAAGAGATGCGCCGTCGAACGAGTGCCTCGCCGGGGTTGCTCGCGAGTCACGGAAACCTCCGGGACCGGCGAGTCGTCCTTGACCTGGAGAACGCAGATGCCCTCCTCATCGTCGAGTTCGGTGGGCGTGAGCAGCTTCCGGCGGTCGGCAACCACCGCCGCCCTGGCCACATGGAGGAAAAGGTTCATATCTTCCTCGTCCGGCAACCGCGGCAGGCGATTGGACGGCTTGACCAGGAAGTCGGGGACCTCTTCGTGGAACCTGGGATGAATATCCGCCTGGCGGTAAAAGGCCTGAATCTTGGGGGCGATCTCGCCGAACATCTCCATGCGGAAGCTCAGCATGTCCATGCTCTCGGTTATGTCATCGCCTGGACCGTCCGGATCGATCAGTGCCTCGAACCCGTCGACGGCGTCGGCACCGCGGAAGAGCATCAGGCCGTACTGCTCGCCGGCGGCGCCCATCACGCTTGCCAGAACGGGCTCCTCACGGCCGGGCAGGTGCACGGCGAAACAATCGTAGTTCGTGAATCGCTTCCAGAGCTCGCGGGCGTGGAAATCCCTCGCCGCCTCCATGACGTCACCCATAAGGTTTTTTCCAACCATGGCCCGGTTTCCTCGCTGTTGAAGAACGTGCTGTCGCCACAACCATTCTGCGGGTCCTCACTGTCGGCGTCAAGGGTCTCGCCGGACTGC
>JBKHCL010000212.1:0-2611 GCA_046541875.1 Phycisphaerae bacterium | reverse complement strand
GAAGGCAAGGAGGACTCGGTTGGTGTAGGTACGCTTGACTTTCGTTGAGGCTAATGCGACCAGTCCCATGCTTTGCAGGTAGCTGAGGTTGGAGTAGAAGTGGACGTAACTGAAAGGCTTGTCGCCATGATCCTGGCTGTAGCGGCAGTAGCGGGCGTAGATGGGTTTGGCCAGGTCGGACTCGGACGTGGCGGCCGCCCAGAGGATCATAAGGTTGCCGTCGGAAAGGTTGCCGATCATGTCGACGACGATGTCCCGCCGTGCCCGTTGGAAGCAGGTGTCCAGGTTATCCTCTGGCTGGGTGACGTCGTAGAAGAGGGTTTTGATCGCTACCCGGGCATCGGAGTTGGTGAGTTTGGTGGCCAGGGCGGCGATCTGTCCCAGGCGGGCCTGGTCGCAGGAGTGCAGGCCTTGCTGGGCACGAGAGGCCAGGATTTCGCGGATCTGGGGGGCGTCGTAGTCGCGGAAGTGCAGCGGGACCGGCTGAAGGCTGCTGCGGGTGGCGGCGTCGAGCTGTTTGAGAACCTGGGGGCTGTTGGAAAGCATGATGACCATGAACGGATGTTCGCATCGGCTGAGCAGGTAGAGGATCTCCCGCCGCTTGTCTTTGGGGCTCATCAGGTCGATCTCGTCGAGGACCACCACGGCCTTGCGTTGTCGCCGTGAGAGGAACCGCTCGAAGAGCTGTCCAAGGCTTGCCCCGGCAGCCGATTCGCCCAGGAGATGGGTGAGAATCTTGTAGCTGGTATTGTGATGTCGGCAGTTGGCGTAGAGCAGCTCCAGGCTTGCCTGCTGGGGGACCACGGTTTGCAGGTGTCTCATGGTGAGGGTCTTGCCCGAGCCTCGGCTGCCCACGATGGCCATGTGGGTGGCGACACCGGTGACTTCGAAGCGGAGCATGGCATCGAGGAGCTCGCGGGTCTCGTCTCGCACGAGTGGTTCATCGGGCACGTAGTTGAAGTCGAACACCGAGAAGTCCTTCACCCTCGAGGACCGCTGGCTGATGATCTGTTTCTGTTGCTTCAGGTAGGCTGCGATATCCATCCACGCATCAACTCACCCTGACGTGTTAACCGCGGTCTTTAAGTACCTTTCGTGTCACCGGGCAGTGGCGCTGCGTGGACGGACCGAAACGAAAGCTTTATATACCACGAGGCCTACCAGAGGCCCATGGCGTGGAGTAATCCGTTCGAAGCGATGGGGCTGGGTTCGCTGTTCGATACACTGCTGCCGGACTTCCTGCTGGCGTTCACGTTCTTCACAGCCCTGAGCTACGCGGTGCTCGGCCGACGATTCAAGCAGCAACGCCCGGCGGCCGCCATGTCCGGGGCGATCGGGCTGGCGCTGGCGGTCGGGCTGGTGTGGTATGAGCACCTGCACGGATGGAGTATCCGGGACCTGGGGCATATCGCGATCGGATTTGCGGTCTTCGTGCTGGCGGCCGTGATGTTTCAGTCGCTTCGGCATATCGGCGGCAGCATCGCCGGTGCGGGCCTGTCTCTCGGGGCGAGCCTGCTGGTGGGTTCTGCGTTGGGGCTTCATTGGCCGGGTGATCCGCGTCTTCTCACGAGCCTCACTATCCTCTCATTGCTGGGCGGCGTGATCGCGGTTCTGATGCACCGCGGCCGTCGGTCCTCATCCTCTTCATCAACATTCCGTTCGGCCGGGCCGGGAGCGTCTCGTGTGGACATCACCGATCTGTTGCAGGATCGGGAGGCGTCCATGCAGACGGCGGACCAGCTCGAATACCTCCGGCGTGAATCCGACTGGCTCGGCCAACGGGATGACCTCGATGAACGCATTCGTCGCCAACTGCAGCGGATGCTGCTGGTGGAAGGCGCCCTTACGCAGCGATTGGCCCAACTACGTGAAAAATCCCATCTAGCGCGTAAGGGTGACCTTCACCGCATCGAGGCCCTCAAGAAGGAGATGGCCAATCTGCCTGATGCTGCCAAAACAAGAGCGGTCAAGCAGGTCCGCCAGGCTTGGAAGGAGGCGGACCTGGACACGCGGTTGGAACGCCTGGACCGCACCGTAGCGGTGACCGAGAAACGCGTTCGCGACCTGACGCAGAAGGCCCAGGAGGCGGTGAGTCGCAAAGACTATCAGCAGGTTCCGAAACTGCTGGAGAAGGCGACCAAGCTGCAGAAACACAACTCACAGCTTCTTCGGCGGATCGAGCACACCGAGAAGAGGCTGTTGAAGCTGGCGAGATCGGCCATGTCGGCGGCCAGGCAAGGTGATCGACGCTGAGTGGGTATCTTTTCGACCCGTACGGCGAAGAGAGGTTGAGAGCACTTGAACCGCCGTATCGGTCCCGTGGTGAGGCCCAGGTGGGTCGGTTCCTTCGGCGGTATGGAATTCCTTTTCTGTACGAGCCACCCGTGTCGGTCTATCACGCCGGCCGCGAGCGGGTCTGGCATCCGGACTTCGTGCTGCCGACGCATGATGACCTGATCGTGGAATACGCCGGCATGCCGGATCGGCCGGAGTACATGCGACGGGCCATTCGGAAGCAAAGAATCTATCAGCAGAACGGGCGAGAATCCCTCTTCCTCTATCCCCATGACCTGCGGGGTCGACAGTGGCCAAGGAGACTGTACCGGCGGCT
>JBKHCL010000024.1:0-38648 GCA_046541875.1 Phycisphaerae bacterium | reverse complement strand
CCGCGCTTGCCATCGGATTCGCTCCCCCGCATACTCCTGCGTATCGCGGAGGCCACATGACTGGGACGTCCACCATCACAACCGATCGACTCACGCTTCGGCCGTTGGAGCTTTCGGACGTCGGGCGCATCGAGCAGCTCGCCGGTGACGCCCGCGTTGCCCTGATGACCGCGAACATTCCGCACCCCTATCCGCCCGGGGCCGCCGAGGAGTTCATCCGCCAGGTGAAGCAGGATATTCAGTGCGGCAGGAGCGTTCTGTGGGCGATCGCACCTCGCGGCGAGGATGCCTTGGTCGGAACGATCGCCCTCCGCATCGACCGCAAGAACGCCATCGGCGAGATCGGCTATTGGGTCGGCGTGCCGTATTGGGGGCAGGGATACGCCGGCGAAGCAGCGACGGCCGTGGTGAGATCGGCGTTCGAGACGCTGGGGCTGGAGGAGGTCGAGGGCTGCCACCTGGTGGGCAACCCCGCCAGCGGACGAGTGATGGCCAAGGCGGGCATGCGGCGGAAGGGTACCATCCGCAAGGCCCTTGGGCGATGGGACGAAAACACCGAGTTGATCGTCTACCGCCTCACCCGCGAACAGTGGGACAAGCGAGATTGAGGCTGCCTGGTCGGTGTACCCACTGACAGGGTCGCACAAAAAGAAACCCCGGCTCCTGCACCGCCGCAGGGGGCGGGGGAAGAAGATTCGGGGCTTACACTACATTATACGATTGACTGAACCGGGGAGTTGCATAAAAAAGAAACCCCGGCTCCTGCACCGTCGCAGCGGACGGGGGAAGAAGACTCGGGGCTGACAAGCTTATTATCGGCGAGAAGGGGAGCTATGCAAGAGGATTTCTACCGGAAACTCAAAGTCGCACTGGCGGAAGAACGGTTGGCTGCCTACGGAAAGGATGGCTGCGAGCCTGTGATTGTCATGGGGCGGTATCTGTGGAACATGGCTTTGTGTGAGTCGCTGTACTCACCGCTCCAGATGTGTGAAGTTGCGCTGCGGAATGCTGTACATTGTGCGATCACACGCAGGCTTGGCGCAACCTACTGGTTTGATCAACTGCAGTTGACCATGGGGCAGGCGCGAGGTACAGAAGTCCAAGAACCGAATAGTTAGGGACAAGAGACAGGTGACCGCTGGACGGGTTGTCGCCGAACTCAACTTCGGTTTCTGGACCAGCCTCTTCGAAGACCACTACGAGCGGAATACACCTTTTCTCCCCAGAGGCATCTCCGAGATCTTTCCGAACATGCCGAAGTCACTGCACAAGCGAAAACGGATTAAGGCGATACTCGAGCGTATCAGGACCCTTCGAAACCGTGTTTTCCACCACGAACGGATCATCCATTGGAAGAATCTTGAAGACCAGCATGCACAGATACTTCAGGTAATCCAATGGATCAGTGAGCCGCTGGCGGACTTGGCGAGCAAGCTCGACAGGTTCCACGAAACTAACCAGAAGCGCATTCAGCCTTGGGTCGAGAGCTTACAGAACCATTGGCCTTCGAGGCCTTTTGAGTGAGTCGTCGGCCTACTCATCCACCGGTGCGGTGGAGAGGAAGCGGCGGGCGTGGAGCAGGCCGGGCAGGGCGAAGGCGGCTGGGTAGAGTTGTTCGGAGTACCAGAGTTTCGCGAAGTACAGCCCGATGGGGGCGGGGGTGGTCGTCTTGCCGATGTTCGTGGCGTCGATCAGCCAGCCCGCGCCCCGTGCGACGGCGTCGGCCAAGTCGTGTCGCGGGGCTGGGAGATTCGTGCGAAGCCCCAAACGTGAGAGGGCTTCCAGGGCGATGCCCGTCTCTTCGATGGACGGCTTGCCGCCCGGGCCTCCGCCCCAGCTTCCGTCGTCGTTCTGGGCATCTCGAAGCCACTCGGACGCCTTGCTTACCGCCCCGGGTGGCGGGTCGGGCAGTTCGGTCAGGGCGGTCAGCACGCGCCCGGTTCCGTAGGTGGGGTTGCGGTCGTCGTCGATCCATTCATTCCCGAACCACAGCGGCAGCCACGATCCGTCCGGCTGCTGGTGTTTCACGAGGTATCGCTGCATCCCAGCGATGGCAGTGTTGGCTCGCTGCGTGAGTTTCGCCGGGAACTCGCTCCGCCAGGCCAGCAGGGCCCGCAGCGCGTGGGCGGTGATATCGGCAGCGGAGCGATCGAAGGGCAGCTTGCCCCAGCCGCGACAGAAGGTGGGCATGCCGCCGTCGCGGTTTTGCAGCGCCAGCAGCCAGCGGGCGGCCCGCTCGGCGGCCGACTTCGCCCGCGGGTCGGTCGGGGCGAGCGTTCTCAGCGCGAGCATCGCCCCGGGCGTGTCGTCGGCGTCGGGGACGGCCCCGTCGGCATTCATCCACGAAAACCCGCCCGGCGGGACGTTCGTGAACGGATGCACATACTCGTATTGCTGACCGATCAGCCAGCGGGCGATCTGCTGCTGGTCGCCTACCGAAAGGTGCTCGCCCAGATCGCCACCGGCGTCGATCGCCGCGACGGACAGTGTGGTCACCCACGTCTCCAGGCAGGTGTCGATCGGCCAGCCGCCGTCGTCGCGGACGCCCTCGTGGAGGAACCGCAGCGCCTCCCGGACGATCCTGTGATCGCGCAGACCGATGGACGTCAGACAGGCGGTGACGAAGCTGGTCAGCGGGATCGCTTCGAGGAAGCCGCCCGAGCCGGCCTGCATCGTGCGCACCAGGCGGATGGTTCGTCGCCGCGTGAGGGTGCGGGCCAACCCCGCCAGCGGGTTGCGCGTCGGCGCGAAGTGGTGGCGCGTCTGGCCGACGGCCACCAGCGCCGGCAGGGCGTAGCTGACCACCGGCAGACCCAGCCAGCGCCACAGCGGTTGCGGGACGGCCGCCAGTTCGAACGGCAAGGCGGGGATCCGCCGGAATGCCTCCTTGCGCGGGCCCAGCCGACCCATCAGCGACAGGGCGGTCAGAATCGGCGTGGAGAACGTGCGGTCCTTCCCGTAGAAGGCGAGGATCGTCTCGGCGAGGTGGTCGGGGTCGGTGCTTCCGCCCCGGCTTGCAAGCCAGCGGTCGGCGCCCGCTTCGGCGGCGTCCCAGGCGGTGCGTGTCTCGGGTGCGGCGGCGAAGGCGGCCCAGCACAGGGCGGTGGTGTTGATGTTCGATTTGCTCTCGGTCGTGTCGCCGTACCCGCCGTCGTCGTTGGGGTTCGCAGCCAACCAGTCCAGCGCGCGGACGATCATCTCGCGATGGGCGTCGGCGTCGGTCAGGTGCAGGGCGATGGCGGCCGTCGCGGTGGACAGCGCGCTGGTTGCCAGGCGGCCGACCCAATGGCCGGTCGGCTCGCGGGAGTCCAGCAGGCCCGAGCGCAGGCGATCGATGGTTTCGCTGAGTCGGTCGGGCGGGGTCACAGGGCACTCGTGAAGGGATGGCGGCCGCGGCGGATGGTGTTCCAGAAGTACAGGTTGAACGCGGCGGTGGCTGCCTTCCGCGGCGAGCGAATCGCCCGTCCGACGCTGCGGGGCAGCGTGTACAGCGTCCGCATGGAGTCCCAGTAGGCCTGCTCCAGTTGCGATGGGCTCATCCGTGCCGGGCGGAACACCACGTCCACTCCGTTGTACAGCGAGAAGTTCTCGTGCAGGATTCGTCCGTCGCGCTGAAGTTCGTCGAACAGCAGCGAGCCCGGGCCCGGGGTGAGCACCCACGGCAGGATGAGGTCCACGCCCGCTTCGATCATCTCGCGGGTGGTCCAGGCGATGCTCTCGGGCGTGTCGTGGTCCAGCCCGAAGATCAGGCTCGCGGTGAACGGCACGCCGGCGGCGTGGAATGTCTCGACGACGTGGCGGATCTCGTGGCGGACGTTCTGCGGTTTGTGGGCGTCGCGGAGGTTGTCGGCCAGCAGCGACTCGACGCCCACCATCGCGTTCATACAACCCGACTCGGCAGCGAGACGCAGCACATCGGGGTGGTCCACGATGTTCATGGCGAACTGCCCGCCCCAGCGGATCTTCAGCGGCTTGATCGCGCTGAACAGCTCGGCTGACCGGGCCGGGTCGGCGGTGAGGTTATCGTCCACGAGGATGAAATACTTCCCGCCGAGGGCACGGATTTCCTCGACCACGTCGGCGACCGGGCGGAAGCGCATCTGCCGGCCGAAGAAGAGCGAAACGCCGCAGAATCGGCAGTTGTGCGGGCAGCCTCGGGCGGTTTCCACCGACAGCAGCGGCGTGGGCGACAGCGGCGGGCGGACGTAGCGGTGCATGTCCACCAGGTCGTAGCGGGGCAGGGGCAGGTTGTTCAGCGGGACGTGGCGGCCTTGGTATTCCTCGGCCAATTGGTCGGCGGCGAGATCGTCGAGCATCGTCGCCCAGTGCGATTCGGCTTCCCCGTGGAAGATGCAGTCGAACGCGCCGCTGTCGCGCAGTTGAGACGCGCGGGAGAACACTCCGGGCCCGCCGATGATGGTCGTCGTGCCGCGTTGGTGGAACTGCCTGGCCAGGTCGATGGCGCGGGGCACGTTGGTGAGCATGCCGGTGAACACCGCAGCGGACACATCGGCGTCGACGGGGATCTCCTGCACCGCGTCGTCGACGATGCGAACGTCCCACTCGCTGCCGCTGAGGGCGGCGAGGTAGGGCAGCGTACGGGAGGGGAAGAACCCGCGCTTGCCGCGCAGAAGCTGTCCCTGGGCGTCGTAGGCGGAGGGCTTGATCAGCAACAGCCGTCTCGGGCGCGCGTCGGGGCGGGCGGATTGTGGTCTGGTGGACATCACGTTGGGCGCGCGGGCCCAGATTTGCCGCTGAGCCCACGCATACGAAACACCGTTACGACCCGGAAGGTTCCGCTCCGGGGGGCTACCGGGCGTACTCGACGCAGCGGACCTCGCGAACGAGCGTCACCTGGATCTCGCCGGGGTAGTCCATCTCGTCTTCGATGCGGCGGGCAATGTCCCGGGCGATCTTGGCCGAGAGACGGTCGTCGACGTCTTCGGCGTCGACAATTACGCGGACCTCGCGTCCGGCCTGGATGGCGTAGCTCTGGCGGACGCCGTCGAACCCGGTGGCGATGTCTTCGAGTTTCTGCAGCCGTTGGATGTAACGATCCAGCGTCTCGCGACGGGCACCGGGGCGGGAGGCACTGATGGCGTCGGCAGCGGCGACGATCGGCGTGAGGATGGTCGACGCCTCGATGTCGCCGTGGTGGGCGGCCGAGGCGTTGACGATTTCGTCGGTCTCCCCGTAGCGTTTGAGCAGGTCGGCCCCGATCTCGGGGTGCCCGCCTTCCACCTCGTGGTCGACGGCTTTTCCGATATCGTGCAGCAACCCGGCGCGACGCGCGAGGGTGCCGTTGAGATTCAAGTCTTCGGCGATCAGCTTCGAGAGGTTCGAGACCTCGATGGCGTGCTGCAGGACGTTCTGCCCGTAACTGGTGCGGAAGTGCAGCCGACCGAGCAACTCGGTGAGCTTGGGGTGAACGTTGCGGAGCTTGGCGTCGAGGACGGCCTGTTTGCCCTTCTCCAGAATGGTCTTGTTGACTTCCTTCTCCATCTGGGCGACGACTTCCTCGATGCGCGTCGGGTGGATGCGTCCGTCCTGGATGAGCTTTTCGAGGGCGCGGCGGGCCACCTGTCGACGGACCGGATCGAACCCGCTGACCACGACCACTCCAGGCGTGTCGTCCACGATCACATCCACGCCGGTGGCCTTCTCGAAGGCCCGGATGTTTCGCCCCTCTCGACCGATGACGCGACCCTTCATGTCATCGGAGGGAATGTCCACCGTCGACACGGTCGACTCGCAGGTGTGGTCGGCGGCATACCGTTGAATGGCGCCCACGACGATCTCGCGGGATTCGTCCTCGGCCTTTTCGCGGGCCTGCTCGATGCTCTTGCGCACCATCTCGGCGCATTCCTGTTCCATGTCCTGCTCGACCTGCTCGATGACGATCTTGCGGGCCTGGTCCTGGTTGAGCTTGGCCACGCGCATCAGCTCGCGTTTGCGGTCCTCGACCATCTCGCTGAGTTGGCGGTCCTTGTCGGCCAGGGCCTTTTCGCGTTCGTGGAGGGCCTTCTCCGAAGCATCGAGAGTCTTCTCTTTGATGTGCAGCGTGTCCAGCTTGCTGTCGAGGTTGTCTTCCCGCTTGGCCAGACGCCGCTCCTCCTCGCGGAGTTCCTTGCGGGTCTCGGCGGTTTCGCTGTCGAACTGCTCCCGAATGCGGATCAGTTCGGTCTTGGCGTGAGACTCGGCCTGGGCTTTGATTTTGTCGGCTTCGGCGGTGGCAGCGGCGCGGGCGGTGTCCAGTTCCTTCTGGAGGGTTTCCTTCCTGGCCTTGTCGATGGCCGCCCGGATGGCGAAGGCAATCCCCCCGCCGACCAGCAGCCCGATGACCCCGTAGAGAACCTCCGCCTGCCCCAGCAGTACAGATGATAGCATCGCACGATTCCTTTATTCTCGGCGATGGCCCGGACAGGGCGCAAGGAGATCGAGCAGGAGGCAGCGTCCGGCGAGGCCCGCGGGGGGCGACACCGAAATGCGAGAATTCACTTCAGCGAAGACGACATACAAGCGCGCACGACAGCGCGTTGGTCGCCCGGCCCGACGGCACGGGGGCACGTCGTTGCGGACGGATCAACAGACCCCCCGGGCAATCCCAATGCGGATCGCTCGCGGCGTCCATCTGGTTGGGCCGGCTACAAATGCCTGCCCTGTCAGTACTTCCCCACAACGCAGTCATGCAATGTCTCTTTGTGAATTCTATGACCCAAGGGCCCGTCCCGCGGGGGGACGTCAAATCGTTGCCCGACGCCGCGGAACCCTTTTGGTCAGTTTCCCGAAGGCGGTTCCTCTGACGCCATCGCCCCGATGGGACGCGGACAACGGCTGCCGGACGGCCTGCTCGATGTTGCACTCTGTCGGCCGTCGCTACTGTGAAACACTCCCGCGACACGGCAAAAACCCGCGTCGCGCCTATGGATGCTAAAAATGAAAATTTAGCAACATCATGATAGTACTCCGCGGCGATTCCGTCCGTCAAGCCCTATATTCCGCCGGACCCCCACCCGGACTGGGCGAATGCCCTACCCGTCGGAAGGGAAACGCTCCCATCGCGGCGTGGCAGGGGCGTGACAACGACCGGCGGGATGGGTATAGTCTGCTCTGTCCGATTTTCGCACATCCTACCAAGGGAATCGACATGATCCGACGCCGCGCCATTCTGGTCGTACTGGGTGTCGCCGTTTTCGCTGCCGCATCGGCCGGGGCCCAGGAAGCCAACCCCCTGGCTCCGCTGAAGACCGAAAGCCCACGCGACACGATGCGGACGTTCATGGAGGCCATGGACGATTACGTCCGCGGCCTGGAGCGCAAGGACCCGTCCCTGACCGCCCGTCTCGACGATGCGGTCCGCTGTCTGGACCTTTCGGGCGTCTCTCTCCTGGGACGGACCGAGATGGGACGCGAGGCGGCGATCTACCTCAAGGAGGTCATCGACCGGATCATCGTAATCGACTACGCGAAGATACCCGGCGAGGAGTACGACCAGGCGCGATGGCGGCTGAAAGACACGGAAATCGTGCTTCACAAGGTGGGCGAGGGCGAGCGGGCCGGCGAATGGCTGTTCAGCCCCACCACCGTCATGCGGGCGGCCGAGTTCTTCGAGAAAGTCCGTCCTATGCCCTATCTGCAGGGAGCCGTGGGTGGCGGGTATCGCGAGCCCTGGCTGCAGCGCCACATGCCCCGCTGGGCGCTTCGTCCCTGGTGGGGGCTGGCGGTGTGGCAGTGGCTGGGCATTCTGATCGCGATTTTCATCGGGTTGGGCATGCGGGCGGTGGCTGCCTGGGTCGGACACTTGATTCAGGCGCTCAGCAGCCGAACCAGAACCGAGTGGGACGAGAAACTCATCGAGGCGCTCAAAGGTCCGGTGGGTCTGCTGGCAGCTACGGCGATCTGGTTCGCCTCGCTGCATCTGCTTCGCCTGCGGGGAACCGCCCTGACGGTAATGACCGTCGGTCTGCAGATCATCCTCTCGATCGGGCTGATCTGGTTCTTCTATCGGCTCACCAGTGTCTTTGCCGATTATCTGCGTCATCGCACGGCCCGTACGCCATCGCGGCTGGACGATCAGCTCGCCAAGCTCATCTCTACCACGCTGAAGGCGTTCGTGGTGATTCTCGGGGTATTGCTGGCCGCCCAGAACCTGGGCATCGAGGTGTTCAGCATCCTGGCGGGGTTGGGCATCGGCGGGCTGGCGGTTGCACTGGCGGCGAAGGACACGCTGGCGAACTTCTTCGGCTCGATCATGATCATGCTCGATCGGCCTTTCCAGGTAGGGCATTGGATCGTGGTGGAGGATTTCGAGGGAACGGTCGAAGACATCGGTTTTCGGACCACGAAGATCCGCACGTTCTATAACTCGCTGATCTCCGTGCCCAACAGCCTGGTCGCCACCGCCGGGGTGGACAACATGGGTCTGCGGCAGTATCGCCGGGTCTATACCACCATCTCCGTGACCTACGATACGCCCCCGGAGACCATCGAAGCCTTCCTGGAGGGCATCAAGAACATCATCAAGGCCAATCCGAACACGCGGAAGGACTACTTCCACGTGGTGTTCAACGACTTCGGCGACAGCGGGTTGAAGATCATGCTCTACTTCTTCCTGTCGGTCCCGGACTGGTCCAACGAGCTTGTCGAGCGGCAGAACGTGCTGCTGGAGGTCATTCGGTTGGCCGACGAGATGGGCGTGGAGTTCGCCTTCCCCACCCGCACGCTGCACATGGAAACCTTCCCCGAGAAGACGCCCACGCGCACCACCCCACCGGTGGACGCCGAGGGGCTCTCCCGCAAGGCGGCGAGCTTTACCGAAGGCGGATCGGCGGCAAGACCGTCCGGCAGCGGGCTGTACACTCCGCCGTTCCGGGAGGAACCCGGCGGGGGATGACACCGGCGAGGGCTTCGTATCCTGAGGCCGGCGGTGAAAATAAGGGTTGAGTATCCCTCCGTTGGGCGGTAGGCTGTTGCGTATTCATACTGGGTAATCTACGGACGCATGGAGGCGTCGCAGTCATTTGGCCGAGACGCCTTCAACGGAGTCGCGGCCTGTTATCACTACGAGGATGATCCGATGGCCAAAGCCAACCCCGAGCCGGCCCACCACCTGCCGTTTGAGAAGCCCGTCGTTCGCCTCCAGAGGCAGATCGCCGAGCTGGAGGAATCCCAGGAAGAGACCGGGCGCGACTACACCAGCGAAATCCGCCAGTTGCGGACGCAGTACGTCTCGCTGCTGAAAAAGACCTATTCGTCTCTGAGCCCGTGGGAAACCGTGCAGGTCGCCCGTCATCCCCAGCGGCCTTTGGGGGGCGATTACATCGACATGATGGCCAAGAACTTCGTGGAGATCTACGGCGACCGGCGCTTTGCCGACGACAAGGCCATCCGCTGCGGCTTTGCCCAGGTGGGTACCGAGAAGGTCATGCTCATCGTCCAGCACAAGGGCAAAGACACCAAAGAGAAGATCGCCTGCAACTTCGGCTGCGCGCATCCGGAGGGCTATCGCAAGGCGCTTCGCGCGATGAAGCTGGCCGAGAAGTTCCACCTGCCGATCGTGACGCTCATGGATACGGCCGGGGCGTATCCGGGCATCGGGTCGGAGGAGCGCGGGGTGGCCGAGGCGATCGCGGTGAACATGATGGAGATGTCCCGCATCAACACGCCGATCGTCTGCACGGTGATCGGCGAGGGCGGTTCCGGAGGGGCGATCGGCATCGGTGTGGGCGACCGCATGGCGATGCTCGAATACGCCTACTATTCGGTGATTTCGCCCGAAGGGTGCGCCGCCATCCTGTGGCGCACCGGCGAGCAGGCCCCCCAGGCCGCCGAGGCCATGAAGATCACCGCCCGCCACCTCAAATCGCTCGACGTGATCGACGATATCGTACCCGAACCCCTTGGCGGGGCCCATCGCAACCCCACCGAGGCCGCCCGAAACCTCCAGCAGCACGTGGTCCGAACGCTCCGCGAGCTGAAGCGAATCCCACCCGAGAAGCTCCTCAAGCACCGCTACTCCCGCTGGCGCCGCATGGGGCGCGTGCTGGAGATGGAGCTCCAGGCCCAGCCGCAGTCGCAATAAGCACTCGCGCCGCCGGCGCGGGGCAAGGCGGAATCCGATCATGATCAGCCCGTCTCACGATGCATTCCTGGCGGATGGTCCGCCCCCCCGGCGGTGGACGCACGTGCTGACCGCGGTGTTCCTGGCGTCGCTTCTGCTGGTCGCATACGCAGCCGTCTGCTCGTTCTGGCAGTACCTCTCGGTGGGCACGTGGATGGGCTTTCGCCTGGGCACGTTCCGCGACAGCCTGCTGACGCCGCTGGGCAATCTCTTCCAAAGGCCGATGAGCATCTTCCGGTATCCGTGGATGGTTCTCGTGTTTGGCGGGGTGCTTGCGGGCATGGTGTTCGTGCCCATCTCGGTCTCCTCGCGGCGGTCGGTGGCGGGGGGACTGGTGCTTACCGGGGTGATGCTCCTGACGGGGCAGGCGCTGGCACTGGCGTTGGCGATTGCCGCCGGCTGCGTGGTGGCTGCGCTGATCCGGCGTGTGGGCGAGGTCCATGTGTTCGCCGTGGCCGGGGGACTTCTGCCCCCCATGGTGTTCCTGGCGTTCTCGGGTCTGCTGGCAGTGGACTCTGCCGCCATGCTCCCGGTGCAGCGCTGGCTGCTCACGCTGCCGCTGCTGGTGGCGGTGGTGGGGGCGGTTCTGGGCTCGGCCTTCTCGGCGCTGCTGGGAGGCGTGCCCGGGTTCCGCCGCTCGGCAGAGGTGTTCGTGCTGGCCGGGCTGGTGGCCGCTCCGGCGGGGTTGTTCTTCCTGCGGATCGGGGCGGACGAACTGGCTTACTGCCGACTCGTCGCGGGGGTCGCCCCGGGCGATGCGGTCTTCGAGCCGGCGGCAGTGGGGACGTGGCATCGGCTGCAAGACACGGAAGGATTGACCGACCAGGCGCTGATCCGCGAGCCGCGAGACCGCCTGATCGAACGGATCAACCGTTTTCTGGCCCGCTACCCCTCCAGCGATCGCAAGCCCGACCTGCTGTGGCTGAAGGGGCAACTGCGGAGTCTGCGGGTGGACCGTCGGGCCCTGCGGGAGGGACTG
Organism: Phycisphaerae bacterium; assembly: GCA_046541875.1. GTDB lineage: Bacteria > Planctomycetota > Phycisphaerae > SM23-33 > SM23-33 > CAZFPT01. The sequence continues at coordinate 27,549 of JBKHCL010000024.1, read as the reverse complement.
GTCAAACCCTCCGCCGCCCACGTGCTGCCCGCGGCCAGGCCGGTCTGGGAGCAACTCAGCTCGTACGGCGCTTCGGCCCAGGCGGCGCTGGCCCAGTGGCGCCTGGGCGAACTGGACCTCCGCGCCGCCCAGCCCCTCGAGGCCTACGAACGACTCAAGGACCAGGCCGAGATCCTCCTGGCCGACCACGTGCAGCAGATCGACGAAGGCTCGGCCGGCGACGCCAGCCCGATCCTTCGCAAGCCCGACTCGCGTCCCTCGCCGGAGTACTATCGCGATGCCCTCTTCGCCACGCGCCGCCTGATCTGGCTGGTGGAGAACAACGCCGCCCTGGAAGACCCCAACGCCGCGGCGGCCTTGGCGGCGTTTCTGGAGGTCAACCCCGCGATGAAGCCCGATGTCCGCAAACTCGCCGACCAGGCCGAGCGCTATCGCGACACGCCCATGGGCGGCAACTGGGCGGTTCTCGTGGCCAAAGCGCAGCCGGACATGTACGAACGGGCCCGCATGCTGCTTGGAGTGGCGGAGAATTGGCGCGACGATCCGGACGCCGCCATCGTGGCCAATTACGAACTGGGCATCCTGGCGATGAGCGAACCGGTCCTGCGGATGTTCGAGGGCATGGAGTCGGCGGAGGTCTACTTCCGCCGCGTACAGGACGGGCCGGTCAATCCGTGGCGCGACGTGGCCGCCCGCCGCCTGGAGGTACTGGGGAATCTGAAGGAATAGCTGACCCGCCACTCGCCCGCGTGCCGGTTGACGCTTGCACCGGACCGGCAGGGAAGGGACACTACGGCCGCATGGATGCGAATCGACCAACCCGTCAGCCTCGCGTGCTGATCGCCTCGACCACCGTGGGGGCGGGACACAACTCGGTCGCCCGTGCGATCGTCGCGGGTCTGCGACATGCCGCCCCCCACATCGACGCGGAATTCTTCGACGCCCTCTCGGTGACCTCGCGCCTGTTCCGGGCCTACTACGCCGGCAGCTTCGAGCTGGGCATGACCCGCCTGCCGGAGTTGTACGGCAAGGTCTACCACATGACCGACAAGCCCCATCGCCCCGGCCGGGGTGCCGGCGAATACGCCCGGCTGTGGATGGAGGCGTTCTGCACCCGTCGGCTTCGCGACCATGTCCGCAAGGGGCATTACGATCTGGTGGTGAGCACGCATTTTCTCGCACCCCCGCACATCGCCCACATGAACCGTCTCGGTGAGATCGACCTGCCGCAGTTCGTGGTGGTGACCGATTACCGCGTGCATCGGTTCTGGTACTGCGAAGGGATCGAGCGGTGGTTCGTCCCTGCCGCCGAGTCCGCGGAGGTGTTCGATACGTGGGGCATCCCGCCCGAGCGGGTCACCGTCAGCGGGATTCCGCTGCACCCCAAGTGGACCGACGAGTTGGACCGCGAGGAGATCCTCAACGAGTGGTCGCTGTCGGCCGACAGGGATATCGTGCTGCTTTCGGGCGGCACGGAATACACCTGCGGACCGATCGTGGAGGTCGCACGCGATATCGTGGCCCGTTGCGAGTCGGCCATCGTCATCGTCCTGGCCGGGCGGAACAAGGGCCTGCTGGCGTCGCTCTCGAAGCTGCCCGAAGCGGGCGACACGATCCGTCCGATGGGCTTCACCGACCGCATCCACGAGTTGACCGAGATCGGAGCACTGTTCGTGACCAAGCCCGGCGGCGTGACCGTAACCGAGTGCTGCGCACGCGGCGCGCCGATGGTGCTGATGGACCCGGTTCCCGGCCAGGAGGGCGAGAACGCTGATCATCTCGAATCGGTCGGGGCAGCCGTCATCGCCCACGGGCGGGACGAGATCGTCCGTACCGTGGTGGAACTTCTCGATCAGCCCGATCGACGGGCCCGGATGGCCGCGGCAGCGCGAGGTCAGTTCCTCGGCGGTCTGGATACGGTGGTGGACGCGATCGTCTCGCGCGTTCCGGCGGAGTGATGCGCCCGCCTCAGTCCGCCTCGTCGTCCGTCTTGCCCTTGGACTGGGTGATGTCCACGTCGATGTCGGGCCGTTTGCCCCGCTGAAGTGTGTAGGTCCCGGTGAAGATCGTTCCGTCCTTGGCCGTCAGCGTGAGTTTCACCTTTCCATGCTCGCCCTTCCCGGGGCGAGTGAGCGTCCATTTTCCGCGGGAGGCCGACTGTTTCACCGTCTGCTGTCCGAGCGAGTTCGGCAGCCACAATCGCGCCTGCTTCTTCGGGTCGACCTGCACCTCTCCCTTGGTGATGGCGGAGAAGAGCGAGTTGGCGTCGGGGTGGTCCTGGTTGAGTATCTCCGAGCGTGCCAGATAGCTGGTGAGCGTCTCGACGACGGCGCGCGAGATGCGGTCTTCGTAATTGTCCCGCTTCCAGTTCATCCAGTATTCGGAGTACTTTTTCTCGAAGGCCTTGGTATCGCGCCCGAAGCGGCGGACGTACGCCTTGGCCCAGTCGCGTCGACGGGAGATGTCGTTGATGAACTTCCCGAAGGCCTTGCGGTACTTGCCCTTCTCGGCGTGCACGAGGAAATGCACCATCGACCACGCCTGGTCGTAGTTTCGCATCGCCAGGGCGGCGTTCCATTCCTGGTGAGACATCTTAAGCATTGCGAGCATCGGCAGGATCTTGTTGGCTTTGATGTATCCCTGCACGCGTTTCACGCGTCGCGGGTCGGCCACGCCCGTCACCAGCCCGTCACCCGTCCAGACGCCCGACCCGAAATACTCCGCAAGACCTTCGTTCACCCAGATCGGGATGCGTCCGCCGATCACCATGTGCACGAACTGGTGGAACCCCTCGTGCTGCACCACGTGCCACATGCTCGGGCCCGAGCCCAACGCCATCAGAGCGCGGCCTTGAATGTACACCCCAGCGCTGCCCGGGATGCCTCCGAGCTTGTGATAGTCGACCCGACTGGAACACAGCATGAACGGCAGCTTCCGCTTGATCGCTCCGGCAAAGCCCTTGGTTCGGCTGTGATACTCCTCGGCCATGCAGGTCATGCGGACGGCCGCCTCGCGGGCCTTCTCCACCGGAAGGTCGGTGTACATGATGTAGTAGCGAGTCTCGAACTTCCGGAACCCGCTGGGCAGGTCGATGTCCGCCCTCGCCGCCGACGGGCCGACAAGCCCAGCCGCCAGCATCAGCGCCAAGCCGGTCAGCAGGCCTGCGGTCAGGAGAAAGGGAGGTCGATGGGGTTCATTGGCGTGCTTCGGTGGCGTCCGATCCGTCATGTCTGAAGTCCTTTCGATGCAGATGGATGTGGTTGATTGTCCGCTGTGTTCCCTGTTCTGTCTATCAGACGGTGAAACTCCCCGGAAGGTTTGCAGAAAAACGTCAGGTTCGTTCGTGCGAGTCGGCGCCGATCAGGCGAATCGTCGCCTTGCCCGACCCCTTGGCCTGTTTGAGGGCGGCGTCGGCCGACCGCAGCAGCTCGCGGCAGGTGGTTCCGTCCTGGGCGAACCGCGCCAATCCGCCGGACACCGTCAGCGCGCCGGTGGCCTCGGGCCCGAGACTGCGAAACTCGTGGAGCCGGACCGCGCGAAGGAACCGGTTCGAAAGCATCTCGGCGGTGTCGGGCATTTCGCTTCCCTGCACGCGAGGGGAGTCCACGTCCCAGAACAGCACGGCGAACTCGTCCCCGCCGATCCGCGCGACGATGTCCTGATCGCGGGTGACCTGTCGCATCAGCTCGGCGGTGTCTCGCAGGACCTCGTCTCCGGCGGCGTGGCCGTAGGTGTCGTTGTATCGCTTGAAGTCGTCGATGTCGTACAGCAGCACCGCCGCCCGGGAACCGGACCGCTCCACGCGGGAGAGAATCTGGTCGGTGATGTGGTAGAAGTATCGACGATTGTACGCCCCGGTGAGATGGTCCGTCACGGCAAGGCGGTGCAGTGCCTCGCCCCGCCCGGCGAGCATCGCCAGTTGGGGGAGAATCTCCTGCAGCGCCGCGAGGCGACGGGGGCTGGTGGATTTCACCGAGTCGTTGATGGTCGCCAGCACGCGCCCCGCGCTGCCGTTGGCCGAGGGCATCTCCAGAAGCACCTGCTCGGGGGTTACCTCGGACGGGTCCCGCCATTCGACCATCGTGCCCAACTCAGCGGCGGCCTGGGCGGCCAATTGCTTCTCCAGCGAGGCCAGTCCCCGCGCCGAAGAGAGCAGTTGTTTGAGCGTCTGGGCGGGAATGGTCAGGTCCCCGCGGTGAGGTTGGAGCGACGTACCAGCCCCGGCCGAGAGAATCCGCGAGACGTCCCCGCGCGTGGGCGGAGCGATGAAGTAGTCGTCCAGAACGTCCCCCACCAGCGGCCTGGTGGCCGACTCTTCGCGCGGCGGGCACAGCGCGAAGAGGTGGGCATCGGGCTGAAGGCGACGCGCCGCCCTCGCCAGGCCGGGCAGCGTCCGTCGATCGGTGGTGATGACCACCGCCCCCCAGTGTCGCTGGGACATCGCCTGCACGCCGCTGTAGGGGTCGGGGATGGCGGTGTACGCGCCGCGCGCCGCGTGGCGCACGATCTCGCGTCGACCCGGGCCGGCGCCCACGATGAGCGTGTTGGCGGCGGGGGTCAAGAGTTCCGCTCCAGCAGGGCGGCGAGTTCCTCGTCGCTGAGCAGGGCGTCCGGCGGCGTCGGCCGTTGTGTGGCTCGCGCGCCGGGCGGCTCGGGGATGAACTGCGACTCGTCCAACAGGTCGGCCTGCGGCGGGTCGAGGTGGTTCATCGCTTCATTTCGCTCGCGGTGGAGTTCCTCGGGCGGAACCGGGTTCGCCCGCGGGACGGGGTTGGCGGGCTGATCGGCGGGAATCGGCCAACCCACTTCGCCTTCATCGGCGGGGGCGGGCGATTCGGTGTGCGGGTCGGCGGCCTGGATCACGTCGGCGAGTTCGTCCTCGCGCAGGGGGGCATCGTGAACGTCCACGGGGCGGTGGCTTCGCAGGGCGCGGGCGATTTCCACGTCGAGGTGAGGCTCGGCCACCAGCGTCACGCCGCTGAGGGCGGCTGCGCTCATACCTGCCGGTAAGGCGCCGATACCCAGCATGGCCGTCCCGCAGCTTCGGGCGATCTCCACGAGGCGCTCGTCCCGCACGGCCAGCAGGCGCAGATCCATCACCAGCACCGCGGTCGGCTCGGCGAGCACTTCGGCGGCGGCTTCGTAGGCGCTGGTGCACAGCACCCAGTCGTCCCCGTTGCGGACCTGGCGTCGGACGTGTTCGGCGATGCCCTTCTGGCGCGTCAACACCACAACCCGGGCGGGGACATTCGCTTGACCCTGCTGCATACGGAACACCTCCGGAAAACAGCCTTCATGATACCCGCAAATGCCCAACTCCACAAGCGACATTCACCGCCTGTGGCGACGAATCCGGACCCCGACCGACGAGGCCGATTTGTCCACCGGCGGGGGTCTATAGTGAATAAGGGCCCCCTCGGTGGGTTCTATGCGAGAAATGAAAGGTGAACCGATGGGCAACGCAACGATAAATCATGATAATGCAAAGAGAAGTGGATCCGGCGTGCTCGTGGTGACTCCACGGGCCGTCTACGAGTTGGCCGACCCGTCGCGGCGGTCGCTGCCGAAGCCTTGCTTCGAGGCTGAGGGCATCGCCTGTGCCGCTCGTGGCGAGGGGTGTGACGTGGTGGCGATGGACGACGGCACGGTGCACGTGTTGGACGGTGGGGGGTCGCGGGAGCTGGGCGAGCCGGTTCCCCGTCGCGTGGATTGCCTGCTGGTGCTGCGGACTGAGCCATTGGTCGTGCTGGCCGGCACGCTGGACGCGAGGCTGTTTCGGGTGACCGAAGCGGGGGCCGAGCAGATTCGGACGTTCGACGAGTTGAGTGTTCGCGACCAGTGGGGCACCCCGTGGGGCGGCCCGCCGTCGGTGCGGTCGCTGGCGGCAGAGCCCGGCGGCTGGGTGTATGCGGACATCCACGTGGGCAGCATCATGCGAAGCGACGACGCGGGCGAGACCTGGGAGCCGGTCACGCCGACGCTGCACAAGGACGTACATCAGGTGAGCACCTCCCCGGCCGGTCCGGGCTGGGTGTATGCGAACACGGCCAAGGGGGTCTTCGTGAGCGAAGACCACGGCCAAATGTGGCAGGATCGCGGCGAAGGGCTTGCAGATCGCTATGGCCGATGCATCACGGCTTCGCCGGACGACCCGGAGCTGATCCTCGCGACGGTCAGTGACGGCCCGCACGGCGAAAACGTCCACGGGCAACTCTACCGTTCCGAGGACGCCGGGCGATCGTGGCAGCAGATCACCGACGGGTTCCCCGATTCCACGCCCGAGAACATCAACACGTATCACGTCGCCTTCGAGACAGATGACCTCGCCTGGGCCTTGGCGGGTGAGACGCTGCACGCCGGCACGAATCGGGCCCGTGAGTGGGAACCGGTCGTGAGCTTTCCACACGAACCGATCATGGTCGCCGGCCCGGCGGCGATGGTCGGGTAGTGGGGCGCGGGGGCGGACATATGCGGATCTCCCGCGGGGCTGTCGTGCCGCAGGTATCTCCGCAAACCCCTGCAGGCCGACGAGGCCCGGGGCGCCCGGCGTCGTGCCAAGCGCCCCGGACCGGTTCGGCGGAGTTCGGTCAGTCGGCCTTGGCGACGGCGTCGGCGACGAGATCGCCCACTTCCGTCGTCGAGTAGCCCATCCGGCGGGCCGACTGGGAATCCATCTTGGGGGTCACTTCCATCACGGCGGTTTCCACGCGGTTGCCGGCGTCGATGAGCTTCTGATCGTCGGTGTTTCGGCCGGTCTCGCGGAGCAGCATCGCCAGGGAGGCGATCGCGGCAATCGGGTTGATGACGTTCATGCCCGTGTACTTCGGGGCCGACCCACCGATGGGCTCGAACATGCTCACCCCGCCCTTGTCGGGGTTGATGTTCCCGCCGGCGGCGACGCCCATCCCGCCCTGGATCATCGCGCCGAGGTCCGTGATGATGTCGCCGAAGATATTGTCCGTGACGATCACGTCGTAGAACTCGGGGTTTTTCACGAACCACATGCACGCGGCGTCCACGTGGTTGTAGTCGGTCTGGATATCCGGATAGTCCTTGGCGACTTCGTGGAAGGTGTCGAACCACGTCTGGCCGCAGTAGGTCAGCACGTTCATTTTGTGTACGAGCGTGACCATCTTCTTCTCGCTGTTGCGCTGCTTGCAGACCTCGAAGGCATAGCGGATGGCCCGCTCGGCCCCGAATCGCGTGGTGCAGTTCAGTTGCGTGGAGACCTCCTGCGGAGTGCCCTTGTACTGCACGCCGCCCATGCCGGTGTAGATGCCCTCGGTGTTCTCGCGGACCACGACAAAGTCGATGTCCTCGGGCGTCTTGCCGTCCAGCGGGGTTTCCACGCCGGGGTAGAGCTTCACCGGACGGAGGTTGATGTACTGGTCCAGGGCGAACCGGCAGCGAAGCAGCAGGCCCTTTTCCAGGATGCCCGGGGCGATGTCCGGATGGCCGATAGCGCCCAGGAAGATGGCGTCGTACCCTCGCAGTTCGTCGATTTCCTCGTCCGAGATCACCTCGATGGAGGGCTTCTCGGGGTCGCCGCCGCGCTCGAGATAGCGGTCGCCACTGACGTTGTACTCGGTGGTTGTGTACTCAAGGCCGACCTTCTCGGAAACGGCCTGGAGCACCTTGAGCCCCTCGGCTACCACTTCCGGTCCGGTTCCGTCGCCGGGAATCACTGCCAGTTTCATCGATGGGGATCCTTTCAATTCGCGAATGTCGCTCAGTGCATGCAGGGAAACCACGAATTGTACCCATCCTTGCAGCCATTGACAAGCGCCGCGAAGCGGGTTTGCGTGGCCGGTGTGGGATATGATTTGAGGGCAGGGCGGTCTGTGGTTCGGGTTGCGCTGCCTGCCCCCGTTCAGTTATTCCGCCCGCAACAAGTTGCGGGCCCTACGGCTTGGGACCGATGCTCGATCAGCGGTGGGATCCCCCGCCCCAACGGGGCGACACGGCCGTGCTACGGGACGCGTTCTATCCCCCACCTGACGGTGGGGGCTTGTAGGGCTGTCGAACCACCGGGGTCGGGCCCAGCGATTCAAAACATCGAGAGACGTTTTGTTCGCGAGAGGGTGTGGTATCCGGAGAGCCGAGGTGGTTTGCCGGCGGAACGCCTGGAAGGCCGGGCTACGGAGGAGACAGGCAGGCGTGCGGCGAAGGAGTCGTCAGAAGTCGTCGCCTGTGAGTTTGGGCTTCTGTGCGTCGGGCGACTGGTAGGCACGGATGGAGCTGCGACCTTTGCCCATCTTCGATAGGCCGTTGGTGTACCCGGCGCGGGCCGCCGCCAGTTGCAGGCGCAGCCGATCGTAGGATTCGATCACCTGCTCGATCGTATTTTGCAGCTCGGGCGTCATCGTGGCCCCGGTCTGGACCATCTCCTGGATGAGCGTCTGCATCTGTTCGCAGCGCTTGTCGATGGCGGGGAAATCCTCGTCCCGTGCGAGGGTGAGGCTTTCGTCCATGAGCGTGCGGATCTGCCGGAGGATGTCGTTTGCCTGGGTGTCGGTGGAGGTCATGTGCTGGTGACTTTCTGGGGGGACGATTCGGCGGCCTGTCGTTTCCGGATGTGCTGCTGGACTTTTTCGAGCATGTGGATGGCTTCTTCCTTGCCGGGCTCGATGGTCAGCAGTGTCATGAGCTGATCGCGGGCGTCTTCGAGTCGGCCTTCCTTGGCGTAGAGGGTCGCCAGGCAGAAGGTCACCGAGGTGTCCTCGGGGTGGCTCGCGAGGTAGGTTTCGAGGTAGTGGGTGATCTTGCCGAACGTGCCCATCTTGCAGGAGGTCTGGAACAGCCCCAGCAGCGAGAGCAGGTCGTCGGCGTCCTGTTCGAGGGCCTTGAGGTACATCTCGAAGGCCCGGGGGAACTGCCCGGTCCGCTGGAAGACCATGCCCATCCCTCGGCAGGCGGCGGGGTGGGTGTTTTCGCATTTCAGGGCGTTCTGGAAGGCGTTGGTCGCCTCCTGGAGTCGGCCGCTGCGGAGCTGGGCCATTCCCAGCGACGCGTGGGCAGAGGGAAAACGCGGCTCGTGCCGGATGGCTTTGTGGAAGATCTCGATCGCCTTGTCGTACTGTTCGGCGTCGCTGTAGGCCTCTCCGAGTTCCTCCAGGAGTGAGTACTTCACGAAGACCCGCTCCTGGAAGCCTTCCAGTTCGAGTTTGTTCTTCCCATTGTCGGTGATTTGCAGTTCCACGATATCCCTCTCAGGCGGTTACGGTGTATTCCATCATTTCATGGGCCTGTTCGAGCACTTCGATGGCCTGGTGTGGCTGATCGTTGCGTCGCAGCAGCTTTCCGTACACCATCAGCAGGTCGATCCAGGGTCGATGGTCAGCGGTCCGGCGGCAGAGTTCGATGGCTTCGGCGTCGCGCGTACCTTCATGGTACAGGGCGTAAATCTGGCAGACCCGCAGCCACAACGCCGGTTCGCCCTGGAGTTCTCGCGCCTCGGCAAACAGGTCGGCTGCATCGGCGAATCGCTCCTCGTGCAGGGCGGTCTTGGCCTTGGAGAGCACGCTGTTGACCGGGAAGACCGGATCGTTCTCGCCCGGCTGGCCGAGCTGAAGGCCGGCCTGCTCGATCGATTTGCGGATCGGAAGGTCCGGGTACTTTGCCCGGATCGAGCGGAGCGTCTCGGTGGGCAGCACGAAGCCCTGTGTTTCGGGCGAGTCCGATCGCAAGAGCATGCCATCCCACTCCGGATGGTTCTCCAGCGGGTACAGTGCTTCCTCGGCCCACAGCGCTTTGATGGTCGCCCGGTCCGGCAGCCAACAGACGTAATCGCCGTCCACCTGGTCCAGTGCGGCGTCCAACCGTTGGGAGGGCGTCAGGTCGCCGGGCACGCTGACTCCGTGGATGACCGGGGCCTGGACGTTCAGGCATCGAAGCTCCGCCGGGGTCATGGGAATGTAAACCTGGAACGGAGTGAAGGTCAGTTGAAGGATGTTGCTTAACTGCGTGATTGACTGCTCGTTGACCTGTGAGGGAGTCCAGATAATCGAGAGGTCCCTGTAGGTCTTCCATGGTTTGGGCGGGCGGTTGTTGCGGATGGCCAGGGTGTTCTGGAAGTACTTGATCTTGTCCTGGCGCTGTTTGTCCGAGATCCGATCGCTCTCGGCTTGGTAGTTCGCGAAGAACTCGCCGGTGACCGCGGGGATCGAGAGGAACGGCGTGAAAAAGGAGATCCGCCGCATCATGTCCCAGTCGATCAGCACCCGAACGCTTTCGTTGTAGGGGCCGGTCTTCTCCAGCAGGTCGGTTCGATGGACCGCTGCCCCGCCCAGCACGAGATTGAAATGCAGCTGCTGCAAGAGATCGAAATCGCGGTCCACCATCAACGCCTTGGAGAGCACCTTGCGTCGACCTCCGGGCATGGGGTAAACAAGCGTCCGGTACAGCCTCGAGTAGGATGCCTGGTATTCGTCGCTCGCCTCGAGGGCAGCGACGTTGGTCTCGATGTGATGGGGGTAGTGAATGTCGTCATCGCCCAGGTAGGCGATGTACTTGCCCTTTACGTAGGGAACAGCCTCGTTGTAGGAATACGCCAGCCCGCGGTTCCGGGGCCGGTCCAGCAGGAGCAGCCTCTCGTCGCCGAAGGATTCGATGATGTCGCGAATCTCGTCGCCGCCGTCGCGGACCACGATGATCTGCAGGTTCCGGTAGGTCTGGTCCAGCGCGCTGCGCAGGGCGATGGGCAGATAATGCCTGCGGTTGTACGTCGAGATGATGTAGGTCACCAGCGGCATGGAGTCCCGCCAGGTGTTGGCCTTGGGCATGATGTGCTCTGCTCCTTCCGGTCGATTATCGAGACGGGCCCGGCTGGTCTTACTCCTGCGGATCCTCGGGCTGGAGGGAAAGCCAATCCTGTTCGAGTTCCAGCAGGACGTCGTTGAGCCTGGCCATCTGCCTGCGATAGGAGAAGTGCTCAGCCACCATCTCCCGGCATTGTTGCGGGTCGTACGGCTCGTCGAAAATCCGCTGCTGGAGCTGGTCGGCCGACGTAAAGCCGAACCACTCAGCCAACCGGCCTGGGGCTTCTCCCTCGGGGACGTAGATGAGGGGCTTGAGCCCGACGGCGAGGCATTCGGCGATCAGCGGGGTCCGCTCGGCGAAGTAGTTCGTCGCCAGGACGTACTGTTTGTCCAGCAGCCATTCGATCGGGTCGGCGGGCATGCCCACCTGCGAGATGGTCTCGCCATCGATGTGCTTGGAGTAGTGCTGTTGCTCGCCGACGCCGAGACGGTCTTCGATGTGTTCCGCCGCCAGGAGGAGCTTCAGCTCGGGATGCTCCCGGGCCACCTGTTGGACGAGTTCCAGAAGCTCCGGCCGCATGCGGATATTCTGCAGACCGATGCACGCGATGTTGGTGCCGGAAGACTTGGGAGTCTCATCCAGGGCGTCGAGGTCCACCCCGTTGGGCACGATTACCACGCGGGTCTTCTCGCTGATCCCCCCGACGCGCTGGGAGAGCTTATCCAGAACCGTCTGGGAGGGAAGGATCAGCACGTCCACGTTCTCCCACTGGATCTCGTCGATCCAGGGGTTGGAGTCTTTGTACATCTTCAGGCGGCAGACCAGCTTGGCGTAACCGGCGTTTCGGCTGGCCACCGCGAAGACGCTGTCGCACGACTCGAACCAGGCGATGTCCGACCAGTTCAACAGCTCCTGGAGGCGCTGGGCCTCCTGCTCGCTGGACCAGCGGACCTCGAACCGATCGGCCAGGAAGTCGCGAATCTCCCCGGCGACGTATTCCTCGCTGGGCAGGAAGAAGAACGAGACCTTGGGTCGATGCGAGCGGATCACCGCCAGGGCACTCTCGGCGACCTGGTCCTCGGTGTCCGGATAGAGATGCTTGAGAATCACCAGCGCCTCGACCGCCTGGGGCGTGCGACCCTCGTTGAGCAGGGCAGTGGACACGCGAACGGCCAGGTCCGGCGTGAGGCATTCCTGCTCGGCCAATTCGCCGAGCATCTTGAGCGTCTGGTCTGGCTGACCCGCCGCCAGGTGGACCTCCGCGAGGTTCAGCAGCGTCTCGGCCGGGGGTGATTCCCCGGCAGAGACCGCGGCGCGAAGATGGTCGATCGCCTCTTCGAATCGCCCCAGGGCGTAGAGGATCGCCCCGGCGTCGTTGAGCGCCTCGGTATCGTTGGGCTCGTTGACCAGGTGCTTGCGAACCTGCTGAAGAGCCTGCTCGTAGCGCCCGGCTTCGGCGTGGTCTCGCGCCTCGTTGTAGGCGTCCGATTTGGTTGTCGACATGCTCACGATTCGTTTCCTTCCTGCATGATCTCGCCGATCTCACCCGGCTGGGGCAGCCGTTGCCGAAAGCAGTGTGCAACGGCTGTGCCGAAACGAGCTTTCCAGGCAGTTTGTAGTCCCACGATCGGCGGCGGCGACTTCCGTATCTCATAAGTGACTTAGTGGAAGTTGTGTAGGTCGATACTGCTCCGCCGAAGGATTCGCGAAAGCCCTGGAACTCCCACGGGCCGACCCCGTCGCTCGCCGGTGGCTGCGCTCTTTTTGAGCGCGCGTGTCCCATTGCTATCGGAAACTCCCCCGAAAGGAATTACAGATAGTCCAGCAGCGACATGTTCAGCAGCTTCGAGCTCGACGCCAGTGTCATCTCGTAGAAGGTCTGGGATTTGGCCAGGTCGGTCGCCACCTGTGTGACGTCCGCATCCTGGACGGCCGCCTTCTGCTCCTTGGCGGAGAACTCCAGGCCTTCGATGGCTTCGTCCAGACCGGTCAGCGCCTGGATCCGACCACCGACGGCCGTCATCTTCTCGGTAACCCCGTTCATGACGTCTTCGAGGTCGTACAGCGCCTGGCTGAGCAACTCGCCCTGCATGTCATGGTCGTAACCGGCCTTGTTGAACATCAGGTCGCGAATCTCGATCAGCGTCCCGAACAGGTCGTACGTGCCGCCGATGCGTACCAGCTCCGTGCCTGTCTGCTGGATTCCCGTGGCGTCCACGAACAGCGTCTGCCCATCGGCGTCGACGACGGCCTGGCTGGTCTCGGTGAAGTCGATCGGCGTGGTCGTTGTCCCGTCGTCGATGGACATCGTCCCGTTGCCGGTGAAGGTGGCCGAGCTGGTGGTCCCGTCCCAGGCGGTGAGGTCCACGTACGCCACCGCGCCGCGTTCGTTCTCGATGCGGGCGTCGCTCAGGTCGGAGATCGTTCCCAACTCCACCCAATCCCCGCCGTCCAGGCGGACCGAGTTGGTCCCGGCGTTCATCTCGACGGTATGGTCGCCCAGAATCGTGTCTCCCCCGGCCGAGCCGGCGCCGGCGGCGACGCCGTTGGTGGCGGTCACCGTTGTCGAGGTGTGGCTGACCAGCAGGGGGAAGTTGCCTCTCGCGCTGGCGGTTCCGTTGCCCTCGGCGGCGCCGGTGCTTCCGCTGAAGACCGGGTTCTGCCGCGACTTCTCGCGGAACATGTCATCGCCGACGAGGGTGGCCGGTGAATCGATGTTCGGCCCCACCGGCACGCGCATCTCCTGCAGGCTTCCGGCGTACTTGACGTTAGTGATGCTTCCCTTCGAGTTCCGGGTGGCCTCATAGGGGGGACGGTTGATCCGGTCGCCGGCGAAGATGTACCGCCCCATCGAGTTGGCGTTCACGTTGGACATGAGCCCCTTGATCATCTCGTCCATCGCGTATCCGCCGGCCATCCGGTCGTCCTGGCTGTAGGTGGCGCTGGCGGCCTGAGAGACCAGGGCCTTGGCTTCGGCGAGTTGGTCGGTGATCGCCTGGAGGTTCGTGTCGGCGTAGTTGAGGTTGGATTCCACCGTGTGAATGTTGTCTCGATAGGTGGTGAACTCCGTCTCCTGGTTCTGCAGCGTCAGGACGCGGAACGCGTCGCCCGGGTCGTCCGACGGACGGATCACCCGGCTGCCGGTGGCGACCATCTCCTGCAACCTCGCCATGTCATCCATCCGCTTTCGCAGCGAATAGATCGCGTCATTATAGATTCGACCCCATCCTGCCATGACTGTTCTCCCGGGGCGGTGTTCGCCCTTACTGGATCAGGTTCATAAGGTGCTGCAACGCGTCATTCTGGGTGGTGAGGAACTTCGCCACCGCCTGGTACATCTTCTCGTACGTGATCAGCTGGGCGGCCTCTTCGTTGATGTCCACGCCACTGACCGTGTCCCGCTGGTCCAGCAACTGCTTCTCCACCGCGTAGAGCCCGTCGCGACGTGCCTCCTTGGTGGAAATCTCCTGGCCGACCGACGACCAGACCGACCGCACGAACTGATCGGGCGTGAGATTGTTGAGCGTCCCATGTTGGCTGTCGCCCACCGCCGCCATCCGCGTGACGTTGGTGTTGTCCGACAGTTGCGTCGAGGCGGAGAACGCGAAGTTGTTCGAGTCGTCCATCAGCCTCTTGGCGACCCTCAGGTCCTCGCCGCTGTCACCCTGAAAGAGAGTGTTGATGTTGGTGGCGTTCATCAGGCCGGTCTCGTCGGATTGGGCCAGCGCCTTGAACTCGAACGTCTCGCCCTCGCGCAGCGTGCCCGAGGGGAACGTCAGGCTCAGTCCTTCGCTCACGTCCAGCGGTTCGCCGGGGGAGTACCCTTTGCCCACCGTCAGGTCGGCGACCATCTCGCCGGCGCCATCCCGCACTTCCACGCGCAGCCCGCTGGTCACACCGACCGGTTCGTCGGCCCCGGGCGTGGGGCCCACGACGGTGGCGGTGTACACCTGGTTTTGCTCGCCCTGGTAATAGCCGCTCACCTCGGGGGTAGTGCCCGCCCATGTGCCCGAGGTGGTCAGGCGCGTCTCGGGCAGGAAGTCGAACGTGTATCCGTCGGCAGCCTGGAGCTTCAACGCGGCGTCCGGCAGCGAGGCGGTCATGTCCGGGATGTTCGTGTTGATGTGGCTGACGAGTTCATCCATCGTGTCGATCACGCCGGGAGTGGTGTGGTCGTCCGGGTCGATGTCGATCTCGTGGTAGGCCACGTCGCCGGTACTTTCCTCGGTGACCCGCATGTGGATCGTGCCGGCGGCGATCTCCCGGGTCCATTCGTCGAAAGGCTCGGCCGGTACGGACGTTCCCTCCAGGACCTGGAACGAACCGTTGTTGCCCAGACCCTGGACGTGGATGGTATTCATCTTGTCCCGCAGCGTCGTGGCCAGGGCGTCTATTTTGCCCTGCAGGTCCGGGAGCGTCTCGTTGTAGAGCTCCAGCAGACCTCCGATTTCACCGCCGCGAACGTCGTCCATCAGCGAGGTCGCCGACTCGGGTCCTACGCCCAGCGTGCTGTCGTCGACGATCTCGGCCTTCATCAGCGTCGGGCGTGCGTTGAGCACCAGGGGCATGCCCCAGCCGTGAACCGTGATGGTCCCGTTCGAGTCGTCGCGGTATCCGATCTGGGCGGGCATCAGCTGGGCCAGGTCCATCAGGGCCTGGTCGCGCTTGTCCTGCACCACGTTGGTGTTGCCGGACTGGGACGAAAGGTCGTTGATGAGCTGATTCTGCTCGGTGATATTCTGCAGGTGCTTGTTGGCCAATTCGATGGCGTTGAACGTCTCCTGCTTGACGTGCTCCTTCATCTCCTTGATGAAGGCGGAGAGGTTCCGCAGGTGGCTGGCGAGGTTCTCGCCCGACCAGACGGCGTTTTCCAGGTGGGCCTGGCTGTCGGGCTGGGCGGTGAGTTGGTTCAGCGCGGCGAAAAAGTCGTTCAGCGACGATGGAACGCCCGAGCTGTCCAGGTCGCCCAGCGCACTCTCCAGCGACGCGAGGATCTCCAGTTCCTGCTCCACCTGCCCCATCTCGGGCTGCTGGCGGAGGACCTGGTTCTCCAGCAGGATGTCATACCGCCGGCGGATCTCCTGGACCTCCACGCCGCCTCCGACGCTCATCGAGCTGCCCGAGTAGGCGATGGACGCCAGCTTGAGATCCTGCTTGTGATAGCCGTCCGTGGAGGCATTGGCGATGTTCATGCCAATGACCTCGATACCCTTCTGGGCGGCCTGCAGTCCGGTAACTCCGATACCCCAGTTTGCCATGACTCACCTCTCCGCGTTGACCAGGCTTTGGCTGGTCTGCCAGGTCTGTGATCCCGCCGAGCCGTAGGTCGTCACGCGGGTCTGTTGAGGGAAAATCGCCTCGAGCATGAGACGGTTGAGCTTGCCGATTTCCGAGATCATCATCGAGACCCGCATGTTCTCTTTCCGGATCGCCTGGGTCTGCTGGATGATCTGCCGGCGGCGGTAGTCGATCTCGACGGCCCGCCGGGAATCCACCAGGTCCACGATTTGCGACAGACGCAGGTGTTCGGCGTCCACGCCGAGGTGGTTGGCGATCGTCGCGCGGGAGGCCTCCAGGCGAATGTCCACGCGCTGCTGATCGCGCACGGTCTGCTCGATGTTCTCCAGCAGGGGAGGGGCCTCGTCCATTCGGCGATCGAGGACGATCGAACCGAGACGCGAGAGCTGATCGCGCCGGACGTCGAGGAGGCCGAGTTCGGCATCCAGGACGCTCAGCAGCTCATCCAGGATCATATCGAGTGCAATGTCGCGTCTGTTCATGGTGTTACCTCGGGGTTGACAACCGTATTATCGAGCAAACCTTCGGATTCTTGAATCTGTCGGAGCACTTGCTTCCACACGCCCATCCCGCCGGATGAGCCAATTTCCTGCCCCATGAAGTGCCAGAACATATCCTTCATCTGACCACTGGCGGCATCTTCGGTAAGCCCCGCGTCCGGAATGCTTTGTCGCATCGTCGAGATCATGCGGGTCACCAGGAGGCTTTCGAACTCCTTGGCGGTATGCTCGGCTGTGGCGAGCTTCTGCTCGCGCGTTTCGTCGAGTGTTCCCCCCTCGCGGCCACGCTGGAGACGCTTCAGCTGCGCGTCGCGCAGGGCGTCGGTGGCGCCGGGTCCGCCGGCAGAGGGAATCGGGAAGGACAGTCCGCTCATGGGTGGGTTCCTTACATGACCTTCAGCTCGGCTTGGAGCTTGCCGGCCTTCTTGAGTGCCTGGAAAATCGAGATCAGGTCGCGCGGCGTCAGCCCCATCGCGTTCAGCGACCGGGCCAGGTCCGAAACGGACACCGGCTTGGGCAGGGCGAGGGTGTGCATGGGTCCCTCGTCCTCGATGGCGTGAATCTCTGTGCGGTGAAGTTTGACCGTCTCGCCGGTTTTGGAGAAAGGTTCGGGTTGCGAGGCGTAGTCCTTCTCCTTGCGGACCACCGAGAGGTTCCCGTGCGAGATCGCGCAATCGCTGATGGTCACATTCTCGCCGACGATGACCGTACCGGTCTTCTCGTTGATCGCGACGACGGCTTTGCTGTCGACCTTGACCTTGAGCTGTCCGATCGAGGAGATGAACTCGGTGACCGCACTTTTGCCGTCCTTCTTGTCGGTCTTGGGGAGTGTCACGCGGATGCTTCCGGCGTCGACGGCTTCGGCGGCGCCCTTGAACTTGGTGTTGATGGCTTGGGCGATCTGCCTGGAGGTCGAGAAGTCGCTGTTGCGCAGCTGCAGGGTGACCTTGCCGTTTTCGACGTAGTCGGAGATCTCGTCGATTTCGATCGTCGCACCGCTGGGGATGTTGCCCACGGAGGTGTGGTTCTTCTGCACGCTGGAGCTCTGCCCCTGGGCGGAGAAGCCCCCCACGACCAACTCGCCCTGGGCGACGGCGTAGGTTTCCTTGTCCGCCCCGATCAGCGGCGTCATCAGCAGCGTGCCACCCTGCAGGCTGGAGGCGTTGCCGATGGTAGAGACGGTCACGTCGATCTTGGTTCCCTTCCGCGCAAAGGGCGGAAGGGTGGCGGTTACGATCACGCTGGCGATGCTCTTGGAGCCCAGGTCATCCGGGTCCATGGTAATACCCGAGCGGCGCAGAATGCTCGCGATGGTCTGGCGCGAGACCGGCGAATCGTCCCCCGTTCCCTGCAGGCCGATCACCAACCCGTAGCCCATCAGCGGGTTATCCCGCACGCCCTTGATGGTCACGATGTCCTTGATGCGTTCAGCCGAGGCCGACCCGACCGTCGCCAGAAGACACAGGATCAGTATGATACGTTGCGTCCGTCGCATGGGAGTCCTTTCGTTGGGCCCTAGAACGGGCTGATGAAGCTGAGCACCTGACCCAGCCAGCCCGGGCGGGTGTAGCGGTTCTCCCGGCCGGTGTGTTGGTAAACGATGTGGAAGTTCGCCACTCGACTGGAGGCGATGTCGTTCGAGTAGTTCACGTCGCTGGGACGCACGACCCCCGAGATCTGGATGACTTCCTTCTCTCCGTTCATCTCTCGGGTCCGCTTGCCCAGGACGATCAGGTTTCCGTTGGGCAGTACGTCTTCGACCAGTACGGTCATCTGGTCGACGAAGCTTCGGCCGGTGGTGACCTCCGAGGAACCGTCGAACTCGCTGCTGGAATCGACATCCACATCCAGTTCCGGCAGGTTGAACAGCTTTCCGGTCACCGCGTCGATCCCGCGGAGCAGGTCGAACTTCGCCCCGCCGGTGACCTTGGTTCCACGTTTGTCGGACTTGTCCATCGTCCGCGAGGATTCGGTCTCGATGTTGCTCTTCTCGTTGATGATGATCGTCAATACGTCGCCCACGGCGCGGGCCTTGTCGTCCTGGTACGGATTGCGCGTGCCCCGGTGGGCCCGGGCCCAGATGGACCCCGCCCAGCAGACCGACGTCGCCGCAAGCAACGTCGCCGCAAGCAGGCAAATACGGGTGGCTGGAAGTCTCATGATCTCACCTCTTCAGTACCGGAACTACGTAGCCGTCGGCGTTGACCTTGGCGACCACGATTCGTTTGCTGTCGATGTTGCGGACCTTGATGAACTCCCCGGGCTTGCCGTCCTGCAACGCCTGACCGGAGGCCCGCACGGCGAACCCGTCGCCCTCGATGCGCATCTCCACGCCCTGACCCCGCTTGACGACCACCTTCTGGGCGGGCGAGCGAATCAGGTTGTCGCGGACCTCGCGACCTTTGCTGATTTTCCCGGTGGCGACCATGCCCCACGGCGGGGCGAACCGCCCCTTCGCCGGACGCAGCGACTCGACAGACACCACCGCGGCGTTGTCGGTGCTGATTGTCTCGCCCGGCGAAATGTCCCGGCTGGCTACGACCTTCTGCACCAGGTGACCCATCTTGAAGAGCACCTCGGTCTTGCCGAGTTCTTTGTCCTCCCTGCGGGCGTGAATCACCACCTTCGCGCAGCCGCTGGGGGCGCCGTCGGAGATGGTGGCCGTCAGCGTCACGCCCTTGGGCGACTGGACGATGAGGTCCTTGGGTTTCCGCATCAGCGACCAGTAAGCGTTCTCGCCGGCCGGCTTGTTGGCGGCGAGGAATTTCCGGGCTGCCGTCACGATGCGTTCGGCGTCGACGGTGGTCTCGTCGCGTTTCACCGTGACGCTGGGCGCCCCGGAGAAGGAGATGTCGTCGGCATCGAAGCCTGAAGACGCCAGCCGCGAGAGGATCGTCTTCCGATCCAGGACGATGTCCTCGCCCTTCCACGGAGCCCGACCCAGGGTGATCCTCTCGGCGGCGTTGGCGGTCTTGTCGTTGTCGCAGGAGACCAGGGCGACCTGTCCGAGCGTGAGTTTGTCGCTCCGGACCGTTCGCTCTCGCGGCAGGTAGATCCTGACCTCCTGGTCGGACGTGTCGCCGGCGAGGACTGCCGAAGCAGCCCACCCGAGCGTCACCAGCAGCAGAATGGTTCGTCGGTGTGTCATGGGGTAGCCTTTCGCGGCGTGAATCACGTGATCAGACGGTTGGCGGTGGTGAGCATCTCGTCGCCGGCCTTGATGGCCTTGGCGTTGACCTCGTAGGCCCGCTGGGCGGTGATGAGGTTCACCAACTCCGAGACCATCTGGACGTTGGACTTCTCCAGGAAGCCCTGGCGGATCGAGCCCAGCCCGTCCGAGCCCGGCGATCCGGTGGTGGGCGAACCCGAAGCGCCGGTCTCGGCGAAGAGGTTCTGCCCCTCGCTGGACAGCCCCGAGGGGTTCACGAAGCGAACCAGGTCGATTTTCCCCACGGCGGTGTTCTGGTTGGAGTTGCCCTGCATGACGGTGACGGTTCCGTCATCGCCGATGCTGACCGAGCGGGCATCCTGCGGGATGGTGATCTGCGGGGAGAGGTAATACCCGCTGGCGGTGACCAGCTTGCCCTCGGCGTTCAGCCGAAAGCTGCCGTCACGGGTGTATCGCATATCGCCGCTGGGCATCTCCACCTGGAAGAACCCCTCGCCCTGGATGGACATATCCAGCGGGCGGGAGGTCGCCTGCGCCTCGCCCTGGGTGAAAACCTTCAGCGTGGCGGCCGTCCGGACGCCGTTGCCGATCTCCAGACCCGTCGGGGCCTTCTGCCCCGAGGCCACGTCCCGGCCGGCTTCGAGCAGCTTGACGTACATGAGGTCCTGGAAGTCCACCTGGGACCGTTTGAACCCGTTGGTGTTGATGTTCGAGAGGTTGTTGGAGATGACCCCCACGATCTGGTCCTGGGCAGCCATTCCTGTCGCCGCGGAAGAAAACGCTCGTAGCATGATTCATTCTCCTGTGGACTACATCGCCGCCTGCATCAGCGTGCGGAGACGTTCGTCCTGCTTTTTCATCATTTTGGTGTTGGCTTCGTACATCCGGGTCACCCGCATGAGATCCACGAGCTCCTCGACCATGTTCACGTTGGATTTCTCGGAATATCCCTGGTGCACCACGGGGTTTTCCAGTTCGTCGGGTTTGACGTCTTCGTCGGTCACCCGGTAGCACCCGTCGCCTTCGGGCGCGAGCACCTTGACGTCCTCGAAACCCACGACCTTCATCTTGCCGACCTCTCTGCCGGCGACGTTGATGGTTCCGTCCTGGCTGATGGCGACTTGGTTGAGGGGGTAACGATCGGGGATGTTGATCGGTCCGCCCTCGCCGGCAACGGTTCGGCCGCGGAAGTCCACCAACTTGCCGTTCTCGTCGGTGCGGAAGGTTCCGTTGCGGGTGTAGCGGTCGCCGTCGGGAGTTTCGATCACGAAGAACCCCTCCCCGTCGATCGCCACGTCGAGCTTCCGCCCGGTGTGGTGCATCGGCCCCTGCGAGAAATCGATGTCGTTCCGCGCCTGCACCTCGTTCACGAGCGGCTCACCGGAGACGGCCCCCATTCGCTGCATGAGCTTCTGGGAGAAGCTGTTGACGTCCCGCTTGAAGCCCGTCGTGTTGACGTTGGCCATGTTGTGGGCGATGGCGCGGTACTGCAGCGCCAAGCCCTGCAGACTCGATGCCGATGGTGAAAAGCTGTTGTTCATGACGTTGCCTCCTCGCCGGCGGCGACGGGATCGCTTCCAGCGGTTCGGAACTCGGGCTGCCGACGGGCGGCCTGGTTGGTTTCGCGCGTCAGGTCGGCAATTTCCGCTTCGTTGAGCCCCATCATCTCGGCCACGAACAGCCATCGACCTTCCGTGGACGCCGGGGCCGACCGAAGCACGCGCCCGGTAGTCTCGATGATTTTGTCCGGATGCATCTCGACGTGGACCAGCACGCGGTAGTTGGGTTTCACTTCTATCGGAGCGTCCAGCACGAACCCCGGGCCCGCCAGTTCCATCAGCCGACCGGAAACGAACTCGGGCTGGGTGTCCAGCGTATCCTGCAGGTACGGCAGCAGGGCGATCTGGGCGGGCATGTTCACGGCGATCCGCGGGAACGACCGGCGATTGATCGGCCGGATGCGCTCGGAATGGTCCAGGTACAGATTGCCGTCCTGGTAGGTGATCACCCGCGAGTCGAACTCCCAGATGATCCCGTTGTGGGAATACCGCACGACCAGGACCTGTCCGTCGCGGAAGACGGCCATCTTCTTGAGATTCACGATCAGGCGATTCTCCGTCACACCGGCGAGTTCGCCTTCGATCTCGGGCTTTTCGGGATCCACGAGGATCGAGACGCTTCCGCCCGTTGCGCACTGGCGAGTGGTGGGTCCTTCCGAGAGACGCTTCTCGCTGAAGGAGAGCTTCTCCCGCACCAGTTGAAGCTGCGCGTCGATGGCGTTTCGGGCCTCGGCGGGCAGGACGGAGTACCGTTCGCTGTCGTGAAGCAGATCGATGGACGTCTCGAAGGCTTCGCGGTCGAACAACAACGGCGGGTAGCTCACCTCGGCTACGTCGATGACCAGCCGAAGGGCCTGCTGCTCGGCGTCCCGCAGACCGTTGGACCGGCAGAGCTGGTGGAACTCGTCCCACGCCTGCTTCTCGTTGTGGCGCTGGTAGAGCTTCCAGACCCCGTAGATCGTGGCGCCCAGCAGGACCAGCCCCGCCACCACAACCCACCAGGGGGTCGAGGCGAACAGGCCCTGCCTTGCTCCCTGCCAGCGGTCCAGCGCGTTGGCAGCGAGCGTCAATGATGTCGGGTTGAATCCCGCGGTGATCATGGCGTCATTCCCGTCCCGGTGGTTACCGGATGAGGTTGGTCAGTTCCTTGAGCATGTCGTTGGCCACGCGAATGGTCCGGGCGTTGGCCTGGTAGCCGTTCTGTGCCTGGATCAGCGTGACGAACTCTTTGGCGACGTCGACGTTGGACTTCTCCAGGGCGCTGCCCCGGATCTCGCCCGCTCCGCCGGTCATGGCGTTGCTGGTCTTCGCGTCGCCGGAGTTTCCGGTTGCCTGGTAGTAGTTGTTGCCGATGCTCTCCAGGCCGGCGGGGTTCTGGAACGTCGCCATCTTCACCGTGGCGATGTCGCGACGCACCCCGTTGGAGAACAGGCCTGTGATGACCCCATCCCGCGAGATCGACATGCTGCTCAGCGAACCGGAGGCGTAGCCGTCCTGCTTGATGACCGATGCTGTCGACGCCGATCCGAACTGCGTCAGGCCGTTGGTCTTTCCGATGTCGCCGCAGTCGACCGCGAAGGAGGAGACGTTTCCGATATTGGCGAAGGTCACATTGATCTCGGGCGAATCGCCGATGGTCGAGTCGATGCCCATGTACGTTCCGTCTTTGCCGAAGTTGATGCCTTTCACGCGGCGGTCGTCAAAGCCGAACGTCTCGATGTCGCCGGTGACCGAAGTAGCCACGAAGTCCCACTGGTTGTTCGTGTTGGTCTTTACGAACGATCCGGTGATCGCGTGGGAAATCCCCAGCGTGTCGAACACCTCGACGTTGACGTCCTTCTTGGCTTCGCCTCCGGCGACCTCGATCTGCCAGTAGGGGGGCAGCTCGAAACTGTCGCCTGCAGCGCCGGAATAGCTGAGGTCCAGGTCCATCTGGTTGTAGCCGGCGTCGTCGGCCTCGACAATGATCTCGCCGTTGGAGAGGGACGCCTCGACGTCGGTTCCCTCGGCGGAGAAGGCGTTCTCGATGAAGTCCAGCAGATCCTGCCCCGTGGTGGTCGTGTCCACCGCCAGGGTGTCGGTGAAGTCGTTGCCGTCCTTGTCCCGACCGGCCAAGGTCATCGTGCCCGCGCCGGTAATGGTGGTGTTGTCCAGGCTTTCCAGCGTGGCGCTGGCGTCGGTGGTGGACCCGTCGACGGTGAAGGCGTAGTCCGTCCCGGCCCGCATCTTGTGGGTCGTCGGTGAGTCGGCGTCGGCTTGCAGGTTGCCCACGCAGGTGATCTGCGTGGTCGGCGCAGCCGGCAGGGCCACGTCATACGGAATGCGGATGCTCGTGTCCCCGGGCCGCTGGAAACCATCGCTCTCGCCGGTCGAGTCGATCCGCTGGAGACGGTAGCCCGTCGAGGGGTCCACGAGGGTGTAATCGGCGTCCACGCTGAACGTGCCTGACCGCGAGTACGCCTCGCCGTTGCTGCCGTCCATCACGAAGAAGCCCGCCCCCTCGATCGCCATGTCCAACTCCTGACCGGTGTTGACCAGCGCGCCTTGGTTCATGTCGCGGTCGATGCTCGAAACCTCCACACCGTTGCCGCTCTGGACGGGGTTCATACCGCCCATCCCGTCGCCGGGAGCACTCGCCTGGCGGATGGTCTGGCTGAGCAGTTCCGAGAAGCTCGCCCGGCTGGACTTGAAGGCCGTCGTGTTCACGTTGGAGAGGTTGTTGCCCGCCACGTCCATCATGCTCTGGTGCGCCTTGAGTCCGGAGACGCCCGCGTTCAGTGCATTACCCATAGTGTTCTATCCTCTTTGTTTAGTAAAGGTTTACAATCCGATGCTGATGATCTGAGTGGGTTTGATTTCGTACTGTTCCAGCCCGTTGCTCGCCACGAAGCGAATCTCGCCCTGCTCCAGACGTACACTCGATATCGTGCCCGTCTTCTCCAAGGTGATATCCGCGTCATCCGGTGACTGAACGGCGTACTTGACGCCCTTGCCGATCAATGCCGCTCCCTGCGCCAAGGCGGAATTCGCCGGATCGCGCCCGACCGAGTAGATCTCGTCGGTCGAGATCTCTTCGCCGTTATCGAGGTAGGCTCGCGGACCGTCCTCTTCCAGCGCCACCGCCCCGACCGTAGCCATGCGCGGCACGTCGATGGTCTTTCCGTCTTCGTCGGTCGTCTCGGCAAGGTAGGTGATATCCTTGCCCGTCAGGTCCAGCGCCTCCTGCAGCATGGTGGAGTCCAGAACCTTCTTGAAGTTGTTGTTCATCTGCTCGGTCTGTTCGAGCGACGAGAGCTGCGCGAGCTGACCGGCCATGTCCTGGTTGTCCATGGGCTCCAGGGGGTTCTGGTTCTGGAGCTGGGCAACCAGCAGATTGAGATAGTTGGTTGTGATTTCCTGGGAGTTCTGTCCCAGTGCCTGTACCTGGCTCATGGTTCACCTCACATCATTACGTTGATGGATCCGTCGGCCCCGCCGGTGGGCGAGGCGTCGGGTTTGTCCTGGGGCTCATTGGTCGTCTGTGTCGCATAGGCGGGCCGCTGGCCGTTGTCTCCCGTGTCGGCTTGGCCGTCGCGCCCTTGGGCGCCGCCGGAGTGGTCCTGGGCTTCCTGCGGGTTGGCGCCCTGCTGGGCTTGGCCGTCGGCGGGATCGTGCATGGGTCGCTCGCCGTTCTGCTCGGTCGGCTGGATGTCCACGCGGCGCACCTGGATGCCCGCCTCGGTCAGGCGGGTGATGAGCGTCTGGGCTTCGCGCTGCAGATCGCCGAGTGTCTGGGCGTTGTCGGTGCGGATCTGGGCCCGCAGGCCGTCGGAGTCCATCTCCAGCGAGATGCGCACCCGCCCCAGTTCCGGTGGGTCCAGGCGAATCACCATCGAATCGCCCGCGCCTCGCAGGTTCCCCCGCATCTGCGCGAAGACCTGGTCTGCCGGCGAAACCTCGTCCGCCCCCTCGACCGACGCGCCCGCCGGGGCGGACTGGGCTGCCGTCGCCGCCGTCGCGATCGTCGGAGTCCCAACCGTCGATGCCGACGGGCTGCTCTGCGAGACCGTCTCGATGGTCGCCTCAAAGGTCTGCCCGTCGCTGCCCGGGGCGGTGGCGGTGTCTCGGCCGACGGGGTTGGCGGCTGCGGTGTTGAGAACGAACCGTCCCTGTCCGTCATCCCGCGATTGCCCATCGCCGGTCTGTTGACCGGCAGCGCCTTG
This sequence comes from Phycisphaerae bacterium, assembly GCA_046541875.1. Taxonomy (GTDB): domain Bacteria; phylum Planctomycetota; class Phycisphaerae; order SM23-33; family SM23-33; genus CAZFPT01. The sequence continues at coordinate 2,063 of JBKHCL010000024.1, read as the reverse complement.
GCCGGCCTGCAGTCCGCCGGAAACGGCAGCACTCGGCTGGGCCAGTTCTGAAGTCATTTTCGACTCGCCCTCGCCCTGGTCGGTCTGGGGCTTCTCGGCGACTTCGCCGGCGACGGTGGGCGTTTCCTTCTGAATGTTCTTCGCGGAGGCGGCTGCGGTGTCGGCTTTGCCCTGTGCGACGACCTCCTCGCCCTTCGCGTGGGGCGTGTCGGTCTTGGGTGTGTCTGCGTTGGCCGCGTCGGCAACCTGCTTGCCGTCGGTCGATTTGTCGGTCGCGTCCGCCGGTGCTGCCTGGCCGGAATCCTTGACGAGCAATTGGCCCGCCTTCGCGCCGCCGGGTGTCTCGGGCGTTTCGGCGTTCCGGGCTTTGGCTTGCTGTCCGAGAGCAGCGAGCACCGCACGATGCACGCCGTCCGGGGCATCTTCCGCTGTCATCGCCTGGCCGGTGAGGGCACTGAGCGAAACTGTCTTCTGGGCGGACTTCTCGCCGCTTACCTGCTCGGCGGTCGCCAGGGCGGCCTGCAGAAGGGCGGTCTTGGAGGGCTTGGCGTTGTCGGCCTTGCCGTCCTTGGGTTGGTTCCGCTCCATGGCTTTACGGACGTGGCTGCGGAAGCTCCCCTCATCGTCGGCTGCCTTGGAATCGTTCCCGCTGTCGCGATCATCATCGGTCCGGTCGGCCGTCCGGTCGGCTTTGCTCTGGTCGTGCCGGCGGATGGCATCGTCGTCCACCTCCCGCGTCCGGGGGTTGGATTCATCTGTGTAGTTCCGCCGTTGCGTCGATTGGCGATGCGGGGCGGCTGGCGGTTCGCTCGACACCAGTTGGGCAAGGCTGCTCATCTCGCTCATGCTACAGTTCCTTTCCAGATGACACGGAACGCGTCGCCCCTCTCCATGCAAAGGGTGTGCCAGTCGGGTGGGCAAGTTCTGCGGGAATCTGTAAAACGCCCGAAAACGTACCTTTACACGCCCGCGTCCCGCCCGGTCACCAGGCGGGGTCCTCTCCCGCACGGAAAGAACCACCGGAACTTTCTTCCGGACCGCCTCCGCAGGCGGGTCGATCGTGCATCCGTATATAGAGGAAGGGGCTGAGCCCTCCCCATCGGCTGACCCCGGCGGGATCCCCCACGCCCGGATACCGGCAGAATGTTCCGGCGGATGGGGGCCGGTCGCGCCCGGGCAGAAGATGAAGATGCGGAATTCCTGCCCGACGCGACAGGGTGTGCCTCGCCGCCGGCTGCGCGCCGGAAATCCGAGCACCCATGGGCAGAATCCGGGCGCGCCGAACCCCAGCCGTCGCCTGTCCGCCGAGAGGTTCGAGCGCAAAACATACGCAAAGTACTACGCAGAAAGCCATTAGCGGTTGGCATGTCGTTCTGGCACGGAGGTTGCAAACCTTCGGGCATCGCGATCCGCGCCGGCGACAGTGTCGGCCCGGGCAGGTGAGCAAACGCCGCCCGCCAACAAACCGGTATCAGGCAAAGAGCCATGGCTGAGAAACCAAGCAAAGAACAAGCCCAAGCCGCCAACATGGCCTTCATTCAGCAGATGATGGCCAAGGGCAAGGACAGCGTCGAAGTCATCGGAGGTGACGCGCCCGAGCCCGCTCCCGAAGGCGATCCTTCTCCCACACCCGAACAGCCCGCCGCCGATGCCGAGATGGATCAGGACGCGATCGACGCGATGATGGCAGCCCGTGCCGAGAAGAAGGCTGCCGACCCGGCCCCGGCCGAGGAAGCGCCGGCCGGTGATGCCGAGATGGATCAGGACGCGATCGACGCGATGATGGCAGCCCGTGCCGAGAAGAAGGCTGCCGACCCGGCCCCGGCCGAGGAAGCGCCGGCCGGTGATGCCGAGATGGATCAGGACGCGATCGACGCGATGATGGCAGCCCGCGCCGAGAAGAAAGCTGCCGACCAGGCACCGGCCGAGGAAGAAGCAACGCTCGATCAGGACGCCATTGACGCGATGATGGCGTCGAAGTCCGCGGCTGCCCCGGCTGCCCCGGCTACCCCGGCTGCCGAGGCGCCGGCGGCTGATGCGAACCAGGAAGTCGACCAGGACGC